>DATNDS010000039.1:0-79091 GCA_035553215.1 Gemmatimonadaceae bacterium
GGCGTGAGGAAGTGGCCGAGCAGGAGATTGAGCCAGAGGAGGCCAACATAGAAGCAGCCCAACCCGATGCTCATCCAGAGCAGGCCCAATGGTCCGTTCGTCTCCACGATGTCCCCGACGAGTGAGTGGTTGATGCCATGACGATCGTGCGGAAATGTACGTATCGCGGTGCCGCCGGGCCAGTAGGTGAGGGCCGCCCGGCATGACGCCAGGGGCGCGACTCCGCCTATCGGCGTAGTTTTCCGCATGACCAAGACGGAAGCTCTTGTCCTCAGCGAGGTGCGCACCGCGATGCCTGGCGTGGCCCGCCTCGTGCTGGCCGTGTCCGGCGGCGTCGACTCCATGGTGCTGCTCGACGCCGTGTCGCGAGTCTGTCCGGAGCGAGTGGCGTGCGTGGCCACCTTCGACCACGGCTCCGGCCCGTGGGCAACCCAGGCAGCCGACCAGGTCGAAGCGCGCGCGACGGTGCTGGGCTTCCCCGTGGCGCGCGGGCGCGCCGTCGGACACCCCGGATCGGAAGCGGCCATGCGCGACGCACGCTGGCACTTCCTGCATGCGGTCGCGCGCGATCACCACGCTCGCGTGGCCACCGCGCACACGCGCGACGATCAGGTGGAGACCGTCTTCCTGCGCGCACTGCGCGGGGCGGGCGCGCGAGGGCTGGCGGCGCTCTTCGCCCCGAGCGACGTGGTGCGGCCGCTGCTCTCGCTCGCGCGATCGGACATCGCGCGCTACGCCCGGGCCCGGCAGCTCGCCTGGATCGAAGATCCGTCCAACGCGTCGCGTCGCTTTCTGCGCAATCGCGTGCGCCTGGACCTCCTGCCTGCGTGCAACCGCGTGCGGCCGGGGCTCAGCGATGAACTGCTCGACCTCGCGGCCCGTGCCGCAGCGCTGCGGCGCGAGCTGGATGACGTCGTTGGCTCGGCGCTGCAGCCCGCGCGCGAGGGTGACAGCGTGGTGGTTGCCCGCACCAGGCTCGCCGGATATGATGCTCCGATGCTGCGGCTGATCTGGCCGGTTCTCGCGGCGCAGCTGGGCATCGCCATGGATCGCCGTGGAACGGAACGCGCCGCCCAGTTTACCACGCAGGAGAGGGCAGGCGGTCGCATCCAGCTCTCGGGCGGTTACGAGATCGTGCGTCAGGGAGATCGGCTGCGGCTGCGACATCAGCACACGCACGTCGAAGCGGATACGGAAAGCACGCTGCGCGATGGAACGGTCTTCGCCGGTTTTCGATTTCGGCGCACCCGTTCGCGAAATCCGTTCCCGAAACGCGCGCCATCGCTATGGGAGGCGTCGTTCTCCGCCGAGGCGGCGCTCACCGTGCGTGGGTGGCACCCGGGTGACCGGATGACGCCAGCCGGGGCCCGGGGGCCGCGGCGGATCAAGGGGCTGCTGCGCGATGCAGGAGTGGACGCCGCGAGCCGAACGGGCTGGCCAGTCGTCCTCTCCGGAGAAGAGATCGTCTGGGTTCCCGGGGTGCGCCGCGGTGAGGCGGCAACCGTCCGGTCCGGCAGACCGGAGGTACTATTCCGCTGTGAGCACAACGACCGCTGATCCGCGTCTCGACGGCCGCCCGGTGAAGCGCGTGGCGTTTGACGAGGAGACCATTGCCGGACGCGTGCGTGAGCTGGGTGAAGCCGTTACGGACGCGTATGCGGAGGGCGAGCTGCTGGTGCTGGGATTGCTCAAGGGGAGCTTTATCTTTCTGGGCGACCTCGTGCGCCAGATTCGCCGGCCGCTGCAGGTGGACTTCGTGGTGGCGGCGAGCTACGGCGACGCCATGGCGTCGAGCGGGCATGTCCGACTGGCGTACGATCCGGAAACAAATCTGAGGGGCAAACACATTCTAGTTGTAGAAGATATTGTAGATTCCGGGCGTACGTTGAATCGCCTGATGGACGTATTGTCCGCCCGCGAGCCACGCTCGCTCGATATTTGCGCATTATTGCACAAGCACGTCGCCGATCACCTGGCGTATCCGGTCCGTTTTGTTGGATTTGATGCGCCCAATGAGTTTCTCGTCGGATATGGGCTCGACCACGCCGAGAACTTTCGTCATTTGCCCTATATCGCGAGTTTGCAGTAATGGCTGACAGACCACCTCCCAAGCGGCAGTTTCACTGGGCGCACGTGTCCAAGACGGTCGCGTTCTGGCTGCTGCTCATCCTCATTCCGATCCTGTTCCTCCGGTTGTCCGGAGGGGCCGGCGACTCGCCCACGGAAATTGACTACACGGAATACGGGCAGCAGCTCGAGAAGGGGAACATCGCGAAGGTCACCATCCAGGATGGGAAGCTGATCACCGGCGACTTCAAGTCGCAGGTGCACGAGGGGAACAAGGACATCACCAAGTTCTCCGTGCGGCTTCCCGTGGCGAACAGCCCCAAGGAAGTCGAACGACTGCGTGACGCGAACGTCGTGATCAGCGCGCAGGACGCCAAGCCGTCGCTCGGGTATCTGCTCATCACGTGGCTGCCCTGGCTCGTGATCATCGGGTTCTGGCTGTTCATCTTCCGGCAGATGCAGGCAGGCGGCGCCAAGGCGTTCAGCTTTGGCAAGAGCAAGGCGAAGCTGCTCACGGGCGACACGCCCAAGGTGACGTTCGCCGACGTCGCAGGCGCCGACGAGGCCAAGGAAGAGTTGCAGGAGATCATCGGCTTCCTGAAGGATCCGCAACGATTCACCAGGCTGGGCGGGCGGCTGCCCAAGGGTGTGCTCCTGGTCGGTCCTCCGGGCACCGGCAAGACGCTGCTCGCACGCGCGGTGGCGGGTGAAGCCGGTCGTCCGTTCTTCTCGATGTCCGGTTCGGACTTCGTGGAGATGTTCGTGGGTGTGGGCGCGAGCCGCGTGCGCGACCTGTTCGAACAGGGCAAGGCGCATGCGCCGTGCATCATCTTCATTGACGAAATCGATGCGGTGGGCCGTCATCGCGGCGCCGGACTCGGCGGCGGCCATGACGAGCGCGAGCAGACGCTGAACCAGTTGCTCGTGGAGATGGACGGCTTCGAGTCCAACGAGGGCGTGATTCTCATCGCCGCGACGAACCGTCCCGATGTGCTCGATCCCGCACTGCTGCGCCCCGGCCGGTTCGACCGGCAGGTGGTGGTGGATCTGCCCGATCTGCGCGGCCGCGAGGAAATCCTGCGCGTGCACCTGCGCAAGGTGCCCGTGAGTGACGACGTGGACATGAGCGTCATTGCCCGCGGCACGCCGGGGATGTCGGGCGCCGATCTCGCGAACCTGGTGAACGAGGCCGCACTGCTCGCTGCACGCCGCAGTCACGACCGCGTGATGCTCACCGATCTGGAGGAGGCCAAGGACAAGGTGATGCTGGGCGCCGAACGCAAGTCCATGGTCATGAAGGATGAGGAGAAGCGCAACACGGCCTATCACGAGGCCGGCCATGCGGTGTGCGCCATCAAGACGAAGGGGTGCGACCCGCTGCACAAGGTGACCATCGTGCCGCGCGGGCGCGCGCTGGGGCTGGCGTTCACGCTGCCAACGGAGGATCGCTACTCGGTCACGCGGCAGCAGCTCGAGGCCATGCTCGTCATGACGTACGGCGGGCGCGTGGCGGAGGAGCTGATCTTCGGGCACGACAAGGTGACGACCGGCGCCGCGAACGACATCCAGAAGGCCACGTCACTCGCGCGCCGGTACGTCGCGCAGTGGGGGCTCTCCGATTCGATCGGCCCCGTGCTGGTTGGCGACAACGAGCAGGAAGTGTTCCTCGGCCGTGAGCTGGGACACCGGCGCGAGGTCTCGGAGCGGACGGCGCAGCTGGTGGACGCCGAGGTGAAGCGGCTGCTCACCGAGAGCTACGAGCGCGCGCGTCAGACGCTGGTCGACAACATTGATCTGCTCAATTCGATCGCGGGTGCGCTGCTCGAACGCGAGACGCTCACGGCGGACGACATTGAGATCCTGGTTCGGGGCGAGAAGCTGCCGCCGCGCAAGCTGCCTACGGGGGCACCGCCTTCGGCCACGGCGCCCGTCACCGTGCCGCAACCCAAGCCCGTGAAGCCTCCGCTTCTGGGCGGTCCGGAGGTGGCACCGGCGTGATGGTAGCTGGAGGCTGGTGGCTGGTAGCTGGACCAGCTACCAGCCACCAGCCTCCAGTCACCGCCTTTCCACCAGCCACCAGCCACCGCTTCATGCCTTGGTCCCTCCGCTCGAGTATACTGCCTCTCGATCGTCCCTGTCTCATGGGGATCATTAACGTTACCCCCGACAGCTTCAGCGACGGGGGTAATTTTTTATCAGTGGATGCGGCGGTGGCGCAGGGGGAGCGGCTGGCGGAGGAGGGGGCGGACGTGCTGGACATTGGTGGCGAAAGCACGCGACCGCAAAGTCCCACGCCGGTAGACGAGCCGGAGGAACTGCACCGGGTGCTTCCCGTCGTCCGGGAACTGAGCCGCCGCCTGCCGAACGTGCCGCTCTCAGTGGACACGGTGAAGAGCGAGGTGGCACTGGCCGCACTGGATGCGGGCGCCGAGATCATCAACGACGTCTCGGCCTTCCGGCTCGATCCTCGCAGCGCAGACGTCTGTGCGCGCGCGGGCGCGGGCGTGGTGCTCATGCATTCGCGTGGCGGCGTGCGAGACATGGCGAGCTACACGCACGCGCACTATGGTAGTGATGTGGCTGGTGAGGTGATGGCCGAATTGTGCGCGCGTGTGGAAACCGCAGAGGCGCGCGGCGTGTCGAGGGAGAAGATCGCGCTCGATCCGGGCATCGGCTTTTCCAAGCGGGGCGAACAGTCAGTGGCGGTACTCGCCTCGCTCGATCGCCTGGTGGCGTTGGGATATCCGCTTGTGGTTGGTGTATCACGCAAGCGCGTGGTGGGGGAGCTGAGTGGCGTGCGCGAGCCCGCCGATCGCGTGGACGGCACCATTGGCGCAAACGTCGTGGCGCTCACGCTGGGCGCACGCATTTTCCGCGTGCACGATGTGCGGGCGCATCGCCGGGCACTGGACGTGGCGTGGGGCATTCTGCGGAGCAGGGGCGCTTCGTGAACATTCTCGATCAATTCCGGTTCCTGAGCTTCGGCTGGCGCGATGCCATCGAGATCGCCGTCGTCGCGTATGGCATCTACCGGCTGCTGCTGCTGGTCCATGGCACGCGCGCGGTGCAGATGCTCGTGGGAATCGGCGTGCTCGCGTTCGTGTACGCCCTGGCCTGGCTTTTCCGCTTTTCCATGATCACGTACGTGCTGGACATCCTCTTCCGGTACGGGCTGTTCGCGGCACTCGTGATTTTTGCGCCGGAGCTGCGCGCCGCGCTGGCGCGGTTGGGGCAGTCTCCCTTCTCGCGCATCTTCAAGCGCATGGATATGGGCGAGGTCGCCGAGGAAATAGCCGGCGCGGTGGAGCGGCTGAGTCGCTCGGGCATCGGCTGCATTATCGCGCTCGAGCGGGAGATCGCGCTGGGCGACTATCTCGCGTCGGGAACGGAGATGCAGGCGAAGGTGTCGGCGGACCTGCTGGCCACGATCTTCACGCCATACTCGCCGCTGCACGATGGAGCCGTGATCATTCGCGGCGACATGATCATTGGTGCCGGCTGCATTCTCCCGCTCTCCCAGGCGCAGATGGTGGACAAGACCCTCGGCACCCGGCACCGTGCGGCGCTTGGACTCAGTGAGGAGACCGACGCGCTGGTGGTCGTCGTGTCCGAGGAAACCGCCAAGATCTCGGTGGCCGAGAACGGGCGGCTGACGCGCGGCCTGACGGCGCCGCAGGTACGGGATCTCGTGGCGGGGCGCGCGCCGCGTACGACCGGCGAAGTGCCCGTTCTGCAGTTGCGCGCCTGAGCGCCTCGCGCCCTCCAGTCGACACAGCTTCCCGCTGGTGCCCCGTTGCGTGCCGGGGGGCCTAGCCGTGTAACAGAATGCTGGCCGGTCGCGATGGATTTTCTTGATTCAATACGTAACCGGCGATAGCTTCACGGCTTATGCTTTACGAGGACCTCGCGGGCCGATTGGCCGAGGTGCGGGAGCGCATCGCGGCCGCGGTGGCGCGAGGCGGGCACGGGCAGCTGGTCACACTCGTTGCCGTCACGAAGACGCACGGCCCTGACGCGGTGCGCGCAGCGTGGAACGCCGGCGTGCACGATGTGGGTGAGAACCGTGTGCAGGAAGCGCTGCCCAAGATGCACGCCGTCACGGAGCCGGTGCGTTGGCATCTCATCGGACACCTGCAGCGGAACAAGCTGAAGGCGGTGGATCACTTCACGCTGCTGCACTCGGTGGACAGCCGGCGTCTGGCGGAAGCAGTGCATGAACACGGAGTGAGTCGCCGGCGCCCGGTGCATGCGCTGCTGCAGTTGAACGTGTCTGGCGAGACGAGCAAGGGCGGGTTCGCACCGGCCGACGTGGAACCGGTTGGCGAGTGGCTCTGCGGGTGCGGCGGGATCGCGGTGCAGGGCGTCATGACGATGGCGCCGCTGGACGCGCCGGAGGCGGCGCTGCGCGAAATCTTTGCCGGTGCACGTGCCGCTCGCGACACGTTGTGCCGGCTCGGACATCCGGCGGCGGAGTTGTCCATGGGAATGTCCGGGGACTATGAAGTGGCGGTGGAGGAAGGAGCGACGATGGTTCGGTTGGGGACCATCCTGTTTGGAGCGAGAGGCACATGACGGACGAATCATTTCATCTGACCGCGCTCGACGTACGGCGCTATGACTTTGGCGCCAAGGCGTTCCGCGGCTACGACGAACGGAAGGTCGAGGACTTTCGGGCCCAGGTCGCGGAAGAGGTCGAGCGCCTCACGCGGCAGAATCAGGAGCTCGAGTCCAAGGCGCGCGGATTTCACGAACAGCTCAAGGCCTTTCGCGACCGCGATCGCGCGCTGAACGATGCGCTGGTGTCGGCGCAGCAGCTGCGCGCGGAAACGCGGGAGCAGGCGGATCGCGAGGCGCAGCTCATTCTGCGCGAGGCGCGCGCGGAAGGCGAGAAGCTCATGGAGACCGTGCGCGCGGAGATCCGGCGCCTCGAATCGGATATCGCCACGCTCGAGAAATCCCGCATGGCGTACATCAATCAGCTCCGCGCGGTGATGGAGCGTCACCTGGCGGAGCTCAACGCCACGGAAATGCCCACGCCGCAGGCGCGCACGAGTGGGGAGACGAAGGCGGCCGAAGGGCCGGTGTCCGACCTGCGACAGCATCTCAAGACGCCGGCCTGGCTCGAGTCGCTGGTCAAGGAATGACGGGCCTTCGGCTCGACGACGCCACGATCCTGGCGGCGCATCGCTCGCCCGCCGCCGCGCACACACAGGAACAGGTTGCCACCGCCGTGGCCGCGGTGCGCGATCGGTTTTCCGGCACCGTGGACACGGCGATCATCCTTGGCACCGGTCTCGGGGCGCTGGCCCGTGTCATCGAGGTCGAGGTCGTCATTGACTACGCGCACATCCCGGCGTTTCCCCGCGCCACGGTGGAATCGCATTCCGGCCGGCTGCTATGCGGCACGCTCGCGGGGAGGCGCGTCGTGGCCATGCAGGGGCGCTTTCACCTGTACGAAGGCTACACGGCGCAGCAGGTGAGCTTTCCCGTGCGCGTGATGCAGGCGCTGGGAGCGGGGGTGCTCGTGGTCACCAATGCGTGCGGCGGAATGCACCCGCTCTGGAATCCGGGCGAGCTGATGCTCATGGCGGATCACATCAATCTGCTGGGTGACAATCCGCTGATCGGTCCGAACGACGACCGGCTGGGCCCGCGATTTCCTGACATGTCCGCGCCATACGACGCCGCGCTGCGCGATCTCGCTCGCTCGGTGGCGACGGCGCAGGGCGTTACCATGCGCGAGGGCGTGTACGTGGCCGTCCCTGGCCCGTGCCTCGAGACACGGGCCGAGTACCGATTTCTCCGCGGCATCGGCGCCGATGTGGTGGGCATGTCCACGGTGCCGGAAGTGATCGTCGCGGTGCACGGGGGCATGCGCGTGCTCGGGCTGTCCATCATCACCGATCGCTGTCTGCCGGATGCGCTCGAACCCGCGAGCGTCGAGCAGATCATTGCCGTCGCGGGACGCGCCGAGCCCGCCCTCTCCGCGCTCGTGACCGGCGTACTGGAGCGACTGTGAGCACCGCCGGGTCCGTGGCGCCGCCGGCCGGAAGCCGCGCCGGCACGCGTTATCAACTGCTGCCACCTGAAGATCCGGCCGCCGTGCTCGAGCAGGAAATGCTCGAACGCTGGGCCGCGGAGGACATTCTGGCGCGCACGGTGCGCGAACGTGAGGGCGCGAAGGACTTCGTCTTCTTCGAGGGACCGCCCACGGCGAACGGTCGCCCCGGCATCCACCACGTGTTCTCGCGAACGGTCAAGGACCTGTTCTGCCGCTATCGCGTGATGAAGGGATATCGCGTGCTGCGGAAGGCGGGTTGGGATACGCACGGACTTCCCGTGGAAATCGAGGTGGAGAAGGCACTCGGCATCAACGGCAAGCATCAGATCGAGGAGATCGGCGTCGAGCGGTTCAACCAGCTCTGCCGCGAGAGTGTGTGGAAGTACAAGGGTGAATGGGAGGAGCTGAGCGCGCGCATCGGCTACTGGCTCGACTACGCGAATCCGTACATCACGTACTCCAACGAGTACGTGGAGAGCGTGTGGTGGGCGCTGAAGACGCTCTTCGACCGCGAGCTGCTCTATCGCGGCCACAAGATTCTCCCGTTCTGTCCGCGGTGCGGGACCACGCTGTCGAGTCACGAGGTGGCGCAGGGGTACGAGGAGGTGACGGACCCCAGCGTGTACATCGCACTGGAGTTACGGGACGCGACCAGCGGGGAATCGGCAACCGGGAATGGGGAATCGGGGAGGAATGCCCCTGCCGGGGCCCCTCAGCTCCCTGTTCAGTCGCCCTCACGGCGGATCCTGGTCTGGACCACCACTCCCTGGACGCTCGTGTCCAATGTGGCGCTGGCGGTGCATCCGGATCTCGAATACGTGGAGTTGCGGCGGCGCACGGGCGGCGATGCGTCCACGCTGATGCTCGCGGCGGCACGTGTCGCGGCGGTGATGGGAGAGGACTGGACGGATCGGTGGGAGGTCGTGCGGCGCCTGCCCGGCGCGAGGCTGGCGGGACTCCGCTATCGCCGTCCATTGGACTGGGTGCCGTATGGTGAGGGTGACCACGAGGTGATCGTCGCCGAATCGTTCGTGTCGGCAGAAGATGGGAGCGGGGTGGTGCACATGGCGCCCGCATTCGGCGCCGACGACTACGCGGCGGGGCGGCGGCACGCGCTGGCCTTTCTGCAGCCGGTGGATCTGCGCGGTGAATTTCCCGCGGACATGCCGCACGTGGGCGGCATGTTCGTGAAGGCCGCCGATCCGGTGATCATCGAGGAGTTGAAGGCGCGTGGCGTCCTCTGGAAGGCCGGCACGCTGGAGCATTCATATCCGCACTGCTGGCGCTGCGGCACGCCGCTGCTCTATTACGCGCGCGAGAGCTGGTTCGTGCGCACCACGGCCTTCCGTGATGCGATGCTGGCGCGCAATGCACGCGTGGCGTGGCATCCGGAGGAGGTGGGCGAGGGACGCTTTGGCGAGTGGCTGCGCAACAACATTGACTGGGCGCTGTCGCGCGACCGGTACTGGGGAACACCGCTGCCCGTGTGGGTGTGCGATGCGAACGATGCGCACCGCGAAGCGATCGGCAGCTACGCGGAGCTGGCCGCGCGCTGGGGACAACCGCTGCCCGGATCGTTCGACCCCCACAAACCCTACATCGACCGCTACGAGTGGCGCTGCGGCCAGAGCGGTTGCACCGGGACGATGCATCGCGTGCCCGAGGTCATCGACACCTGGTTCGACTCGGGCTCGATGTCGTTCGCGCAGTGGCACTATCCCTTCGACGGCGCGGCCATGCTGTCACGCCAGTATCCGGCGGATTTCATCGCCGAGGGAGTGGACCAGACGCGCGGCTGGTTCTACTCGCTGCTGGCGATTGCCACGGGGTTGGGAGACGCGATTCCGGGCAACATGGCGGACGGGGCGACCGACGCGCTCGCGGCACCCTACCGGTCCGTCGTCGTGAACGATCTCGTGCTGGACGCCAGCGGCGCCAAGATGTCCAAGTCCAGGGGGAACGCGGTGGATCCCTGGGCCGTGCTCGAGCGGCACGGCGCCGACGCCATCCGGCTCTTTCTCATCGCGTCGAGCCAGGTGTGGGTGCCGCGGCGGTTCGACGAAGATGCCATCCGCGAGCTGGCCGGGCGCTTCCTGGTCACGTTCAGAAACGTCTACAGCGGCATCTTTGCGCGGTACGCGAATTTCGGCTGGTCACCGGGACCGGGAGATCCGGCACCCGACGCGCGTCCGGCGATCGACCGCTGGGTTCTCTCGCGCCTGGCGCACCTCCAGCGCGAGGTGGATGGATTCATGCTGGGCTACGATGCGACGCTGGCGGCTCGCGCGGTGATGGATTTTCTGGTGGACGACGTCTCCAACTGGTACGTCCGCCGTTCGCGCGCGCGCTTCTACGATGTGGACGGGCCCGACCATCGCGCGGCCTTCGCCACGCTGCACGAGGTGCTCGTGGTGACGTGCCGCCTGCTGGCGCCGTTCGCGCCGTTCCTCACGGACTGGATGCACCGGGAGCTGACGGGCGACTCGGTGCACGTGGCCGGCTTTGGCGGTGCCACCGGCACGCCGGACCCGGCGCTCGAGCAGGGAATGGCGGACATTCGGCGGCTGGTCACCCTGGCGCGCGCGGCGCGAGAGAGCGCCAGGGTGAATGTGCGCCAGCCACTTTCACGATTGGTGTGCGTGGTGCCAAATTACAGGGCTGGAACGTTCGAGGCGCTTGAGCCGTTACTTCGAATTGAGCTGAACGTGAAGACGGTTGAATTCGTGTCCAGCAGTGACGCGCTCGTGCGTCTCGAAGCGAAGCCGAATTTCCGGTCGCTCGGCAAGCGCTTCGGCAAGCGGACGCCGTTGGCCGCGCGGGCGGTGGCGGCGCTTTCGAGCGATGCGTTGCTGGCGTTCGAGCGCGGCAATCCGGTGGCGGTCGCGGTGGATGGGGAGTCGCACACGCTCTCGGCGGAGGATCTGGACATCGTACGGCGCGCGTCGGGCGAGCTGGTCGTCCAGGAGGACGGCGGCTACGTTGCCGCGATCGATCCAACGGTGACGGACGAGTTGCGCGCGGAGGGCGTTGCCCGGGAGCTCGTGAGTCGGGTACAGCGCATGCGTAGGGATCTGGATTATGACGTGAGCGACCGGGTGCGGCTGCAGGTGACCGGCTCGGCGTCGGTGGAGGCGGTGGTACGCAGGCATGAGGGGTATATCGCGGGCGAAGTGCTCGCGCGTGGCATTATCACCGGCGGTGATGTCATGGTTCCGGCGGACGCGGTGCAGACGGTGGAGTTGCTCGACGACACCGTGCGCATTGCCTTGACGAGAGCACACTAGCAATGGCTCCATCCGTGAGCGTGAAAAAGAGCAAGCCAATGACGAAGAAGCAACTGGCCCACTTCGAGAAGCGATTGCTCGAGGAGCGCCGCCGTGTGCTCAAGGAGCTCGGCAACTACTCCGAGGCCTTCAACGCCACGCCCCAGTCGGCGGACGGCGACCTCAGCTCATACTCGTTTCACATGGCCGATCAGGGCACCGATGCCATGGAGCGTGAAAAGGCATTTCTCTTTGCCAGTCAGGAGGGGCGGTTCCTCTGGCACATCGATCAGGCGCTCCGGCGGCTCTACCAGACGCCGGAGATCTTCGGGAAGTGCCAGACGTGTGGTGGGGAAATCGACTTTGATCGTCTCGACGCGCTGCCGCATGCCCGGCTGTGCATAGCCTGCAAGCAGCGTGAGGAAAATGGAAAGCGGCAGCAGCCCGAACAGAACTGAGAGCGGAGTATTCTGGTCGCTGGTGCTCGGCATCGTGGCGGCGGACATCGTCACGAAGCTCATCGCCGTCACCCTGCTGGTTCCCCGTCAGATTCCGCGTGAAGTCGTGGGGGACTGGGTGCGGCTCACGCTGGTGTTCAACCGCGGCGCCGCGTTCGGCCTGCACCTCGGCCCGTATTCGCGCGAGATCTTCCTGGTGCTCACGCTGGTGGCGCTGGCGGTGCTCTGGCGGCTCTTCCGCACCACCCGCCCCGGCGACTGGTTACGTGTCGTGGCCCTGGGAATGGTCTGCGGCGGCGCCATCGGCAATCTCATCGATCGCATTCGCTCGCCGCTCGGCGTGGTGGACTTTCTGGACATCGGCATGCACGACTGGCGCTGGCCCACGTTCAACGTGGCCGACATCGCCGTGAGCACGGGCGCGTGCCTGCTCGCGTTGGCGCTCTGGAGCGAGGACCGCGCCGCCGCCAGCGCGACAGCCGCCGCGGCGGTGGCTGAGCCGACGGCCGAGCAGAAGGTCTAGCGGAGCGGACGGGGCAGCCGACCCGACCGGCATGTCCGCCACCGTCCATCAGTTTTCCCTCGACGCGGACAGCGATCGCCGGCTCGATCTGCTCGTCGCCGGCCGGCTGGACCTTTCCCGCAATCAGGCCGCCACACTCATCGCCAACGGTCACGTGACCGTGGCCGGCCGCCGCGAGCGCTCCAGCTATCACGTACGCGCGGGCGAGGTGGTGCGCGTGGACGTGCCGCCACCGCCCGATCGCAGCGTCATCGCCGAGGATATTCCACTTAGCGTGGTCTACGAGGACGAGCACGTGCTCGTCGTCGACAAACCGGCCGGCATGGTCGTGCACCCGGCGCCCGGGCACTGGAGCGGCACGCTCGTCAACGCCCTCAAGGGGCGCGGCGGCGCGCTGTCTACGACAGGTGGAAGCTCTCGGGAGGGGATTGTCCACCGTCTCGACAAGGATACCTCCGGGCTGCTGCTCGTGGCCCGAACGGATCGGGCGCACCGGGCGCTGGGAGCCGCGCTGGCCGCCCGCCGGATCACCCGGCGCTACGCCGCCCTGGTCTGGGGGCATCTGGGAGCCGACCAGGTGACGGTGGACCGGCCGATCGCCCGCGATCCGCGAGACCGAAAGCGCATGGCAATCGTCAATACCGGGCGAGTCGCGCGGACGGACTTCACGCGGCTCGCCCGCTTTGACGCGACGGACCTGCTACGCGCGCACCTGTACTCGGGACGCACGCATCAGATTCGCGTGCATCTGGCGTCCCTTGGACACCCGGTGGCGGGAGATGACACGTACGGTGGTGGTGGCGGACGGCGGCTGCTCGAGCTGCCGGCGCGGCGCCACGCGCTGCACGCGGCATGGCTGCTCTTCCCGCATCCGGTTTCCGGATCGCTCGTGGAGCTGCGCTCGCCGCTCCCGGCCGACCTGGCCGGGGCCGTCGCGGCAGCGGCTGGCGATGCATCACTGGCATCCAACCCGGATCTGCTCGACCACTTTGGCTTCTACCATCTCGGCTCCACGCGATGACCTGCCACGGCAGCTGGTTCTCTTCCGGCTGTCGAGTCGCACCTATGGCGTCGCGCTCGATGCGGTTCGAGAGATCATGCCGTATCGCCATCCCACCCGGCTCCCGGGCGCTCCCGCCTGCATCGCGGGACTGCTGAACGTTCACGGCTCCGTCGTCACCATCGTTGATCTGGGACTGCGGCTGCACGATGCGGCCGCGGCGCACCCTGCCGGCAGCCTCATGCTGGTAGAGCATGGGACCAGCCTGGTTGGCGTGGCGGTGGATGAAGTGCTCGACATTTGCCGGGAGGCGGAGTTGAGCCCCGATGCGGCGCCGCCCCTGCTCGATATCCACGACGTGCTCTCGCCCCTTCTCGCCTGACCGGAGGATCTGTTCCGTGAATCACACCGTGCTCGTTTGCGACGACGCCATTTTCATGCGCACCCTCATTTCCGACATCCTGTCCGGCTCCGGCTACGAAGTCGTGGGACAGGCCGAGACGGGCGCGCAGGCCGTGGAGCGCTATCAGCAGCTTCGGCCGGATCTGGTGACCATGGACATCGTGATGCCGGACATGGGTGGCATCGATGCCGTGAAGGAGATCACGAAAATCGATCCTGCCGCGCGCATTCTCATGTGCAGTGCCATGGGACAGCAGGCGCTGGTCGTGGAAGCCATCCAGGCCGGCGCAAAGGACTTCGTCGTGAAGCCGTTCCAGCCCGCGCGGGTGCTCGAGGCGGTGGCGCGAGTGCTCGGCTGATGGATCTCGCCCGGTACGCGGAGCTCTTCCTCACGGAGAGTCGCGAGCATCTGGCGGTCATGAACCGGCACCTGCTGGTGCTGGAGCGTTCGCCCGGCGCCCGCGAATCGCTCGATGCCACCTTTCGCGCCGTGCACACGGTGAAGGGCATGAGCGCCACCATGGGCTACGACGCCGTGACGGCGCTCGCGCACGAGATGGAGACCGTGCTCGACGCGCTGCGCGCCGGCCGTCTTGCCGTGACGGCGTCGCGCATCGCGGCATGTCTCGACGTGGCGGACGCGCTGGAGGGGATGGTGGAGGGCGCGGTGCGCGGCGACGATCTCGCGAGTGTGGGCGAACCGCTCGTGCAGCGGCTGCGGGTCCTGGCCACCGACGGGGAGGACGCGGCAGCGGCGCCGGCCGTGCCCGCTGCGACTCCAGCCGCGCCGAGCGGGTCCCCGGCCGCGGCTGCTCCGCGTGCCCGTCACGTGCGTGTGGACATCGGCCGCCTCGACGCGCTGACCGATCTGGTGGGCGAGCTGATCCTCGCGCGCGGCCGGCTCGTACGGGAGACCGCGGTGAGCGACAATGCACCGCTGGTGGAAGCGGCCGAGCATACGACGCGGTTGCTGGACGACCTGCAGCACGCCGTGCTGCATGCGCGCATGGTGCCGGTGTCGCACGTGTTCGATCGCTTTCCGCGCATGGTGCGCGATGCCGCGCGCGGCCTTGGCAAGGACGTCGTGTTCGACATGGACGGCGACGACATCGAGATCGACCGGTCGTTGCTCGACGAGCTGGGTGATCCGATCGTGCACCTGCTGCGGAACGCGCTGGACCACGGGCTCGAGACGGCGGCTGAGCGGGTCGCGGCGGGAAAGCCGGCGGAGGGGCATCTGACGCTCTGCGCCGCACGCGAGCGCTCCGCGGTCATCGTCCGTGTGAGCGACGACGGTCGAGGCATGGACCGCGCGGCGATCACGCGACGCGCGCGCGAACTGGGCGTGCCACGTCGCGGGCGCGGCGCACTCAACGATGCCGAGCTGCTCGAGATCATCGCGCGCCCGGGCTTCAGCACGGCGGCGCAGGTCACGGCCGTATCCGGACGCGGCGTGGGGATTGACGCCGTCCTGCACCGCGTGCGCGCGCTCGGCGGCACAGTGGAAATCACGTCGCACGAGGGGCAGGGGACTACGGTCACGCTGCGGCTGCCGCTCACCCTGGCGATCGTCCGGGCGCTCCTCACGCGCGTGGACGATGAGGTGTACGCCATTCCGCTGACGCACGTGAGCGAGGCCCTGGAGACCGATCGGTCGGAGCTGCGCCGCACGCGCGGCGGCGAGGTCATGCTGCATCACGGGCAGCGCATGCCGGTACTGCGACTGCGCGAGCTGGTGCAGCTGCCTCGGGAGACGCACGACACCGAGCAGGTGGTCATGCTCGAAATCGGGGAACGGCGCGCCGGGCTCATCGTGGATGAGCTGACGAGCCAGCAGGACATCGTGGTGAAGCGGTTCGACGCCGCGCGGGATGGCGCCGCCCTGTTCAGTGGGGCCACCATCCTGGCAGACGGCGCGCCCGCGCTCATCGTGGACGTTGGAGGGCTCATGCGAGGGCAACATCATGGCTGATCTGTTCGCACTGTCCGTGCGGGAACTGGACGCGCTGCGCGAAACCGCCAACATCGGCGCGGGACATGCGGCCACCGCGCTCTCACAGATGACACACAGCGCCATCATGATCACCGTGCCCACGGTGACCATCGCCGCGCTGGAAGACATCCCGCCGCAGGTGTCCGAAGCCGAGGAGCCGGTGGCGGCCGTGCTCATGCGCATGACCGGTGATCTGACGGGACGCACGCTCCTGCTGTTGCCGCACTCCACCGCGTTGCGTCTCGCCCAGCTCATGCTGCGGCGTGACGGTCCCCATGCGGACCACTTCAGCGAGCTGGAAGAGTCGGCGCTCAAGGAAGCGGGCAACATCCTGAGCGGTGCCTACATGAACGCGCTCAGCGACTTCATGGGGCTGCTGCTGCTGCCGTCGCCGCCGAGCTTCGCGGTGGACATGTCGGCCGCGGTGCTCACGAGCGCGTATCTCGAGTTCGGCGCCGAGCGCGATGTGGTGTTCGCGGTAGAAACGCAATTCTACCTGCAGGATCACGGCGAGCATCTGCGCGGCTTCTTCCTGCTCATGCCCGATCAGTCCTCGCTCGACGCGCTGCTGCGCGCCATGCGCATCGCCTGACGATGACCGTTGCCCTGGCCATGCAGCGCGATCGCGACGTCCTGCGATCGTTCGCCCGCCGGATCGATCCGGCGGACGCCGGGGCGCACAACAACCTCGGGGTCCTCTACTACCACAAGGGGATGTACGACGAGGCCGTCGCCGCGTTCGGTCGTGCGCTGGAGCTCGACCCGCAGATGCAGGTGGCGCAGCGCAATCTCGAGGTCGCGTGCTTCAACACCGGCTATTACGACCGGCGCGTCGCCGAACTCCGCGAGCGCCTGCAACTGCACCCGGACGATCGCGACGCGCGCTGGGAGCTGGCGCGGGCGCACGCGGCGCTCGGTGATGCGCAGGAGGCCGCGGTAGAGTTCACCGCGCTGCTCGAACACCATCCCACGGATGTGGAGGCCATGCTGCAGCTTGGCATGGCGCTGCAGGCCAGTGGGGACAGCGAGGGCGCGCTGGTCCGCTTCGAGCGGGCCCGCGAGCTGGCACCGTCGCACGCAGGTGCCGCCTTCCGGATTGGCGATGCGCTCTACCACCGGGGCGCCACGGAGGAGGCGCGTGAGGCGCTCATGCACGCCATCGCGCTCGACCCGCAGCATGCCGATGCGCAGTATCTGCTCGGCTTCGTGCTGGGGGACCTCGGGCGGCACGACGAAGCACGCGCCGCGACGCAGCGGGCCATCCAGCTCAATCCGTCGCTCGGGCGCGCCCAGGCGAATCTCTCGCTCGACCGCAACAATGCGGCGACGTATCGCGAGCTCGTGCCGGCGCGGCAGGAGCGCCATTCGCGGCAGCTGATGGAAGTGGCGCGCGAGCACAGCATGGCGCACTACGCGCTGGGCGTGGCGTTCCGGCGCCGTGGCTACCATGCCGAAGCCCTCCGGGAGTATGCGCTGGCGCTCGAGCGCGACGAGGACCGGGGCCTGGTGCTCGCCGCCATGGCGGAAGCGCATCTGCTGGAGCGCGACCTGGACGCCGCCGTAGCCGTGTACGAGCAACTGCTGCAGGAGCAGCCTGACAATGCGCGACTCTGGTGCGAGCGCGGCGTCGCCGTGCATCTCGACGGCCGCCACGAGGACGCGGCGGCGTGCTACCGCCGCGCACTCGAGCTCGATCCGGGATACGCCACGGCGCACAACAATCTTGGCGTCGCGCAGTCGCACGCCGGCGAGTCGGAGCGCTCGGCGGAGTCGTTCCGCGCGGCACTCCGCGCGCACCCCGACTTCGTGAAGGCGTGGTTGAACCTGGCGCTCATCCTGCATCGCGGCGGCGACGCGCGCGGCGGCATCGATGCCTACCAGCAGGCATTGCGCGTGGAGCCGGATCACCCGGTCGCGTGGAACGGCGTGGGGCTGATTCTCTCCGCGATGCAGCGGCCAGCCGATGCGCGCAACGCGTTCGGCCGGGCCATCCAGGCACGCCCCGACTATGCGGAAGCGCACTACAATCTCGGGTTTTCGCTGTCTGCGCTGGGCGACTACGACGGCGCCCTGCGCGCGACAAAACGTGCCATGGAGCTCGAGCCGTACTACGTGCCGCAGAAGTTCGAACTGGTCATCGATCTGGAGCACGAGGATCCCGACCTCGCCATCGCGCCGGATCTCGGTGGGGCGCACGCCGTGGATGGCGCGGTGGCCAGCTTTGATTTTGATTCGGGTCGCCTGGATGATCTGTTCAGCGAGCTGGCGCCCGACGGCGCGGACAGCGAGTCCACGCCGCTGCCCTCGGCCGGCGCGGCGGAGCCCTATGCCGCCGCCGCAGACCTGCTGGCCCGCGGGCTCGCCGATGACGCGCTCAGGGAGATCACGCAGGCGCTGCACCAGGGTGCGGACCGCGCGACGGGATACACGCTGCTGGGCGACGTCTTCGCGGCCCAGGGCATACACGGCGAGGCGCTCGAGCGCTTTCGTCAGGCGCGCAGCGTGAATGGCACGGTGCCGCGCGCCATCGCCGGAGAAGCCCGCGCGCTGCTGGCGCTCGGCCGCTCCACGGAAGCGCGCGAAGTGGCCGAATCCCTGCTGCGCGTGGACTCCACAAACGTGGACTGGCTGCTGCTGGTGGCGCGCGCGCGGGGCCAGGCGGGCGACGCGCATGCGGCCCGCGATCTGCTCGACGGCGTACGCGCCCGCTGTCCCGACCGGGCCGACGTGCTCCGGGAACTCGGCGATGCGGCGCGCCTGTGTGGCGATATCGATGGCGCCATCCAGGCGTATCGCGCGGCGCTCGACGTCGATCGTCACTTCGCCGTGATCCGGCACGAACTCGCGCTGCTGCTCGTGGCACGCGGAGATTTCGCGGGCGCGGAGACCGAGTTGCTTGCCGCGCTCGAATCGGTGCCCACGTACGTGGACGCCACGCTCGCGCTCGCGTCGGTGCGGCGTCGCTCCGGGCGGACGCGCGAGGCCATCGCTCCGCTCGCCGAGCTGCTGCAGCGGGATCCGTGGAATCTCGACGCCCTGCTGTCGCTGGCCGAGGTGCTGCTCGACGTCGGCCGCTACGACGACGCCATCCGTGCCGTGGAGCGCATGATCCGGTTCGAGCCCCGGCACGTGGACGGGCTCTGCCTGCAGGCGGAGATCTTCGGCCGTCAGCGGCGCTATGCGGAGGCCATTGCCACCTGGCGCCGGGTGCTGGCGATTGCGCCGGAAGGCAGCCAGGCACGCCGCGCCGAGCGCGGCATTCGCACGGCGACCGACCTGCTGCGGGTCCTGCGCCCGGACGAGGAGGCCGCCTGATGGCTATCGAGGGCCCGCTGCACGAGCTGGGCATTCACGACGTCTTCCAGCTCCTCGATCTGAATCGCAAGACCGGCGCGCTGACGGTCACCTCGTTCGTGCGCGATAACCGCGGCACCGTGTACTTCGATCGCGGCGCGGTCGTGTACGCCGTGATTCGCAGCAATCCCCATCCACTGGGGCAGTTGCTGCTGCGCGCGGGCAAGATCTCCGAAGGGGACCTGTCGCGCGCCCAGGCGGTGCAGCGGCGCGGTGGCGGCCGGCCGCGCCTCGGCGAGGTGCTCGTGGAGCTTGGCGCCATTTCGCGCCGCGAGCTGGAACGGCAGGTCCGGTTCCAGGTGGAGGAAGTGGTGTTCGAGCTGATGTCCTGGCAGGAAGGATTCTTTTCCTTCGAGGAAGGAGAGTTGCGCGACGTACCTGCCGAGGCCGCGGTGCGCATTTCCACGGCATCCGTGCTCATGGAGGGCGCCCGCCGCATCGACGAATGGTCGCGCATCGTGAGCAAGGTGCCGCATCTCGGGATGGTGGCGGCGCTCGCGCCGGTGAGCGCGGAGCAGCCAGCGATGCTGGATCTGCTGCCGGGAGAGTGGGAAGTGCTCATCGCCGTGGATGGCGTACGGGACCTGCGCACCATTGCGCACGAGCTGGCGCGCAGCGACTTCGATGTCGCGCGCACGGTGTACGGACTGGTCAGTACGGGCGTTCTGGAGCTGCGCGAAGGCGTGGACGTCTCGGCCGAGGACGCGGTGGCCGCCGCGGTGCGAGCCCACCTGGACCGGGCGCGCGCATCGCTGGTGGCTGGCGATGCGGAGAACGCCGTTTCCGCGGGTCGCATGGCGGTGGCGATTACGCAGGGTTCCGCGGAAGCGCGATCGATTCTCGCGGCGGCGCTCACGATGGCCGGACGCCACGACGAGGCGGCGGCGGAGCTGCAGCATGCGCTGGAGCTGGATGCGGCCAATCCGATGATCCATCGCGCGCTTGGCTGCTGCGCCGCGCGGCGCGGCGCGCTGGATGAAGCGGTGGCGCACTGGCGCCGCTATCTCGATCTGGCGCCGGATGCGTCCGCGGACCACGGCATTCACGACGCGCTCGACGGCGCGGCCGCGGTGTACGCCCTGCTGCGGGAGCCGGTGCATGTCTGACGAAATTCGCCGTCTCAGCGAGGAGCTCGCGCGCGAGCCATCCAGTCTGGTGTTCGTGCAGCTCGGCGAGGCGCTGCGGCGCAGCCGCCAGCCCGATCTGGCGCTTCAGGTCGCCCGCCGGGGATTGGAACGGCACCCGCACCATCCGGCGGCGCACGACCTGCTGGCGCGAGTGCACGTCGACCGCGGCGAGCTGCAGGACGCGCTGGATGAGTGGAGCGTCGTGCTGGCGGTGGCGCCCGATCACGCGGCCGCGCGCCGCGGCATGGGATACGTGCTCTTCAAGCAGGGGCGCCTCGAGGAGGCGGAGCAGCAGCTCGCGGCAGCCGCGCGCACCGACGGCGCGGACGCCGGCGCGGGCACGGCCCTGCGCATGGTGCGCCGCATGCTCCGCTATACGAGCAGTGCGCCCGCGCAGGCCTCGCCAGCCGGCGCCCGCATGGCCGATGCGCAGCAGCACGTGCAGGAAGAAGCCCGCTGTCTGTTCGCTGAGGCCCTTGGCGATGCGGATCAGACCGCGCTGCTGCTGGACGGCCACGGCCTGGTGCTGGCGGGCGCGTACGTGACGGGTGATGGGACGGATGTCGCGCAGGAAATCGGCGCGGCGCTGGCCGGCACGCGTGAGGAAATCACGCGCGTGACGGAACACCTGCATCTCGGCGCGTGGAGAACGCTGGTGGCGGAGACGAGCGTGGCGACGATTGCGATGGCGCCTGTCCTGAGCGAATCGCTCGTTCTCGCGGCGGCGGCGCGGTCGGTGCCGCTCGGGCTGGTTCATCGACTGCTCGATCGTTGCGTGCGCCGCGCGGCGGCATGGCTCACGGAGGAACCGTGAGCCCCGCGTTTGGGCCGCAGCTGGCGGCGGTGGTGCGACTGCGCGGCGTGCTGGCCTGCATGGTGGTGGACGAAGCCGATGGCATCGTCGTGGCATCGGAGCTCCACGTCGGGATTGATGCAGACGTGGTCGCGGCCGTGTGCGCGGCGCTCTTTCGCGGACTGCGGCGGTCCGCGGAAGCGGCCGCGCTCGCGTCGGTCACGTACCTGCAACTCGAAGCCGAGCGCGGATTCGTGTGCGCGGCCGGACGTGACGGGCTCGTGCTGGTCGCGCTGGCGGAGCCGCGCGCGCAGATGGGACTCGTGCGTGCGGCCATGATGGGCGCGGCGGAACGGCTCGCGTGAAGCCGCTCGTCGCCGAGGCCTGGGTGGAGCGGCCCCTCGAAGCGTTCGTGCGGGATACGCGCGCGCGGTTCGCCATCGTGCTGCGCACGAACGGACAGGTGCTGGGCCAGTACGGCTTCACGCGCGCGGTGGACGTCATGTCCGCCTGCGCGCTCGCCGCCGCGATCCACGGCTCCTCGGAGGCGCTGGGGCGGGAGCTGGATGGTGCGCCCTTTCGCGAACTCTATCACGCCGGTGCGCAGCGGCAGGTCTTTCTCGCCGCGACCGCGGCCGCGCGCGGCCCGGTGCTGCTCTTCTGCGCCTTCGATGCCGAGAGCTCGCTCGGGCTGGTGCGCATGTATTTTCAGGAGTTCCGCCGGGCCGTGCTCGAGTCCGCGCCGGAGGCGCCACCGCCCCCGGTCCGGTTCGGAGCAGATCTCGAACGCGAACTGCACCACAATCTCGCCGTGCTGTTCGGGCGCGGTCGCCAGACTCCCACAGCCTGACTGCATCGTGCCGCTGGTCAACTACGCCACTCGAGAAATCACGTGCAAGATCGTCTATTACGGGCCGGGCCGATCCGGGAAGACGACGAACCTGCAGTACGTGTACGGACAGGTGCCGGGCAACCGGAGGGGAAACATGGTGTCGCTCGCCACCCAGGCGGACCGCACGCTGTTTTTCGATTTTCTGCCGCTCGATCTGGGCAGCATTTCCGGCTTCACGACCCGCCTGCAGCTCTATACGGTTCCCGGGCAGGTATACTATCAGTCCACCCGGCGCCTCGTGCTGCAGGGCGCCGATGGCGTCGTGTTCGTGGCCGACAGTCAGGCCAGGCAGCTCCAGGAGAACATCGAGAGCCTGCGGGATCTCCATGCCAACCTGGCCAATCAGGGTATTGATGCACGCGCGCTGCCGCTGGTGCTGCAGTACAACAAGCAGGACCTGCCACGCGAGCTGATTCTGGAGACCGATGTGCTGGACCAGGCGTTGAACTTTCGCGACGTACCCGCCTTCACTGCCGGCGCACTGCACGGCAGCGGAGTCTTCGAAACGCTGCGCAGCATCGCGGGGCTGGTGTTGCGCCGCCTGAGCGCTGCGCAGCCGGCCGGGAGCCGCTGACCGTGGATCTCGACACGCGCTACCGGTTCGAGACCTACGTGGTGGGGACGGGCAACCGGTTGGCGGTATCGGCTGCGCACGCCGTCGCCCAGGCGCCCGGAGCAACGTACAACCCACTCTTCATCTACAGCGGGTCGGGGCTGGGCAAGACGCACCTCATGCTCGCGATCGCTCACCTCGCGCTGCAGCGTCAGCCAGGGCTGCGCGTGGAATACACGACGGTGGATGAGTTCGTGGAAGAGTTGAACGGCGCCGTAGCCGCGGGTACCATGGACGCCCTGAAACGCCGCTACCAGGAGGTCGGGCTGCTGCTCCTGGACGACGTGCAGTTCCTCGCGGGACGGCGCGAGACGCAGTCCGAGATGCTGCGCCTCTTCAACACACTGCAGCGCAGCGGGCGCCAGGTCGTGCTGGCGAGCGATCGTCCACCCGGCGAGATCGCGGATCTCGATGACCGGCTGACGACGCGCTTCGCCGGCGGTCTCGTCGTGGATGTCGGCGAGCCGGACTACGAGACGCGCGTGGCGATTCTGCGGATGCGCAGCGAGGAGCGCGGGGCGCAGTTCGACTCTGGGGTGCTCGAGGAAGTGGCACGGCTGCGGTTCCGGAACGTGCGCGAGCTGCAGGGCGCACTCAATCGGCTCATCGCGCACCAGTCGCTTGGTGAATCGCCGGTCACGGCCGCCACGGTGCGCGACCTGCTCGGCGAGCGCGGTGATGGCGTCATGCGTGCCACGCCGTCCCGGCCACAGACGTCCGAGTTCGACACGCTGCTGTCCGACGTGAGCGAGGTGCTCTCCCAGCAGCTCGAGGCGTGGCGCATTCGTGTGAGCGAGGCGATTACGTACTGGCACGAGATGGGGTATCACGCAGGCCGGCTGGAGCGCGCGCTGGACGGGGTGGACGAACCGGATGTGGATGCGCTGCTCACGGACTACGAGGCCGCGATTGCGCGGCTGCGCGACCTGCAGCAGACCGCAGCGAAATTCGACCACCAGCTTGCCACCTCCGAGCTGTTCCTCGACCCGGAACGCGTGCAGGAAGCAGAGCTGGTGGTGGCGCGGCTGATCGGCACGGTGGATCCACCGCCCGGGCCGCGCGCGGAATTTGCCCGGGCCGACTTCGATGTGGGGCCGTCCAATCAGCTCGCGGTGCACGCGGCGGATACCGTCGTGCAGGAGCCCGGCGGCAAGTACAATCCGCTCTACCTCTACGGTCCATCCGGCGTGGGCAAGACGCATCTGCTGCACGCGGTAGGAAACGACCTCGTGGCCACGCGCGGCGGCGCCGCGCTGGTCGCCTGCGTGAACGCACGCGACTTCACCGATGAGCTCATTCGCGCGCTGCAGGATGGCACGATCGAGCGCTGGCGCGTACGCTACCGCGTACTGGACGTGCTGCTCATGGATGACGTGCAGCATCTTGCGGGCTCCGAGCGCACCCAGGATGAGCTGTTTCACCTGTTCAACAGCCTGTACGCGGCCGGGCGTCAGATCGTGCTGGCCGCCGACCGCGTACCGGCGCGCATCGAAGGGCTGGAGGACCGGCTGCGATCCCGCTTCGAAGGCGGCCTGGTGGTCGAGATGCAGCGGCCGGATCATGCACTGCGCGAGAAGTTCTTCGCGCGCCAGCTGGCGGCCAGCGGGCAGCGGGTGGATCGCGCGCTCCTCGAGTATCTCGCGGCGCGCCCCGTGGGCAGCGTCGACGAGGTGTCCGCGCTGGTGTCGCGGCTGCGCAAGGCGGCGGACATCGTCGGCGTGCCGCTCACCGCCGGGCTCGCGCGCAAGGAACTCGAGGGCAGCATCGCGGCGCCCACGGTCACGCGAAGCACGCCGGGACGCACCGTGGACGAATCCTTCCTGGATGAAGAGAAGATCGTCTGGGAATGGCCGGAGCTCTCGGGCCGCGCCATCGAGGACTACCGCTGATGGCCATCAAGGGCAGTCTGCGCGAAGCCAGCCTTCCTGATGTGCTGCAGCTCCTCGCCATGGGGCAGAAGACGGGATGCCTCAGCGTCACGGACCGCAGCAACTTCGGCTACATCTACTTCGAACGCGGCCGCATCACGTACGCGTCCATCGTGAACCGGCGAGACCGGTTGGGCGACACGCTGGTGAAGGCACACGTGATCTCCAAGGAGACGCTGGACGAAGCGGTCGAACTGCAGGGCGCCAGCCACCGCCGCAAGCGGCTGGGCGAGATTCTCGTCGAACGCGGCGCGCTGCCCCAGGAAACGTTGCACCGCTACATCCGGCTGCAGATCGAGGAAGCGGTGTACTTCCTGTTCACGTGGGCGCAGGGGAGCTTCAATTTCGAGGCGGACGTACGACCGGAGGATGCGAGCCTGCTCGTGTCCATCAATCCCGAATCGCTGCTCCTGGAAGGCGCCCGCCGCGTGGACGAATGGAGTCAGATCGAGAAGAAGATCCCGAGCTTCGACCTGATCTTCGCGGTGGATCGGGCGCGGCTCGCCGGGAGTGATGTCCGGGTGACGCCCGAGCAGGAGCGGCTGCTCGCGCTGCTCGACGGCCGGCGCGATGTGAATGCGCTCGTGGACGCGTCGGGGACCGGCGAGTTCGAGGTGGGGAAGGCGTTGTTCGTGCTGCTCAGCGGTGGCTTCGTGCACAAGGTGGGCAAGTCGCGGCCGCCGGAGGAGGTGACACGCTCCTCGCGGCTGGATGAGCACCAGAATCTTGGCGTCGCCTTCTATCGCGCGGGCATGCTGGAGGAAGCGACGCGCGAGTTCCGCCGGGCCGCGGAGCTCTCGGCGAACGATGCGCGCGCGCGGTTCTACCTGGCGCTCATCGCCATGCGGGAGGGGCGCTGGATGGATGCCATGGGCATGCTGCGCGACGCCGCGAACCAGCCGGGTGCGCGGCCCGCGGTGCACCACAATCTCGCCATCGTCTACGAGCGGCTGGGGCAGCATGACGAGGCGCGCGGTGCGCTGTCCGAGGCTATGCGCCGCGGCGGGCAGGACGATCCGCGCGTGCGCACGTCCATTGGGATCCTCGCGCTCAAGAGCGGCGATGTGCCGGAAGCGGATCGCATGCTGGCATCGGCGCGCGCGATGTGGGGCGACCGGGTTCCGCCCGCGGTCTGGTTTCACTACGCCGCGCTCGCGGCGGCACTGAGCGGTGACACGGCGCGCGCACAGACGCTCGTGACGGACGGGCTGGCGGCCTATCCGCGCACCCCGGCGCTCTGCAATACGCAGGCGGTGCTGCATGAGCGTGCCGGGAATTTCGCGGCCGCCGTGCGCAGCGCGGAGCAGGGCCTTCAGGACGACGCGGCCGTGCCGCAACTGCACAAGAATCTGGGTGACGTGCTCTATCACCTGAGCCGCTACGAAGAGGCCCAGGAGGCATATGTGCAGGCCGTCACGCTGAATCCCGCGCTCGGCGACGATGTCTATCTCAAGCTCGGCAACATTCGCTTCAAGTGGCAGCAGCGCGACCAGGCGCTCGCGTACTGGGAACGCGCGCTGGCGCTGAATCCGCGCAACGAGACCGTACGGGCCAGCCTGGATCTGCTGCAGGTGCTGCCCACGTGACGCGTGAGGTCCGTGTGCGCGTGGCGGATGCCGCGGCCGCCGACGGCGATGCCACGCTCGCCACGCTCGGACTCGGTTCCTGCGTGGCGATCGTCCTGCATGACCGCGAGCGATGCGTCGGCGGCCTTGCCCACATCCTGCTGCCCACGCCCGCGCTCGCGCGCGACACGCGCAATCAGGCCAAGTGCGCGGTGACGGCCGTGCCCTTTCTGCTCACGCGCATGCGGGCACTGGGTGCGCGACAGGGCCGCATCGTGGCCAAGCTTGCGGGCGGAGCGTGCATGTTCGGCTCGCTGCTTCCCGCGGGGACCCTGCAGATGGGCGAACGCAATCTCATCGCCACGCGCACCGCGCTGCTGCACGCGTCGGTGCCCATCGTGGCGGAAGACGTGGGGGGGACCCACGGCCGCAGCGTCTACTTTTCCGTCGCGTCCGGTGTCATGGAAGTGCGCTCGCTGGCCCGGGGCAATGTCGTTCTCTAGCGGGCCGCGCTCCGTGCTGGTGGTGGACGACAGCGCGTTCATGCGCCGGCTCATCACGGACATGGTGCACACCAGCGACGAGTTTCGCGTCGTCGGCACCGCACGCGACGGACTCGATGCGGTGCGCAAGGTGCACGCGCTGCGTCCGGATGTCGTGACCCTCGACATCGAGATGCCCGAGCTGGATGGATTGCGCGCACTCGGCCGCATCATGCGCGAGTCTCCGCGTCCGGTGGTCATGCTGGCTGCCGCAACCGGCGACGCCGGCGATCAGACCATCAGGGCGCTCGAACTCGGCGCTGTGGACTTTGTGCGCAAACCGTCGGGCCCGGTGAGCCCGGACCTCGGGCTCGTGCGGGACCGGTTGCTCGATGCATTGCGAGCGTCCGCGCAGGCGAATCTCGTGTCGATGTCACGCGCTGTGCATTCCGTGGATGCCGCTCTCGCGCATGCCCGGCTCGGGGAGCGCGCGCTCCGCGGGCCCGCGACGCGCGCCGTGGCGATTGCCGCCTCCACGGGTGGGCCGCGTGCGCTGGCCACCGTGATTCCGTGCCTGCCGTCGGGGTTCGGGGCAGCGGTGCTGGTGGCCCAGCACATGCCGTCGGGATTCACACGGAGCCTTGCCGAGCGACTCGATGCCCTTGGCGCGCTGCTCGTGTCCGAAGCGGCGGACGGCGAGCCCGTCCACGCCGGGCACGTATACGTCGCCCCGGGCGGAATGCACATGCGCGTGACGCAAGCGGACGGGGGTGTCACGATCGGGCTCGACCGAGCCAGAGGAGCGGGGCCGAGCCCCTCTGCGGACATCCTCTTTCGTTCGGTCGCGGGTTGCTTCGGTGTCCGCGCGGTGGGCGTGGTGCTCACCGGCATGGGGCGGGATGCCGCCGCGGGGTTGCGCTGCATGCACGACGCGGGGGCCGTGGGATTCGCACAGGATGAGGAGAGTACCGTGATTCATGGGATGCCGCGCGCGGCGGTTGCCGCCGGCGGAGTGGACCGCGTCGTGCCACTGAGCGACATGGCACGGGCCATCAGCGACGCGCTGGAGCCGCGGCATGGCTGACCGCTCCGAGGAACCGGTGCGCGCGCGCTATCAGTCCATCGCGCAGCGCCTGGAGACCGTCGCCACGCCGGAGGAACGGGACGCGATCAAGGCCGAGATCATCGCGCTGTTCCGGAGCGTGGAGCAGGAACTGACCGATCTCGCCGCCCTCCGCGAGGAGATCAAGGTGCTGGTCGATCGATGGAAGCGGATTCCCGGCACCTCGCGTCCCGCGACCCCGCCGCAGGTGGAGGGGATGAAGCCGGTGATGGCCGATCACCTCGGAGCGTCCACCTACGTGGAGAAGGGATGGAGTCTGATCTCGCTGGGCGATCACGAGGGCGCGGAGCGGGCGCTCACACGCGCCCTGGAGTTGGCGCCGAACGATCCCCAGGCGGAGTCGCTGCTCGGATGGGCGCAGATGCTGCAGCAGGAGTACGACGAGGCCCTGCTCACCTTCCAGAAGGTGCTGATGCATGAGCCCAGCAACTCGCTCGCACGCGTCAATCTCGGCTATATCTGTCTCAAGAAGCGCATCTTCGGCGAGGCCATCGAGCACCTCTCCCGGGCCATTCGTCTCGACAACGATCGGAAGGCGTTCCTTTACGCGCACTTCTATCTGGGACTCGTGTACGCGGAGCGCGAGATGTATGGTGACGCGCAGTCGTTCTTCCGTCGCACGCTCGCGCTGGGTCCGAATCTCATTGAAGCCTGGTACGAGCTGGGCCGCGCACTCTGGTTCGACGGCCAGCCCGATGCCGCGCGAGAGGCGTGGCGGGACGGGCTCACCGCGAACAAGTTCAATCCATGGGGCAAGCGGTGCGGCGAGATGCTGAAACTCGTGGAGGCCGGAGGCGCTCCCTCGCGCGACCCGTAGCTTTCGCGCTGCTGCTGTGGGCTGCTGCCGCCGCGCGTACGACGGCGCAGGATGCCCCGGTGCGGCTCGACCGCGGCCGATTCACGGTGGTGGCCTATCCCGCCGACGTGCGTCTGGCCCGCGCACTGCTGGACAGCGCAACCGCGCGTGACACCTTCCCGGGACTGCCCAGACCGCGGACACGAGCGCTCATTGCCGTTGCACCGGACGCGCGGCGCTTCCGGCAGTGGGCAGGACCCGCCGCGCCGGAGTGGGGCGCCGCGATCGCCGTTCCGGATGAGCAGCGCATCGTGATGCAGGGCGGCAACGCCGGTTCCGACGCGGGCAATCCGTTCCGCGTGCTGCGACATGAACTCGCCCATCTGGCGCTGCACGAATATCTGGGCGACCGTCCGCCCCGCTGGTTCGACGAAGGTTACGCGAGCTACGCCGCTGCCGAATGGGGACGCGATGACGCGCTCGCAACGAACCTGTCGCTCGCGCTGCACGGGGTGCCATCGCTGGATTCGCTCGATGCGGGATTCCAGAGCAACGTCTCGCGCGCCGACGCGAGCTACGCCCTGTCCTATCGCGCCGTGGCGGATCTCGCGTCGCTCGATCCCGAGCGCGGCCTTACGTTGTTCTTCCGCTACTGGAAGGACACGGGGTCCATGGACGTGGCCATTCGGCGCGCGTACGGGCTGACTCAGTCTGCATTCGAGGCTGAATGGCGGTCCCGCACGATGCATCGCTACGGCATTCTGGCGCTGCTGGCGAACGTGACCGTGATCATGGCGCTGCTGGGGTTCGTGATCGTGCCGCTTTACGTCGTGCGCATGCGGCGCCGGCGCCGCGCGCTCGCGGCGCTGCTGGCGGCAGACGCCGCGGCCGAACGCGCCGCACGCGCCAGCGCGCTCGCGGCGCTGCTCGCCGACGGCAGCCCGCCGGACGTTCCGCGCGAATCGCGGCAGCGGGAGCCACCATCCTGATTCGCGTTGCGGCAAGCGTACGTCGCTTGACACATGCGCCCGGCGCGGTCTACACTATGCAGCTATGTCCAATTCTGAAGTCTCGCCGCGGACGCGGCCGCTTGTCTGGTGGGGCATCGCCGCCATTGTCCTGGTGGCCGGCTACGCCGATCTGCTGCGTGGCGGGATCACGATCGGACCCGTGCTGCTGGTGATCGGCTACTGCATTCTGATTCCCGTCGCGATTCTCAAGCGGTGACGTCCCGGTCGCGCGGTACCGCTGGGTGCGCATCACGCAGCAGGGGCGAATAGCTCAGTTGGTTAGAGCGCCTGCCTTACACGCAGGATGTCGGGGGTTCGAGTCCCTCTTCGCCCATCGCACGTCGGGACCCCGGATGGGGCTGCTGGGGTATTTCAGTTCAACGATCAGGAGGATTGGAACCGTGATGGCTCTCATTCGTGAGGCAAGGGTACTGGCCTGGGGCACGATGGCCGTGGCTGCCTGCCTGCTGCCGGGCGCACTCTCCGCGCAAACCCGAACGGTGGCCCCGCCGGAAGGTGTGCCGCGCTTGATGGTCGCACCGTTCCGTGGGAGCGAGAAGGGCATGGGGTCGGAAGCATCGGAGGCGGTGCTGAACAAGATCACGGATGACGTGCAGATCAAGCAGCTGTTCGTGATTCCCCGCAAGTATGTCTGCCAGAACCTCGAGGCCTCGGGCTTCACCTGTGACAGTGCGCTCGACCCGATTACCGCCAAGCAGCTCGCGACGGCGCTGCGCGCCGACGAGTATCTCGAAGGCACCGTGACGAAGTCCGGCGCCAACTATTCGCTCGCGACGAGCATGGTGCTCACGCGCGACAACAGCATGGTGCAGCCGCTGCCCGTCGTGGAGGGTCCCAAGCTCAAAGATCTCGCCGAGCAGGTCTCGAAGGAGATTCAGGCGGCGCGCAAGCAGTTGCCGGACGAGCGGAAGTGCGAATTGGCGGTTGCCGGCGGCCACCCGCAGGATGGCGTGACGGCTGCGCGCGCGGCGATCGCGGCCTACCCCCAGTCCACGATTGGCCGGGTGTGTCTGGCGAATGCGTATCTGGCGCTCAAGATGCCGCCGGATTCCATCATCAACGTAACCGCCAAGGCCATCGAGATCGATCCGAAGAATCGTCCGGCGCTGGCGCTGGCTGCGCAGGCCTACAAGGACCGCTTCGACCAGACCAAGGACACCACATCGCTCGACAAGGCCGTGGATACGTGGACGGCCATGCTGCGCGCCGACCCCAAGAACGCCACGCTCGTGCAGACGGTGAGCGAAAAGATCGCGGCATCGGGACGCGCCGCGCGGGCCAAGCCAATCATCCTGCAGGCGCTGCAGGACAATCCGGGCGATCCGTCGCTCATGCACCTGGCCTGGCTCATCCTGCAGGCCACCAAGGATTACCAGCAGGCCGCCGACATGGGTGAGCAGATGATCCGGAGCGACACGGCGGCGGCCGACACGTCGTTCTTCGCGCGGCAGGCGGCGCTCTACGCGCTCGCCAACCAGCCCCAGAAGGCGGCGGAGACGACGGCGCGCGGCGTCGCGAAGTTCAAGGACAATGCGACGCTCTGGTCGCTGAATTCCCAGACCCAGCGCCTCGCGGGCCAGATGCAGAAAGCCCTGGAATCGGCGGACATGGCGATCAAGCTGAATCCGAAGGCGGAGCACGCATACCTGCGAAAGGCCAATGCGCAGATCGAGCTCAACCAGCTCGACAGCGCCATGATCTCGCTGCGCAGTTCACTGGCCAACGGCGAGGATTCCTCCACCGTCGGGCAGTTTCTGCTCTCGATGGGCAACAAGTCGTACAAGGCCGCGAGCGATTCGACGCATCCCGGAACCATTCAGGATTTCCAGCACGCCGTGCAGGTCCTCAGTTTGGCCGACAGCGTGGCCCCATCTCCGGCCGCCAAGTTCCTGATAGGCGTGTCCAGCCTGAAGATCGGCGATATGGCGGTCCGCCAGAATCAGACTGCCAAGAAGTGCGACCTCGCCAAGACGGCGCAGGACGCCTTGGTCGCCGCGCAGATCAATCTGCAGCAGGGCGGTTCGATCGATCCCAAGACCGCCGGGCAACTGCTCTCCGCGATTCCGCAGTACACGCCGGCAGTTGACGCGCAGGTGAAGAAGTACTGCAAGTAGCTGCACGGGTTCCCGTGTGTGGCGCGCCCGCCGGATGTCTCCGGCGGGCGCGCGTGCATCCGGCGGCCTCTTGCCACGCACAGTAGACTCCATGCATGCCACTCGCTCAGCCGCGCTTGACTCCACGCGCCGGGACGCGCTAGTATGCGGTCCCCTTCGGATCAGGGCGCGGACTGGGCGAGCGCGTACCACGTACCGGTGCTGGCAACCGAGGTATCCGGGCTGCTTGCGGGCCTGCCGTCGATTCTGGACGGTACCCTGGGCGGCGGCGGGCACGCGGAGACATTGCTGGCTGGCGGTGCGCGCGTCACCGGAATCGACCGCGACCCGGATGCGGTTCGCGCGGCGTCGGAACGCCTCCATGCGTATCGCGACGCCGGAACGTTTCGCGCGCTGGTTGGAAATTTCGCTGACGTCGGGAGCATCGCGTCCCTCGCCGGCGAGCAATTCGATGGCATCGTGCTCGATCTCGGCGTCTCCTCGCATCAACTCGACGATCCGCTGCGCGGCTTCTCCTTCCGGGAAGGCGCGCCGCTCGACATGCGCATGGGCACCGACGCCACGTCGAGTGGCGCACGCCTGCTCAACAGCGCGGATGAGCGCGAGCTCGCCTTCATCTTCAAGGAGTTCGGCGACGAGCCGCGCGCCTATCGGCTCGCTCGGGAGATCGTCCGGCGGCGCGGCGTCCGGCCGTTTGCCACGAGCGACGACCTGGTGGGCGCGATTCGCGGCGCGCTGGGGGCGCGCACCGGACCACCGGACTTCGCGCGACTCTTTCAGGCGGTGCGCATTGCGGTGAACGACGAACTGGCCGCACTCGAGCGCGGGCTCCCCGTGCTGCGGGACCGCCTGCGTCCGGGAGGCGTCTTTGTGGTGATCGCCTACCATTCCGGCGAGGATCGCATCGTCAAGCAGGCGTTTCGCGACTGGAGCCGGGCGTGCGTGTGCCCGCCGCGCCAGCCGATCTGCACTTGTGGCGGGACGGCGCTTGGCGAGCTGCTCACGAAGCGGCCGCTGTCGGCGCACGCCGCGGAGATCGCGCGGAATCCGCGAGCCCGGAGCGCCAGGTTGCGGGCATGGCGAAGCGCAAGGTAGCCCGCCGTGGGCGCGCCTGGCTGGCGCTCGCCCTGTTAGCTTTCGTGCTCATCGCCGCCGGCGTGGTCTGGCGACGAACGTCGGGAATCGCGCAGGCGCGCGAACTGCGCCAGCTCGTGGAACGGCGACAGCAACTGCAGGCCCAGCGAACCGCGCTCGAAGGCGAGATCCGCGATCTCTCCAGTCGCAGCGCACTCGCTCCCATCGTGGAACGTCGACTCGGCATGCACGTGCCGAGTGATACACAGGTCATCATACTGCCCAGCCACTCTGTCGCACCGTAGATGCTTCGACCCAGCCGCATCGCCCTCATCCATGCCGCGCTGCTGCTCTTCGCGGTTGCGCTCGTGCTGCGCGCCCTGGATGTGCAGCTCGTGCAGGGCGCGGCGTGGCGTGAGCGCGCGCAGCGGCAACATTTCGCGGCCGCGGTGATTCCGGCGCCGCGTGGCGACATCTTCGATGCGCGGAACGTGCCCGTGGCGATGAGCCGCGAGATGGTGCGCGTGAGCATCGCGCCACGCGAGCTGCGCAGTCGAGCGACCCTTGCCGCCGCACTCACCCGGCTGGGAGTCGCCCGGCAATGGATTACGCGGGCGACCGATGTGAACCGGGCGTGGGTCACGCTGCCCGGCAGCTATCTGGCCGGCGACGCGGCCACGGTCACGGCCATGCGCGGCGTGTACGCCACCCCGGTCATTCAGCGCGTGTATTCGTCGCGCCAGGCCATGCGCAGGGTCGTCGGATGGGTTGACGCGAGCAACACACCCATGGGTGGACTCGAACTTGCCCTGGACTCGCTGCTGCGCGGCCGTGATGGCCGCGCCATGGTGTCGCGCGACTCGCGTGGCCATCGCTTCGAATCGCCGGGCGACAGCGATATCGCCCCGGTCCGCGGTGATGCCGTCGAGCTGACGATCAATCAGGAGTTGCAGGAAATCTCGGAGCAGGCGCTCGACGATGCGGTGACGCGAACCGGTGCCGATGGTGGTGACATCGTCATTCTGGATCCGAAGAATGGCGAGATCCGCGCGATGGCCAGCCAGCGCCAGGGGGTGAACGCCTTCGGCAATCCGGTGGTGAGCGAGCCGTTCGAGCCGGGTTCCACGCTCAAGCCGCTCGTCGTCTCGCAGCTCCTCATGGACCACCTGGCCACTCCCGGTGACGTGGTGAACACCGAGAACGGGACGTATCGCGTGGACGGGCGCACCATTACGGATGAGCACAAGGCGGCGCGGATGTCGCTCGCGGATGTCATTCGGTTTTCGAGCAACATTGGCATCGTCAAGTTCAGCAGCCGCTTCAGCACGGCGCAGGAATTCCAGACGTTCCGCGATTTCGGATTCGGCACGCCGACGGGGGTGGCGATCCCGGGGGAGGCATCGGGCACGCTGCGACCACCGGACGAATGGTCCAGCCAGTCGGCGGCATCGCTCGCCATGGGATACGAGATTGCGGTGACGCCGCTGCAGCTTGCCGCGGCGTATGGCGCCGTGGCGAACGGTGGCGAGCTGCTGCAGCCCGCCATCATCAAGGAGATCCGCGCGCCCGATGGGACGGTGATCTTCCACCACGAGCGCCGCGTGGTGCGACGCGTCATGACGCCGGAGGTCGCCGCGCAGGTGCGGCGCATGATGATGGGTGTCGTCGAGGAGGGCACGGGAAAGGAAGCCGCACTCGGCCAGTACACGCTGGCGGGCAAGACCGGTACGGCACGGCGCACCGGCGCCGGCGGGCGGTACGAAGCGGGAGCGTACACCGCTTCCTTCGTTGGACTCTTTCCCGCGGATGATCCGCAGTACGTGATCTACGTGAAGATGGATCGGCCGCGCAATTCCATTTTCGGTGCCATGGCGGCGGCTCCGGTGTCCAAGATCGTCCTGGAGGCGGCGCTCGCGGCGCGCCACGCGGCGCTCGACCGCGGGGAGCTGGCGGCCCACGATTCCCCGCCGGGAGCCGCGGATACCGTCGTGAAATCCGTGGCGATCGCGCCCGCCGCCGGCGGCGAGGACGATCCGCCGGATTCCGCGACGGTTTCCGTACTGCTGTCCCTTCCCGTTCCGCGAAGCCCGGCGCGACCCGCCGTGGCTCGCGCGGTGCCGGACGTGCACGGGCTCACCCTGCGCGCGGCGGTGCGCGCCCTGCACGCCGCGGGATTCCAGGTGCAGCCGGGTGGATTCGGCATGCCAACCGGTACGACGCCGCAGGCCGGCACCATGGCGCCGGGCGGTACGCTCGTCCGGCTGGCCACGACACCATGAGCGCCGTCGCCACCGCTCGTGTGCTCGCGGCGCTGCGACGCGCCGGCCAGCTCCTCGATCTCACCGGGACGATCCCGGATGAATTCACGACCGTCACGGACGACAGTCGCGCCGTGGGTCCCGGTTCGCTCTTCGTCGCCGTGCGCGGCGTCGCGCGGGATGGTCACGAGTTTCTGCCGCAGGCGGCGGCGCAGGGCGCGGCGGCCGCCATCGTGGAAGAGCGTGGACGCACGGAGCTGCCGTCCATCGTCGTGCGTGATGCGCGTCGTGCCGCCGCGATCGCCGCGGCCATTGCGTACGACGAACCCGGGCACGCGCTGCGACTCATCGCCGTCACCGGTACCAATGGCAAGACCACGACCGTCGGCATCCTGCGCCATCTGCTCGACAACGTCGAGGGCCGCAGCGCATCCATTGGGACCCTTGGCGTGCTCGCAGGCAGCGACGGCGAACCGGTGCCGGGCGGCGCGGGACTCACGACGCCAGGGCCGGTCGAATTGCAGCGTGTGCTGCGCCTCCTCGCGGACGGCGGCGTGCGCACGATCGCCATGGAGGTGTCGTCGCACAGTCTCGATCAGCATCGCGTGGATGGACTGACGTTCGCGGCCGCGGTGTTCACGAACTTCACCCGCGACCATCTCGACTATCACGGTACGATGGACAAGTACTTCGCGGCGAAGGCGCGACTGGTCGCGCAGCTCGCTCCGCGAAGCGGCGTTGCCGTGGTGAATCTGGACGACCCGGCGTGGCGGAAACTGCCGCGCGCACCGCGCGCCCTGACATTCGGACTGGGCGATGAGGCCACGGTGCGCGCGGAGTCCGTGAGCTATCAGCCACGTGGCAGCGAATGGCGCCTGTGCGCGGATGGTCAGCGGCATTCGCTGCACCTGCCGCTCATTGGCGATTTCAACGTGCTGAACGCGCTGGGCGCGGCCGCCACGGCATGGCACCTGGGGATGCCGCTGGGTGAGATTGCCTCGCGGCTCCGCACCACGCCGCAGGTGCCTGGCCGACTGGAGGTGATTCAGGAGCGTCCGACGGTGCTGCGCGACTACGCACACACACCCGACGCGCTCGAGCGCGCGCTCGCGGCGGTGCGTCCCTTCACGCGACGCCGCCTCATCGTCGTGTTTGGCGCCGGCGGCGACCGCGATCGCGGCAAGCGGCCGCAGATGGGCAATCTCGCCGAGCGCGCCGCCGATCACGTGATTCTCACCAGCGACAATCCGCGCACCGAGGACCCCGAAGCGATCCTCGATGACATCGAGGCGGGCATGCGCAAGGCCAATCACGAGCGCATCGAGGAGCGCGAGCGCGCCATCCAGCGGGCGCTCGAGATGGCCGATCCCGCCAATGATGTCATCCTGCTCGCGGGGAAGGGGCATGAGACGTACCAGGTGCGCGGCACCACGCGCCATCCCTTCGACGAGAAAGCCATCGTGGCGGAACTCATGAGCGGCCGCACGTGACGGACGTGTTCTGGACGCTCGACCGCCTGGCGCAGGCGCTCGCGCCCCGTGCGGCGAACCGGCTGCCCACGGGAGCCGCATTAGTGCGCGCGATCTCCACCGATACGCGTGCGATCACCTCCGGCGACTGCTTCGTCGCGCTCGCCGGAGACCGCTTCGATGCACACGAGTTCGTTGGCGATGCGGTGGCGCGCGGCGCGGGATCGCTCGTGGTATCGAACCCCGCGAGAGCGCGTGCGACGGGCGTGCCGGTGTACACGGTGGACGATACGCAGGCAGCGCTCGGCGCACTCGCGCACTACCGCCGCCGCGCCTGGAACGGCCCGGTCATTGGCGTGGGCGGCTCCAACGGCAAGACCACCACGAAGGAATTCCTTCGCGCGGCGCTCGACAGCATACTCACGGTGCACGCCACCAGCCTGAATCTGAACAACCTCGTGGGGGTGCCGCTCACGTTGCTGGCACTGCCGGATTCCGCGGATGTGGCCGTGGTGGAGATGGGGATCAACGTGCCCGGAGAAATGGAGCGACTGAACCGGATCGTCGAACCGGATATTGCGCTCTTCACCTGCCTGGCTGAAGAGCATCTGGAAGGCCTGGGCGACATGGACGGAGTGTTGCGCGAGGAGTCGTTTCTGTTCGATGGCGCGCAACTGGCCATCGTGCCGGCGGCGCAGCCCGAGGTGGCGCGTGCGGCGCATGGGCGCGCCCGGCGCGTGATCTCGGCTGGCCTCGAGGCGGGTGATGTGCGCGCGGCGCGCTGGGGACTGGACGACGACGGCCATGGCTGGCTGGAAGTGGATGGCGTGACGATTCGACCGCCCGTTCGCGGCGCGCACACCCTGCGCAATGTGATGCTCGCCCTGGCCGCGGCCCGCGAGTGCGGAGTTGGCGTCGCGGATGCGGCGCACGGCCTGGAATCCGCCGTGATTCCCGGCATGCGCCTCACCTGGGAGACGCTTGGGGCAGCCACTCTCATCAACGATGCCTACAACGCGAGCCCCGCCTCGATGCGCGCCGCTCTCGCACTGCTCGACGGCCTGGATGCCGGTCACCAGCGCGTTGCGGTGCTGGGGACCATGCTCGAACTGGGCACTCATGCCAGCCGGCTGCATGCGGACGTGGCGCGGTATGCGCTCGCGTCGTCCATTGACGTAGTGGCCGGACTCGGCGAGCTGGGCGACGCACTGCGCGCTGCCGCGAATGGAGCGGATAGCGAGCGGGTGATCACGGCACCGGACATCGACGGCTTGTGGGCCGCGCTCGAGCCGCGGCTCGAGCCTGACGCCACCATACTCCTCAAAGCTTCGCGCGGCGTCCGGCTGGAACGCCTCGTACCACTTCTCACCGGCTGGGCAAGGCGCTAGTGCTCTATCACTTCCTCACGCGGTTCACCGAGTCCTGCCGCTACTGCGGCGTCTTCAACGTTTTCAACTACATCACCTTCCGCTCGGCCGGCGCCGCCGCCACGGCGTTTCTGCTGGCGTTCATCACCGGCCCGATGATCATCGTGCGGCTGCGAGCCATGAAGGTGCGGCAGGTCGTGCGCACCGGCACGCCGGAGAGCCACGCCACCAAGGGCCGCACCCCTACGATGGGCGGAGTGATCATTCTCCTGGCCGGCATCGTGCCCACGCTGCTCTGGGCCAAGCTCTCGAACCGCTATGTGTGGGTGGCGCTCTTTGTCATGGCCTGGATGGGCGCCATTGGCTTCATCGACGACCTGCTCAAGCTGAAGCAGAAACGGGAAGGGAAGGCGAACGTCGGGCTCGTGGAGCGTTACAAGCTCGCCGGCCAGCTCTCCCTCGGCGTGCTGCTCGGCGTCTATCTCTGGCAGTTTCCGCTGTCCACCCTGCCCGGGGCGTCCACCACCCTGCCGTTCTACAAGTACGTGCTCGTGGTGCCGACCGTGGCATGGCTCTACGTGCCATGGACGGCGTTCATCCTGACGGGAACGAGCAACGCGGTGAACCTCAGCGATGGACTGGATGGCCTCGCGGCGGGGTTGACGGGCATCGCGGTGATCACGTTCGCGATCTTCGCCTACGTCATGGGCCGCATCGATACCAGCCAGTATCTTCAGATCTACTATCTGCGAGGAGCCGGCGAACTCACCGTATTCTGCTCCGCGCTGCTTGGCGCGTGCATTGGGTTTCTCTGGTACAATGCCCATCCCGCTGAAGTCTTCATGGGGGACACGGGTTCACTCGCACTGGGCGGGGCGCTGGGCGCGATCGCGATTCTGCTCAAGAGCGAATTCCTGCTCCTGCTGATCGGCGGCGTGTTCGTCGCGGAAACGGTGTCCGTGATCCTGCAGCGCGGCGTATTCAAGGTGCGGCGCCGCCGGCGCGGCCTGGAATTCGCGAAGGCGCATCGCCTGTTCAAGCGTGCGCCGCTGCATCATCACTTCGAGTTGTCCGGATGGACCGAGACACAGGTCGTGGTCCGCTTCTGGATCCTTGGCATCTTCTGCGCATTCATCGCGCTCACCACGCTGAAACTCCGATGATACCGGACGCCTGGCGGCAGGGCGAAGTGGCGGTCACGGGGCTCGGGCGGAGCGGGCGCAGCGCCGCCGCGCTGCTCGCGCGCCGCGGTCTGCGCGTCTACGTGTCGGATGGCACGTGGTCCAGCGCGCTCGAACAGGAAGCCGTCACGCTGCGCGCCGCCGGCGTGCACGTGGATCTCGGCGCACACGATCTGGACCGCATCGCCCGGGCGGTGGTGGTCGTCGCGAGCCCGGGGGTGCCACCCGACGCGGCGCCCCTGGCGCGGGCGCGCGCCGCCGGCGTGCCGATCGTGAGCGAGATCGAGGTAGGATTGCATGCCCTGCCGCCCGGCACACGCTACATCGCGATCACGGGAACGAATGGCAAGACGACGACCACGGCCATGGTGGGGCACCTGTTGCGTACGCTGGGGCTCAATGCCGTGGATGCCGGCAATATCGGCACGCCGCTCACCAGGGTCGCGATGGCGGAACAGCCCGCGGACTGGATCGCGCTCGAGATGTCGTCGTTCCAGTTGCATGACACGCCGGGCATCCGGCCCACGGTGGGCGTGCTCACCAACCTCGCGCCCGATCATCTCGACCGCTACGCCTCCGCGGACGAATACTACGGCGACAAGGCGCTCCTCTTTCGCAACGCAACGGCTGCATCGCGCTGGGTCGTGAACTACGGCGACACCGCGGTCATGGCGATGATCGCGCGCGTCGAAGGCGCCCATCACTATTTCGGGCGCTCGCCATACGTGGACATGAACTTCGTGCTGCCTTCGGGCGATCCCGCCCTGGCGGCGGCGGAACGCGGCGGCACCATCGAGTGGAAGGGCCAGCTGGTACTCCATCGGGACGAGCTCGCGCTGCTCGGTGACCACAACGTGGACAATGCCATGGCCGCCGCGCTCGCGGTGCTCGTGGCGGACGACGCGCATCAGACGCCGGAGGCACTCGCTCGCATAGCGGACGGGCTGCGGACCTTTCACGCGCTCGAGCACCGGCTGGAGAGCGCCGGCGAGTTTGGCGGCGTGCTCTGGATCAACGACTCCAAGGCGACCAACGTGAGCTCCACGCTCGTCGCGCTGAAGGGCATGACGCGCCCGACCATCGTACTGCTCGGCGGTCGCCACAAGGGCGAGCCGTACACATCGCTGGTCCCGCCGCTGCGTCGGGTCGGCAAGGCCGTGCTGGCCTATGGCGAGGCGGGGCCGCTCATCGCGGAGGATCTCGCCAACGTCGTGCCCGTCCGCCTGCTCGGCTCTGATTTCCAGGAAGTGATGGCGACGGCGCGATCGCTGGCACAGCCGGGCGACGTGGTATTGCTGTCGCCCGCCTGCTCCAGCTACGACATGTTCCGCAACTATGAAGAGCGCGGCCGCGCTTTCAAGCAACTGGCCAGGGACGGCGCATGAGTGCGGCCGCAGGAGTGCGCGAACGCTGGCGCATGAGCGTGCACGCACGGGCGCTGGTGATCGTGACCGCCACTGTGCTGGCGTTCGGCCTCGCCGTACTCTACAGCGCGAGCGCGCTGCTCGCCGTTCGTGAAGGGCACGGGAGCATGTACTACCTGCTCCGACAGCTCAGCGGGATCGGCATTGGCGTCGTCCTGTTCGCGCTGACCGCCAAGATGGACGCGGAACGATGGCGAAAGTGGGCCTGGCCTGTCCTGGGAATCGGGATCGTGCTGCTCGTCATCCCCGTCCTGCCGTTCACGAGCGCCATCGCGCCCCGCATCAACGGATCCCGCCGCTGGGTGTATCTCGGCTTCGCCTTCCAGTCCTCCGAGTTTGGCAAGCTGGCGGTCGTCGTCTGGACCGCGATGCTCATCGTGAAGAAGGGAGATACCCTCCGGCGCCTCACCAAGGGACTGCTGCCGTTCCTGCTCGTGCTCGCGGTGCTCAATCTGCTGGTCGTGCTCGAGCCCGACCTCTCCATGGCGATGACCTTCACGCTCATCATGGGCGTGATACTGTTTGCCGGCGGCGTGCGGATCGGGCACGTGGTGGTGCTGTCGGTGCTGGCCATTCCGCTGCTCTGGCATGAGGTGGAGAAGGTCCAGTACGCGCTGCTGCGCATGACGTCGTTTTTCGATCCGGGACGCGCGCCGGCCGAGGCGGGTTACCAGCTCAAGCAGTCGCTCATTGCCGTGGGCTCCGGCGGACTGTTCGGCGTGGGGTTCGGGCAGGGACGACAGCAGATGGGTTTCGTGCCGTTTCCGTACAACGACTTCATCGCGAGCAACATCGGCGAGGAATGGGGATTCCTGGGGATTCTCTTCATTACGCTGGCCTTCGCGCTGTACGGATGGCTCGGCTTCCGGATCGCGAAGGAGGCCCGTACGCCGTTTCAGCAATTGACCGCGATCGGCATCACGTTCACGACCGTGAGTACGGCGTTCCTGCACATCGGGGTCGTGATCGGACTGCTTCCCACCACCGGTCTTACGCTGCCGTTCATCTCGTACGGACGTACGAATCTCGTGCTCTCGATTCTCATGACGGGAATCCTGGTGAACATTGGGAGCACCCGTGAGCGCGTGGTGGGCGATCGGGCGACGAATCCGCTCACGGCTTCCGCGTCGTGATCGTCTGGTTCGCTGGCGGCGGCACGGGCGGACACCTCTATCCCGGGCTCGCCATTGCCCGGGCGCTCGTCCGGGTCGATGCCAGCGTTCGCCCCGTCTTCATCGGCGCACGTCGCGGCATCGAGCGTGATGTCCTGCCCACGACGGAGTTCGCGCACCTGCTGCTCGACCTGCATCCGCTCTATCGTGCACGGCCATGGGAAAACTGGAAAACCGCGCTCGGCTTTACCGGCGCGTGGCGCGCGCTGGGGCGTGAACTGCACACGGCGCGGCCCGCACTCGTGCTGGGCACCGGTGGCTACGCGTCCGGCGCCGCGCTGGCGTACGCGGTGTCGCACGGCGTGCCGATCGCGCTGCAGGAGCAGAACAGCGTCCCCGGCCTCACCACGCGATGGTTCAGCCGCTATGCGCGCGAGATCTATCTGGGTTACGGCGACGCGGCCGTACGCCTCCGCGCGAACACGGGCGCATGGGTGGGAGAGACCGGCAACCCGATCGAGCCGCCGCCAGAGCCCCGGCCGAGTCGCCAGGATGCGCGCGTGCGCTGGAGCTTTCCGGCGACCGGGGGAACGGTGGTCCTCGTGATTGGCGGCAGCCAGGGCGCCCGCGCGGTGAACGAGGCGGTGGCGGAATGGGTTCGCTTGGGGCTGCCTGACGACGTGATGCTGATCTGGGGAACGGGCCGCGGCTCGCATGCGCGCTATGCATCGCTCGAGAGTCCACGGGTACGCGTCGTGCCATATCTGGCGCCAATCGCGGAAGCCTACGCGGCGAGCGACCTGGCGGTCTCCCGGGCAGGCGCGCTCACGCTGGCCGAGTTGTCTGCGTGGAACATACCGGCGATCCTGATTCCGCTGCCAACCGCGGCCGCGGATCATCAGAGCGCCAATGCTCGCGTTCTCCAGGATGCTGGAGCCGCCATCCTGCTCGAGGAGCGCGCGCTCGCACCGGGCGACCTCGGACAGCAAGTCCAGGCGCTGGCGGCGGATCGCGCGCGGTTGCACCGCATGGCGGTGGCCAGCGAGGCCCACGAGCATCCGCGCGCGGCAGACGTGATCGCGGCGCGCATGCTCGAGCTCTGCCGCACGGCCGATCGCCGATCAGTTCGCTGAGCGGTCCCCGCACGGGTCACCGGGCCAGCCGTTCGTCCCTGTTGTCCGGCAAACACTTACATTGTTCCGCCTCAAGCAGCTTGCGTCTTGAGTCGTCTCCCTCTCGCGCGCTAGATTGCCGCACTCCCCCATGTCACACTTCGATCCATCCGATCCGCGTCCGGTGCACCTCGTTGGCGCTGCCGGCGCCGGCATGAGCGCGCTGGCGGAACTGCTGGCGCGGCGCGGCATCGCGGTCACAGGGTGTGACGCGGGCGGCGCCGCCACGCCCGATCTGGACCGGCTGGGCATTGCCGTTGCGCAGGGGCACGACCCGGCGCACGTCGAAGGTGCCCGACTGGTCATCGTGACTTCGGCTGTCCCCGCGCACCACGCCGAGCTGGAGCATGCGCGTACGCTCGGCATCCCGGTCTTGCGGCGCGCCGAGGCGCTGGCCGAAGCCGTGGGCGTGGGCGATGTCGTGGCCATCGCCGGCACGCATGGCAAGACCACGACCACGGTCATGACCACGGATGCGCTGGCCGCGGCGGGGTTCGAGCCCACCGGCGTGGCGGGCGGGCGTGTAGGCGCATGGCAGGGGAACGTCAGGCACGGGTCGAGCCAGCTGTTCGTCGTGGAAGCAGACGAGTACGATCGGTCCTTTCTGGCCCTCGCGCCAACCGTCGCGGTGGTCACCAACATCGAGGCCGACCATCTCGACATCTACGCGGATCTCGCTGACATCCGCGTCGCCTTTGCGCAGTTCGTGCACGGCGCGCGCGCCATCGTGCTGTGCGCCGATGATACCGGCGCGGACACGCTGGTGACGCCGTCAACCGCCGAAGTCATCCGCTACGGCATCCAGTCGCCCAATGCGCGCCTTAGCGCGCGCGACGTGCGCGTCGCCGATGGCGGGTCCCGCTTCACCGTCGTGCACGATCACGAGGTGCTGGGCGAGGCCACGCTTCGCGTGCCGGGCGCGCACAACGTGCGCAACGCGCTGGCTGCACTCGCGGCCGGACTCGCGCTGGGCGCGTCCGTACCCGACATGGTGCGCGGCCTCGCTGGCTTCACCGGTGTCGAGCGCCGATTTCAGCGGATTGGGGACGCGCACGGCGTCACGATCATCGATGACTACGCACACCACCCCACGGAGATCGCGGCCACGCTCGCCGCGGCGCGCGGCGCCTTCCCGGGACGGCGTCTCGTGGCGGCGTTCCAGCCCCATCTGTACAGTCGCACGCGTGATTTCGCGGTGGAATTCGGACAGGCGCTGGCCCGGTCGGACGCGATTTTCCTCACGGAAATCTATCCCGCGCGCGAGCAACCCATCGCGGGCGTAACGTCCTCGCTCATCGAGCGTGCCGCGCGCGACGCCGGCGGGACGCTCGCGTGGCGCGGCAACCGGACGCAGCTCGCCGCAGCGCTTGCCCGATCCGTGCGGGAAGGTGACGTCGTGCTCACGCTCGGTGCGGGCGACATCACGCGAACGGGAGCAGAACTGCTCACATGTCTGGCGACGGCTGGCTGAGGCGCGCCGCCGGGGCGGTGCGTGCGCGCGGCTGGAAACCGCCGGCCGCGATTGGCGCCGCGATCGGCATAATGTGCGCGCCCTGGTGGGGACCGCCGCTGCTGTCGCACCTCGCGTATTTCCGTGTGCGGCACGTCGAGATCGTGGGAGAACGCTTTATCGAGCCGCGCGACATTCTGGCGCGATTGCGCGTGGATACGGCGACGTCGATCTGGACGGATCTCACGCCGCTCGAGCAGCGTGTCGCATCGCTCCCACAGGTGCGCGCGGCGCACATCGAGCGTAATCTTCCCGGAACACTGGTCGTGCACATCACCGAGAACGTTCCCGTGGCATTCGTGCCATCGCCCTCCGGCTTGCGCGCCGTGGATGCCTCGGGAAGAACGCTGCCGATCGATCCAAGCGAGGTTGGCGTGGACGTGCCGGTCGTTCCGCGTGCCGACCATGCGGTACTTGCCCTGCTCGATGCCGTGCGACAGCAGGCCCCCGGGTTGTTCGCCCGGATCAGCAGTGTGCAGCGCACCGGACGTGACGAACTGACGATCGAACTGCCCACAGAACGTGTTCTCGCGGAGGTGGGGGTGACAGCGGGGCGATTGACCGACATCATTCCCGTCGAGCGCGATCTCTCGCGCCGCCAACTGCACGCCGCCGAACTGGATCTCCGTTTCCGCGATCAGGTGATCGCAAGGTTGCAATGAACCCCGAACTGCTTGTCGCGGGCCTCGACCTCGGCTCCTCCCGCACCACCGCGCTCATTGCCGAGGTGGGCGGCGACATTCCCCGCCACCCGTCCATCAAGATCCTCGGCGTCGGACAGGCCCGCACCGCGGGGATGCGGCGCGGCGTCGTGGCTGACATCGAGGAGACCACGCGCTCGATTCGTGGCGCCATGCAGGACGCCGAGCGCATGGCGGGCGTGGAGGTGGAGGCGGTGTACGCGGGGATCGCCGGAGAGCACGTCCAGGCCATGACCAGCTCGGGCATCGTCGCCGTGAACGGCGATGAGGTGACGCGCGCCGACGTCGAGCGCGCCAACGAGGTGGCGCGGACGCAGGCCATTCCGGCCGACCGGGAACTGCTCCATGCGATTCCGCAGGAATATCGCGTGGACAAGAACGATGGCATTCGTGATCCGATCGGGATGATCGGCATGCGTCTGGAGACGGAGATGTACCTCGTGACGATTGGGGCGTCTCCCGCCATGAATCTGCGCAAGTCCGTGGAGCGGGCAGGCTACAAGGTGCGCGATCTGGTGCTCGAGCCGCTTGCCAGCGCCCTGGCCGTGCTGACGGACGATGAGAAGGAACTCGGCGTGGCGCTGGTGGAGATGGGCGCCGGCAGCACCGACCTTGCGGTGTTCCATGAAGGGAAAATCCGCTTCATGGGCACGGTGAATTTCGGCGGAAACAACGTGACGAGCGACATCGTGCACGGCCTGGGCGTGACGCAGGCGGACGCCGAACGGCTCAAGGAGCGCTACGGCTGCGCGTACGAGGCGCTCGTGGCGCACTCGCACGACATCATCAAGCTGCCGAGCACCGTCGCGCAGGGCGACCGTGAGATTCCGCGGGAACTGCTGGCGCACATCATCCATCAACGGATGGATGAAATATTCGGCCTGGCAAATCAGAAAATCACCGACGCAGGTTTCGCCGGACGCCTTAGTGCCGGGATCGTACTCACGGGCGGCGCTTCGGCCATCGAGGGTGCGACGGAGCTTGCGACGGAAGTGTTCGGGACAGGCGTGCGCGTCGGCTCGCCGGCGGAAGCCGTCGGTGGGCTGAGCGACTCGGTGGAATCGCCGCGCTTCGCGACGGTGGTCGGACTTGCGGTGTACGGCGCCGCCCAGATCGCGCAGGGCGCGGCGGCCTCGGCGGGCGGTCGCAAGCGCATGTCCTCGCCCGGTGTGGATCGGCTCACGCAGCGCGTCAAGACCTGGCTGCAGGATTTCTTCTGATCGTCCCGCAGTCCGGTAGTGTGCATCGCGGCTGGACGCATTATATTGGCAAATCGCGCGGCGCGATTCATTGCGGCGCGCAATCCGACAGTCTCCGCAGCACCGCGCTCCGCCCGTGAGAGCCCTTTCCCATCATCTGGAGTTCCCTCCGCAATGATCTTCGAGTTCGAGGAGAGCACGTCCCAGAACGCCCGCATGAAAGTCGTTGGCGTGGGCGGCGGCGGCGGCAACGCCGTGAATCGCATGATCGAAGAGCATCTGGAAGGTGTGGAGTTCATCTCGGTGAATACGGATGCCCAGGCGCTCCTGAACTCGAAATCCGACGTCAAGATCCAGATCGGGAAAAAACTGACACGGGGCCTCGGCGCCGGGGCACGTCCGGAAATCGGGCGACAGGCCGTCGAGGAAAACCGTGACGAGGTCGCGCGTGTGCTCACCAACGCCGACCTCGTTTTCGTCACGTGCGGCATGGGCGGCGGTACGGGCACCGGCGCGGCGCCGGTAGTCTGCGAGATGGCGCGCGAATCGGGCGCGCTCACCGTCGGCATCGTCACCAAGCCCTTCCTGTTCGAAGGGCGGAAACGGATGCGTCAGGCGGAAATGGGTATCGCCGACATGCGCAAGAGCGTGGACACGATGATCGTCGTCCCGAACGAGCGACTGCTGGCCGTAGTCGGGAAGGGCATTCCCTTCGGCGACGCGCTCAAGAAGGCCGACGAAGTGTTGTTGCACGCCACGCAGGGCATCTCCAATCTCATTGGCGTCACCGGCCTCGTGAACGTCGACTTTGCCGACGTGCGCACGGTCATGCAGCGCGGCGGCTCCGCGCTCATGGGCACGGGCATTGGCCGTGGCGACAACCGCGCCATGGAGGCTGCGCAGCAGGCCATCTCATCGCCTCTGCTCGACAACGTGTCGGTGAGCGGCGCCACGGGCGTGCTGGTGAACATTACCGGCGGTAACGACCTGACGCTCGGCGAAGTGCACCAGATCAACGAAATCGTGCACGACGCGGTCGGCGACGATGCGGAAATCATCTTTGGCGCCGTGAACGAACCGGCCATGCAAGGCGAGATTCGCGTCACGGTCATCGCCACCGGTTTCGACCGGGTGGTGCAGCCGCAGGCCGGCGGCGCGGAGGGCCAGTCGGGACGTCCGAGTCCCGCCACTCCGGTCATTCCCTTTCCCGGGGCGCGTCCCAGTCGTCCGGGATCCACCAGCACGCGCACCCCGCCGCCGTCGCGCAGCACACCGCAGCCGGGCCAGCCAGCCGAGAAGGCGTCGCAGGATCTCAATGACATGGAGATCCCGACGTTCATCCGGAGGCAGATGGATTGAAGCGGCCGTCGCCACGCACGGTATCGTCGCTGGCGATCGTCGCGCTCGCCCTCGTTCTGCTCGCCGTCGGTCTGCCGCATCCCAGAGCCGCGGCGCCGTTCGCGTCGGCCGCGGTCGACAGCGTCGCGGCTCCGATGTGGTCCGTGCACTCCGACACGCTGCACGCCGGCGAGACGCTCTCCGGCGTGCTCGAGCGCGGCGGCGTGCGCGGCAGCGACATGGCAGACATCCTCAAAGCGGCCCCGTCACTGGATGCGCGGCGGATTCCGGCCGGCATGCCCATTCGCGTCAGGCAGCAGGCTGGGGATTCGCTACCGTCCGAAATCGTGTTCCAGCTCGCCGTGGATCGTCTCCTTCACGTCAGTCGCACCTCGGACTCCACGTGGGAGAGCACGGTCGAGGTGCTGCCCTGGCACACCGACACGATCGTCGTGGGCGGGGTGATCCGCGCAAATCTGTATCAGGCGCTGGATGACTCGGCAGCCACACTGCTGAATGCCGATGTGCGCTCCGAGCTGGCGTGGTCGCTGGCGGACGTGTACGAGTACCGCGTGGACATGAGCCGGGAACTGCAGTCTGGCGACACGTTCCGCGCGCTCCTGGAGCGCCGGACAGGTCCTGGTGGCGTCGTGCAACTCGGCAACATTCTCGCGGCCCGGTTCACGTTGTCGGGCAGCACAATGGATGCAGTGCGCTATGTGAAGCCGGATGGCGCGGCAGAGTACTACGATCAGACGGGCCGCTCCATGCGCGCCAGCTTCCTGCGTGCGCCGCTGGCCTTCCGGCGCATCTCGAGCGTCTTCGGCGTGCGCAAGCATCCGATCCTCGGCATGTGGCGGGCACACAAGGGCACCGACTACGCCGCCAACGCCGGTACGCCGGTTCGCTCCATCGCCGACGGCGTCGTGATCTTTGCTGGACGCAAGGGTGGCTATGGCAATGCGATCGATGTGCGCCACCCGAACGGCTTCGTAAGCCGGTATGGCCACCTGCGCGGTTTCGCCAGGGGCATTCACGCCGGCGCGCATGTGGGTATCGGGCAGACCATTGGATATGTGGGCATGACCGGCCTGGCCACCGGACCACACCTCCACTTCGAGATTCTCGTGCACGGGGTCCAGCGCAATCCGTCCTCGGTGCTCAGCCGTACGGATGGCGTCCCGATCCCCGCATCCGAGCGCGCGAGTTTCGACAGCACGAAGGATGTTCTGCTCGCGGCGCTCCTGGCCGGTGAGCACGACTCGCCGGTCGCCAGCCGCTGACGCCAGCTACCAGTCACCAGCTACCAGCTACCGACAACCAGCTACCATTCTCCCATGACATCATGGCTGCTCTCGGTCGTGGCGGGAGTCGCGGTCGCGATGGTGGGGTATGGGTGGCGGCGAGGACGTGCAACGCCGCTTCGGGGCATGCTCCTCCTCCTGCGAGCGGCGGCGCTCACGCTGGTCTTCGCGCTGGCATTCAATGCGCCCGCCGGTGCCCGGCTGGTTCCAGCGGCGATGGTGGCGCTGGATGCGTCCGCGAGCTGGACGCGCGGCGGGGATACGGCGCGATGGCGTCGGGCGGTGGTGGTGGCCCGTTCACTCGCCGGCGACTCCCTGATCCTGTTCGGTGATTCCGTGCGCGCCGTATTGCGCCCGCCCGCCCACCCCGGGGACAATGCCACGCGCGTGCGTCCGCTGGTCGAGCGCGCGCTGGCCGCCGGTCGGCCGCTCACACTCATCACGGACGGAGAGATCGACGACCCGGGTGCGCGCGTGGCGTTCCCGGGGGGATCACGCGTGAATGTGCTGGCGCATTCTTCGGCGGTTGATGCGGGTGTCGTGCAGCTCGACGCGCCGCGCGCGGTGGTGAGCGGTGACACGCTGGATGTGCGCGTCGCGCTCCGCGCCGGCGCGCGCGCGACGCCAGCCGGCACGCTCGTGATTGCGGTGAACGGACGGACGCTGGCCACGGCAGCACTGGCGCCACTGGCCGCGCGATCCGATCGCACGCAAACCGTCCGCACGCCATTCAGCGGCGCGACGGGTCCGGCCGTGCTGTCCGCGATCGTTCGCGTTCCCGGCGACGTCGAGCCGCGCAACGACACGCTGAGTGTGCCGGTGGATGTCGCGCGTGCGGCGGGCGCGGTTCTGGCATCCACGTCGCCGGACTTCGATGCCCGCTTTCTGCTCCCCGTGCTGCGCGGCGCGGTTGCCCTGCCGACACGCGCCTACTTTCTTGTGGCGCCGCAGCAGTGGCGGCAGGACGGATCGCTCGCGCCGGTGAGCGAACGCGTCGTGCGCGACGCGTTGCGTGATGCGCCGCTGGCGATCATCCACGGCGACACCAGCTATTTTGGCGCGCCACGCTCCGTGACGACCGGCTCGCTGGCCCTGCTCGTGCCGCCGGCCGACTCTACCGGAGAATGGTATGCGGTGGCCGCACCCGCATCGCCCCTCTCCGGCGCGCTCGGCGGCATCGACTGGGACAGTCTGCCACCCATCACCACGTCGTTGCGCGCACCGGTCGGCCAGTGGAACGGATTGCTCGTCGCGCGCGCGCGCGAGTTCGAGCGACAGCCCGTCATCGCGGGCACCGCGTCCGGTCGCCGAGTCGTGATCGTGAGCGCGTCCGGCCTGTGGCGCTGGCAGTTCCGTGGCGGCGCCAGCGCCGACGCGTTCGCGGCGGTGTGGGGCAGTATATTTGACTGGCTCACCGCCGAGCGCCCTGATCCGCGAGCGGCGTTTCCCGCCGAGGGTGTGGTGCGTGCTGGCGAGGCAATTCGCTGGCGCCGTGGGTCCGGCTCGGATTCCGTGGTGATTGTCCGCCTCGAACGGCGTGGTACGACTCGCACGGATTCGGTACGGCTCCGCTTCGCCAGAGATGCCACTGTTGCCGAAAGTGATCCGCTCGCTGCCGGCATCTATGACGTCCGGGTCAGTGGAGGTGCAGCCGTGCTCGTGGTCAACGCGTCGCGCGAGCTGCTTCCCCGCGCACCCAGTGTCACCAGCGGCGCCGTTGGCGGCGCCGCCGAGCTGGGCGCGCGACCGGGCCTCAGGGAATTCTGGTGGGCGTACCTCCTCGCCCTCGCGTTGTTGTGCACGGAGTGGATTCTGCGCCGCATGCGTGGCCTGCGGTAACCGTGCTGGTGAGCTGACATTTCGACTCTGCATTCGTCATGCGCATTCTTCGTCGCAAGGAAGACCTGCCCCGGCGTACCCTGTGGCGCCGCATCAAGGACATCGCCCTCATGGATGTGGGGGTACTCGTGCGCGGCGGCGTCAGCCCCGGCTCGCTCGAAAAGCTCGAGGAGCTGCTGCTCGAGTCCGATTTCGGCGTTCCCGTAACCATCCGGCTGGTTGCCGAGGTGGAAGGATTGGCCAGCAAGGGAAAGGTCAGGACCCAGGAGGAATTTCTCCAGGTCCTGCGCGATGGCATCGACAGCGCCCTGCGCACCGGCAACAGCGATCCGGCGCTCAAGTTCGCGCCGTCCGCCCCGACCATCATTCTCGTCGTCGGAGTGAACGGAGCGGGGAAGACCACCTTCATCGCCAAGCTCGGCGCGCGGTTGCGCGGGGAGGGAAAATCCGTGGTGGTCGCGGCGGGCGATACGTATCGCGCGGGCGCGATTGATCAGCTCCGCGTGTGGGCCGAGCGCACCGGGACGCACTTCGTGGGCTCGGCCGCAGGTAGCGATCCGGCAGCCGTGGCATTCAATGCGATCGAGTCAGCCGTGGCGCGGCACGCCGACGTGGTGATCGTGGACACGGCTGGCCGGTTGCATACGCAGGACAACCTGATGACCGAGCTGCAGAAGGTTGCGCGAGTCGTCGCCAAACGGCTGCCGGGCGCGCCGCACGAGACGTTGCTGGTGCTCGACGGCACGATTGGCCAGAACGCGGTGGCGCAGGCCCGCGCGTTCGCGCAGGTCGTGCCGCTTACGGGCGTGGTGATCACCAAACTCGATGGCACGGCCCGCGGCGGCATCGTGGTCGCCGTGCACGAGGCGCTCGACATCCCCGTCAAGTTCGTCGGCGTGGGCGAACAACCGGATGATCTGCTGCCCTTCGATGCGGATGCATTTGCGGGTAGGTTGGTAGCTGGTGGGTGGTAGCTGGTCGCTAGTCGCTGGTCGCTGATAGCGGGATTCCAGGCACCATCGTTCCCAGCGACCAGCGACCAGTCTCCAGCGACCAATTACCAGCGACCAGCGACCAGCGACCAGCTCCCAGCTACCGTCTCAATGCTCCTCTCCACTCCCGTCACGTATCTCAAGCACATCGGTCCGCAGCGTGCGGAAGCGCTGCGGCGGCTAGGCGTGATCACGGCGGGGGATCTGCTGCGCCACCTGCCGCATCGCTACGAGGACGCGAGCACCGTCTCACCCATCTCGGCGCTGCATCCGGGAATGGAGGCCACGGTCATCGGTACGGTGATCTCCAAGGGCATCGTCCCCACGCGCAAGGGGCTGCGTGTCTTTCAGGCGGTGGTGCGGGATGACACCGGGCTCATCGAAGCCTCCTGGCCGGGCCAGCCGTTCCTGGACCGCGCGATCGCCAGGGACGATGTGCTGCTGTTGCGCGGCGTCGTTCGATTCTTTCACGGGCGCCAGCTTCAACCGCGCGAATTCGTGAATCTTGGACGGGACGCGGATGGTACGCAGGGCGGACGCGTGCTCGCCGTGTATCCCGCCACGGAACGGCTGTCGCACAAGCAGATTCGCGCACTCATCGATGAGCATCTGGACCTGCTGCTCGGTCTCGTGCACGAATACTTTCCGCCGGCGCTCCTGGCGCGCGCCGGCGTGCCACCGCTTCGGGACGCGCTGCGCATGGTGCACCATCCGGCGAACATGGACGAAGCGCTGCGCGGACGCTCCAGACTGGCCTTCGAGGAGCTGTTCTTCGTACACCTGCTGCACGCCCGCGCGCGCGAGATGGCCCGTGAGACGCGTCGCGGCATCACGTTTACCAACCGCCGGGATCTCACGTCGCGTCTCAAGGATGCGCTGCCCTTCGAGCTGACCGCAGCCCAGGTGCATGTCATCCGGGAAATCGTCTCGGACATGTGCAGTCCGCGACGCATGCACCGGCTCCTGCAGGGTGACGTCGGGAGCGGCAAAACCATCGTCGCGCTCTTTGCCGCGCTGCTCGCGCTCGAGAACGGGTTCCAGGCGGCGCTCATGGCACCCACCGAGCTGCTCGCGGAACAGCACGCGCGTACCCTGGAGCATCTGCTGGCCCCCCTGGGCGTGCGGCCGCTCCTCATGACGGGCAGCGTGCCGGCTCGCGAGCGGCGCCAGGCGGACGAGCGACTGGCGAGCGGCGCGCCGCTCATCGTCGTGGGCACGCACGCACTGGTGCAGGAGCGTACGCGCTTTGGCCGGCTCGGCCTCATCGTCATCGACGAGCAGCACCGATTCGGCGTCGAGCATCGCGCGGCGCTGGGAGAAAAGGGCGCGCGGCCGGATGTGCTCCTGCTGAGCGCGACGCCCATCCCACGCTCCCTGGCGCTGACGCTCCACGGCGACCTGGATGTCAGTGTGCTGGACGAGCGCCTGCCCGGCCGGCGCCCGGTACTGACCGCTCACCGGCCGGAGTCGGCACGCGAGCGGGTGCTCGAATTTGCGAGAAGCGAAGTCGAGCGGGGGCGACAGGTCTATATCGTCTATCCGGTCATCGAGGAGTCAGAGAAGACCGATCTCAAGGCCGCGACCACGATGCACGCCGAGCTGGCGTCGGGTGTCTTCGCCGACTATCGTGTGGCACTGCTGCATGGACGCCTGAGCGCGGACGAACGCGAGCGCACCATGCGCGCCTTCCGCGATCACGAGCTGGATGTGCTCGTCGCCACCACCGTGATCGAGGTCGGCATCGATGTGGCCAACGCCACCCTCATGCTCATCGAGCATCCGGAACGCTTCGGATTGTCGCAGCTGCATCAGCTCCGCGGCCGCGTCGGCCGTGGTGCGCAGGAGAGCTACTGCATTCTGCTGGGCGACGTGAGCATGGAGGTCGCCGAGCGTCTCCGTGTTTTCCTGGAGACCGAGAACGGATTCACCATCGCGCGCGAGGACCTGCGCATGCGCGGCATGGGTGATCTGTTCGGATCGCAGCAGAGCGGGGCACCCACCTTCCGGGTCGCGGATCCGCTGCGCGACGAGGAGCTGAATCGCAGCGCCATGGCGCTCGCCGCGGAGTATCTGGCGACCGATCCGGCACTCGAGCGCGCCGAACACGCCGGCATCCGTACCGCGCTCGGCGAGCGTTTCGCCCGCGCGATCGAGCTGTTTCGGGTGGGCTAGTTCACTCCGCCCCACGTCACCCCGCCCTTGGGAATCGGCAATCGGGAATGGGGAATCGTGGGAATGGGGAATGATGAAGCGGGGTGAGGCGGCGGTGAAAAAAAGTGGCGGTGGGGTGCGGTGTGGGGAGGTCTTCCTTCCCGATTCCCCATTCCCGATTGCCGATTCCCAAGGGCGGGGTGACGTGGGGCGGCCCATTCCCAAGGGCGGGGTGACATGGGGCGGCCGGTTCCCAGGGGCGGGGTGGCGTGCGGCGGTCATGGCTTTCTCTCCGACAGTCTCTTCTTGATCCGTTCCAGCTCGGCGGTCCGTTTGTCGAGTTCGTCCTTGAGCCGCTGATTCTCCTTCTGCAGATCCGCGTTCTGCGCGACGCTGGCGGCCGCGGCATCGATCTTCGCCGCGTCCGCAGCGTGCGCGGTGGAGTCGGCGCGGCGCTGCAGCGAGTCCATGGCCCCGGCGACGCTGCGCAGAATGATGGCTTCCGTGCGATGGAGCACGAGCGAGCTGTCGCTGAGGTACGCCTGCAGGTTCTCGCGCGCGAGACTCGTGCTGGCGTGCGTGTTCGCGGGGTCGAGCCTGAACAACGCTCGCCAGAAGTTCACCTCCCGGCTTTCCGGCGCGTTCGGATGGCGTTGCGAGAACGCCGTGAGGATGTAATCGGCGTCGTCAAAGCGAGACTGGCCGGCCGCCAGTTGCGCCGCCGTGAGCGTCTGCTCCCAATTGCCAAGCGGCGGAAGCGCTGATTGCTGGTGAAGCGGTCGGGAGCAGGCGGTGATCGTCAGCGCCGTGGCCAGCGCGAGCAGACGCTTCACGCAGACACTCCAACACCGCTCGCGCTGCTCGGCGGCACCGCTCGAATGCGCTGACCGGATCGAATGGGGAGTACGATCTGAAAGGTCGTGCCGAGACTGACTGTGCTCTCCACGGAGATGGTGCCACCATGCGCCTGGACGATCTGTCGCGCGATGGCGAGGCCCAGCCCCGTTCCCCCGTGTGAGGCCGATTCCTGATTGTCGGCCTGATAGAACTTCTCGAAGACGTGTTGAAGTTGCAGCGGAGGAATTCCGACGCCGGTGTCACGAACGATGAACTGCACGGCGTCCTCCGTCGAACCCGCCAGAAGTTCAACCATGCCGCCGCGCTCGGTGAACTTGAATGCATTGGACAGCAAGTTGCCGAGTACCTCGCTCACGCGATCCGGATCCCACAGCACCTCGGCCGGCAGGTGATTCAGATGCTCGATGCGAAAGGTGATGTCGCGCTGCAGCGCCAGCACCTGGAATGTCTCCTCGAGATCCGCCAGGAACGGGGACAGCTTCGTTGGGCGCAGGTCCAGGCGGCTGCCGCCAGCTTCGAAGCGGCTCATGTCCAGCAACTGATGCACGAGGCGCGCAAGCGAGCGGGTCTGTGCGTCCAGGGTCCGAATGATCTCGCGCATCTTCGGCGCGACCGGACCGTAGACCTCCTCCTCGATGAGCTGCAGATAGCCGAGGATTACGTTGATCGGCGTCTTCAGCTCGTGCGACGCGATCGACACGAATTCGGCCTTCAGGCGATCCAGCGCCGCGAGCTGCTGCGCCATGGAGCTGAAGCTCTGTGCCAGATGGCCAAACTCGTCACGGCGCGACGGTGAGATCGAAAGCCGGTGACCGAAGTCCCCATCTGCCACCGCGGCCATCCCCTGTTCCAGATCGCGCACCGGCCGACTGATGCTTCGCCAGAGCAGAATCGAGATAATGAGCGCGAGGGTCGCGCCGACAGCCAGGCCGAGCGCGGCGGCGCGCCGCGCCGCGGTGGTCTCGTCCGTGCCGGCGGCCACCAGGCGGCTCGATCGGTCCCGCAGCAGACGCTCGGCGCTGGTCAGCTCGCGCTCGGTGAGTGACACCGCGGTGAGCAGATGGCTCTTTGAAATGGAGTCCGCCGACGCCCAGTTCCCTGCCGCCGCCGCCTGGTACTCGAGCGGAACGAAGTACTGAACCTGGCGGATGCCGCTCGAGATCCGCGCCGCCGCGCTCGCCATGCTGAGCTGTTTGAGCGAATCCGCCAGCACCTGCAGCTCCGTGAGCTGCGAATCCATGGCCACCTTGTCCTTCGAGTCCTTGACGACCAGAATGGCGAGATCGAGACGACGGAGCTCGTCGGTTCCCGATCGCATCTGGTTGAGCACCAGGGATGCGGCAAAATCCCGCGTCTGCAGCAGGGTGGTGATTTGATGAAGCGTCGTGAGCGACCGCAATGCAATGGCGAGCGGCAGCAGCAGGACTATCGCGATCGCGAAGAGGCCAAGAGCCAGCTTTGAGCGAATCGTCGCGCGCGCGGTCACAGGGCGATAAGTCAGGGTAGGAAGTCCGCGTCTGCGATCGTGGGGTGTGTGACTGTATCCTTCATCGTACACGGAAACGCGAGTTCACGCCAGCGGGGCGGCGTGGGCGCTCTGCGAGCAGCCGTCATCTGTCGTTGACACATGCCGCCAGTGCCGCGTAGCTTGCCGATCCCCACAGAGCCGTTCACACACCATACACGACCAGTGCGTACGACGCGTATCGAAGATCTTCACGCGTACGTCGGTCGCGCGGCCACCGTGCGTGGCTGGGTGACCCACGTACGTTCGTCCGGCAAGATCGCCTTCATTGTGATCCGGGATGGTACGGGCATCCTGCAGGCCGTGCTGAGCCGCCCGCAGGTGAGCGACGCCATCTGGACGCGGTTTGCCGAGCTGTCCGTCGAGGCCTCGGTCGAGGTCACCGGCGAGGTCCGCGCCGATGCGCGTTCGCCCGGCGGACTCGAGCTGGCGGTGACAGCGCTGGAGCTGATCGGCGCCAGCCCGCTCGACTATCCCATTCAGCCCAAGGAGCACGGTGTCGATTTTCTCCTCGACAACCGGCATCTCTGGCTGCGGGTGCCGCGCCAGCGCGCCATCGCACGTGTGCGCAACGAAGTGGAGCAGGGCATTCATGACTTCTTCTACCAGCGCGGCTTTCTCCGGGTTGATACACCCATCCTCACCGCCGCCATCGGCGAACGCTCCGGGCTCTTCGAGACCGACTACTTCGATGAAGGCACCGCGTATCTCGCGCAGACCGGACAGCTCTACGGCGAGGCCGCGGCGGCCGCGTTCGGCCGCATCTACACGTTCGGCCCTACCTTTCGTGCCGAGAAGTCCAAGACGCGCCGTCACCTTGCTGAATTCTGGATGATCGAGCCCGAGGTGGCGTGGAACGATTCGGACGACAACATGCGCCTGCAGGAGGACTTCGTGGCGTACCTGGTAGGCAGGTGTCTCGAGCGCTGCAAGCCCGAGCTCGCGGAGCTCGAGCGCGATACCTCCGCCTTGGAGCGTGTCGTCGCGCCCTTTCCCCGGGTGAACTACACCGATGCCGTCGCGATGTTGCAGCACAAGGGCAGCACGATCCAGTGGGGTGACGACCTTGGCGCGGAAGATGAGAGCCGGGTGGTAGAGGAGTACGATCGCCCGGTATTCGTCTTCAACTATCCGCGCGAAGCCAAGGCGTTCTACATGAAGGAGAATCCGGCCGATCCGCGGACCGTGCTCTGTGATGACCTGCTGGCGCCGGAGGGCTACGGCGAAATCATTGGTGGCAGCCAGCGCGAAGATGATTACGACAGGCTCGTGCGCCGCATCGAGGCGGAGCATCTCCCACTGGACGCGTACGGCTGGTATCTCGACCTGCGCAAGTATGGCACGTTCGTGCACTCGGGATTCGGTCTCGGCCTCGAGCGCACCGTGTCATGGATCTGCGGACTCGATCACCTGCGTGAAGCGATCGCATTCCCGAGGCTGATGAATCGGTTGCGGCCCTGAGAGGGTTGACTGCGAGAAATGCGCCGAACAGGCCGGCAGACTCTCAGCGAGCTGACACGCCCGTGAGAGTCTGCCCTGTCGCTCATGTGCGCAATCTCCGGTGATCCGTGATCCGGCGGTGCTCAGCCCTGGTCAACTGGGCTTCCCCCCGCCAGCGGGCGCGGTGGTCTGTTCGGGCACGAGCCCCAGTTGCCGCAGCAGGGTGTTCGCGTCCCAATAGCGCCGTTGCGAGGTAATGAGCCCGTTGTGAATCTCCATTACGTCGCAGAAGGACAGTTCGACCTTCTTATTGGTCGCCGCGATGGGTCCCATGGGTGTGTCCAGCGATCCCGTATGCGTGCCGCGGCCGGTGAACTCCACCACGACTCCATCGTCGGTCGCCCCCAGGTGGACGATGTCCGCCCGGCTGTCGGGAAATGCCGTGGCCCAGCGTTCCAGGTCCTTCTTCACGCCATCGGGTCCGTGCATGATCTCACCCATGGCCATGTCGTGCGCTTCGTACCCCTCACTCGCGAGTTTCGCGGCGGCGTTGAAATCGCGCTTGTTGTACGCGTCGTACACGCTGCGGGCGATGCGCGTGTTGTCCTGTGCTGGCATGCGTCCCTCCTGTGATGATAGTGCTCCGGCCCGCGTCGTTCAGCGGGTCCATCGAGTGGCACGGTGTGGCTCGGACCTCCTTCAGTCAGGATAAAGTTCAATGTGAAGCGCCGCTCCGATTGCGCAAGAGTGCCGCGATGGGCGTGCGCGACACTCGGCAGCCGGCGCTCGACACTCGTGAAACGTCCGGTCATTCGGCTGTCTTCACCTCGTCCCACAGCCGATCGAGCTCGGCGAGCGTCGCCTGTTCCATGACGATGCCGCGTTGCCGCGCCAGCGCCTCCACCTGTTCGAAGCGGCGCTGAAATTTCTCGTTTGCCCGGTCGAGCGCGGGCGCCGCATGGACACCCGCGCGCCGGCAGAGATTCACGACCGCGAAGAGCAGGTCGCCGAGTTCGCACTCGAGTGCGTCGCGCCGTGGGCCGGCGTTGCCATGCGCCAGCTCCGCGCGAACCTCGGCGAGTTCCTCCTCGACCTTCGTTGCCGGCCCTTCCGTGTCGCTCCAGTCGAACCCGACGCCCGCCGCGCGATCCTGCAACCGATGCGCCCGATGCAGTGAGGGCAGGCCGGCCGGAAGCCCATCGCCAATCGACTTTCGTCGCATCGCCTTCATGGCTTCCCAGTTCTGCCGATCGCCGCCGCCATAGAGGTGTGGATGTCGCTCGCGCATCTTCTCGATGAGCGTTGCGGCCACGTCGTGCGCGTCGAACCGACCTTCCTCCTCCGCGATCACGGAGTGGAAGAGCACCTGGAGCAGCACGTCGCCCAGCTCCTCGCGCATGTGCGCGAAGTTCTCCACTCGCAGTGCGTCATCGAGTTCATGCGCCTCTTCAATGAGATAAGGGCGCAGCGACGTGTGCGTCTGCACGCGATCCCAGTCGCACCGGGCCCGCAGATCACGCATGAGCGCCAGCGCATCTTCAAGCGTCGGCTTATGTTGCATGGTTCCTCCGTAGCCGGTTATACTACCCGCCCGTGTGATGACACGTCAATGCAATCCCCGCTGATGCGCGCCTGGGTCGAGATCGACCTCGACGCGTTGCGCCGCAATGGGGCCGCGATGGCCGCGCGCTGCGCGGCGCTGCTTCCCATGGTAAAGGCGGATGCCTACGGCCTCGGCGCGGTCGCCGTGGCGCGTGCGCTCACGGCGCTCACGCCGTGGGGATTTGGTGTCGCGACGGTGGACGAGGGGCTGGAGCTGCGCGACGCGGGACTTTCCGAACGGATCATCGTGTTCACGCCGGTGCTGGCGAGCGAGCTTGCGGCCCTGCGTGTCGCGCGGCTCACGCCGGTGCTCTCGTCGAGCGACGATATCAAGGCCTGGCGCGCGGTTGGCGGCGGCCCGTGGCACCTCACGATCGACACGGGCATGAGCCGCGCCGGCGTGCGATGGACCAACGTCGCGTCGCTCGCCGAGCTGCTCCGCGAGGACATGCCCGAAGGCGCCTACACGCACTTTCACTCCGCCGAGCTGGACGACGCGAGCCGTGCCGAACAGGAGGCGCGGTTCGAACGGGCGGTGGCGGCGCTGCCGGTTCGTCCGTCCCTCCTGCATGCGGAGAACTCGGCCGCGCTCGCGCGCGTGACGCGGTCGCGTTACGACATCGGCCGGCCTGGCGTGTTCCTGTATGGCGTGGGGAGCGGCCCCGGCACTGCCGTTTCGCCGGAACAGGTTGCCCACGTGCGGGCGCGCGTAGTCGCCATACGCGACGTGTGCCCGGGAGACTCGGTGAGTTACGACGCCACGTGGCGCGCGAGCTCGCCGCGACGGATTGCTACGCTGGCCATTGGCTATGCCGATGGCTATCGCCGCTCGCTCGGCAATCGCGGCACCGCCCTGCTGGGCGGACGCCGCGCTCCGGTGGCTGGCATCGTCACCATGGACATGACCATGATCGACGTAACCGACGTGCCGTGCCGCGTGGGCGACGTCGCCACGCTCATGGGTCGGGACGGCGCGGATGCGATCACGACGGAGAACGTTGCGGCCGACGCCGGTGTGTCGCCGTATGAGTTGCTGACCGGGCTCCGCGGTCGGCTCACGCACGTGGTGTGGTCCGGGGCCGCGCCGTGAGGCGTCGCGTTGTCATACTCGTGCTCGACGGCGTGGGAATTGGCGCGGCCCCTGACGCGCCGGCATACGGCGATGCGGAGAGCAACACGCTGGGCAATCTCGCGCGCGCCGTGGGCGGGCTCGCGCTTCCCAATCTCGAGTCGGCTGGGCTCGGGTGCATTGCCGAGCTTGCAGGCGTACGCGCGGTGACGCATCCCAGAGGTGCGTGGGGCATGATGTGTCCGCGTTCCGCGGGGAAGGACAGTACGACCGGTCACTGGGAAATCGCGGGGCTGCAGCTCGAGCGACCGTTCCCGACATATCCACACGGCTTCCCCGCGGCGATCGTCGATGAATTTTCGCGGCGCACCGGGCGCGCCGTGATTGGCAACGTCGCCGGAAGCGGTACCGACCTCATCGCGCGGTACGGTCCGGAGCACGAACGGACCGGCGCCTGGATTCTCTACACCTCCGCGGATTCGGTCTTTCAGGTCGCGGCGCATACGCGCGTGGTGCCGCTCGACGAGCTCTACGCCGCCTGTGCCATCGCTCGCGAGATGCTCGTCGCGCCGAATGATGTCTCGCGCGTCATCGCCCGGCCCTTCACGGGGCGCGCCGGAGGCTACATGCGCACCGCCGAGCGCCGCGACTTTGCCATCGCACCACCGGCGGAAACGCTGCTCGACGCGCTGGCCGCCGCCGGCATCGCGCGAGCCGGCGTGGGCAAGGTGGATGACCTCTTCGCCGGCCGCGCGATCAGCTCGCGTCACACCCGCGACAATGCCGACGGCATCCGTGCCATCCTGGAGCTGCTCGAACATCTCGATGGTGGGCTGCTCTTTGCCAACCTTGTAGATTTCGACCAGCTCTGGGGGCACCGAAACGATGTGGCGGGGTTCTATGAAGGACTCCGCGCGTTCGACCGGGCGTTGCCGGACATCGAAGGACAGCTCCGCGAGAATGATGTGCTCTTCCTCACCGCCGACCATGGGAACGACCCGACGACACCCTCCACGGATCACGCGCGCGAATGCGTGCCGCTGCTTGCCATTGGCGCGCCCGTGCGAGCCGGAGCACTCGGCGAGCGCGCCACCTTTTCCGACCTGGGCGCGACCGTGGCTGAATTGCTGGGCGTAGGGTATCGTGGTCGCGGCTGTTCGTTCGCGCCAGAGCTGCTGCGCACGTGAGCGGACCGAACGGCATTGAGATCCTGAGCGCCGCGGCGTTCGACGCCATGGCGCGCGCGTACGCGCCATACTCCGGCTTTCGGGTGGGCGCGGCGCTGGCCGTGGCTGATGGGCGCATCTTCCTCGGCTGCAACGTGGAAAATGCAGCGTACGGCGCTGCGATCTGTGCCGAGCGCGCAGCGGTGCTGGCCGCGATCGCGAACGGAGCCCGGGCATTCACGCGTCTGGTGATTGCGTCGGATGCGCGCACGCCGGCGCCGCCGTGCGGGCTGTGCCGTCAGGTACTCGCCGAATTCGCGCCCGCGCTGGACATTGAAAGCTGTACCCAGGCCGGTGCGCGTGCGGCCTGGTCGCTGGCCGATCTCTTCACACACCCCTTCACCCCGCACTCGCTGGAGCGCGTCTGACGTGCTGTACGCGGCGCCCGAGCGCGGCGGTATTCTTTCCGGACAGATTCCACGTGGAAGGCAGGAGTGAACGCTTTGCGTAAGTCGTGGGCACCGGTCGCGCTCTTTGCCGCGGCGGTGCTCGTTCTCGCGGGTTGCCAGGAGGACCTGGCCGGAGGCGCGGCCTGTCCCACGCTCTGTCCGGACACGCTTACCATCAAGGACACCGTCCTCGTGGGAAGCGCGATCCTCGATACGGCCGTCACGCTGCCCGGGCTCCCGCCGCTGGGCAGCGAACAGCAACTCCTGCTCGCGGACTATTCGCAGGGGGATTCGCCGGTGAAGGCCGTGGCAGTGATGCGGTTCGACGTGCTGCAGACCAGCATCGCGGATACGGACACCACCAAGCTGCCGCATCCCATCGTCGCGACGGACTCCGCCTTTCTCGTGATCAACGTCCAGGCGCTCGCGGACAGCGCCGATACGACGATCAAGAACGATTCCGTGACGTTCCTGGCGTACGACGTGGATGCGCCGGCAACGGACCTCGACACCGCGCCGGTCCGCCAGCGCTTTTCGTCGACGCCCATCGGATCGCGCCGGATCGCGCGCGATTCAATCGTCGGCCAGATCAGCATTCCTGTCGACAGCGCGTTCGTCTCGCGCCACGTCCTGGCCAAGCAGCGCATCCGCCTCGGTCTCAGAGCGACGGGGGACAAACCCGTCAATATTCGCATCGGATCCGTGGAAGGTGGCGGGGCGTCATCGCTCCGCTACACGGCTCTTGGCGACAGCGGCCGGCGAACGGAAGGCGTGGTGTCGGTGAACACGCACGCCGCGAGCGGCCCCAGCCTGCCCTCACTCGCGGACTACACGCTGGTGCTCGCCGGCACCCCGCCGTCACCCCCGGGCGTGCTGGCTGCCGGCGGGATTCCGTCAACGCGGATTTTTCTGCGCTTCAAGATCCCGCCCGAACTGGTCGATTCCTCCATTACCGTGGTGCGCGCCAATCTCGAGTTGCATCAACTGCCCAATCTCGACTTTGCGAGCGTGGACACACTGTTGTTGCAGACGCTGCTGGTTCGCGCCACGCCGGAGGTGACGGACATATTCAGCGCGGCATTGCTGGCCGTCGATCCCGCCTCGGCCCTGCTCGCCATTCCGCCGCAGATGATACCGCCCGCGGCCTCGCGGACCGATACGATTCCGCTGCAGGGCGCCTTTGCGCTCTGGAAGTCCGAACACAACACGGCCATTCGCGCGATCGAACTCAAGACGTCGAATGAGGGATTCGATCCGCGACAGTACTACTTCTACTCCAGCACAGCGGCGGACAGTCTGCGTCCCCGACTTCGCCTGAGTTACATCCTTCGCAGCAACTTCGGACTTCCCTGATGCGCACTCTTGTCTGCTCCCTGTCGCTGCTGGCGTTCGCCGCCGGCACGACCCACGCGCAAGGAACCCTGAGCACACAGGGTTTCGGGTATCCTCCCGGACAGATCGGCGCGCGCACCTTCAGCATGGGCGGCGGCCCGGCCGAGGTCGACCAGCTGTCGCTGCTCAATCCGGCCTCGCAGGCGAACTGGGGCGCCCCGGGCCTGTACCTGGAATATCAGCCTGACTACCGCTCCATCTCGTCGGCGAACGGAACGGACCACACCATGACGGCACGGTTTCCGCAGGCATCCGGCGCATTGACGATCGGCCCGCGCGCCGTGCTGGGTATCTCCACGTCCACGCTGCTGGATCGCACCTGGGAAACGCAACGGACCGGCATCCAGCACTATGCGACCGGAGACAGTGCGCAGTTCACCGAGCAGTTCAAGAGTTCGGGCGCCATCGATGACATCCAGCTGGCGCTGGCGTTCGAGGTCGTACGCAAGCTCTGGATCGGCGTGGGAGGCCATCTGTTCACCGGAACCAACGACTTGAGCATTCAGCGGACGTCGTCCGATACCACGTTCGGGCTGTTCCAGCAATCAACCTCGCTGACATACTCCGGCAGCGGCGTGAGTGGGGGGCTGCTCTGGGCGCCAGGTGCCGGTTTGATGCTTGGCGTCTCGGGACGGGTCGGCGGTACCATCACCTCCTATCGCAACGACACATCGCTCACGACCGCAAAGGTGCCCAGGCGGCTGGGCGCCGGCGTATCGTTTCAGGGCCTGCCGGGTGTAGTTGTGGCGCTCCGCGGCGACTGGGAAGGATGGTCGAGTCTGGGAAGCCTCGGGCAGCCGGGGCTTGGTGTGACGGACGGATGGGACGTCGGTGGCGGCGTGGAGGTGCGCGGCCCGGGCCTCTTCGGTTCGGCGATGCCGCTCCGCGCCGGCGTCCGGGAACGCACGCTGCCGTTCCTGGCGGATGGCACGCGGATTCGCGAGCGTACCTACTCCATCGGCACGGGCATTCAGATTCTCGGCGGGCGCTCGCGCATCGATCTCGGACTGGCGCGCGCCAGCCGGACTCAGGTTGCCGGCATTGCCGAGCACTCCACGATTTTCACCGCCGGATTCATGGTTCGTCCCTAGTGTCGTGACTGAGCGTTTGCCCCTGGCGCCGCTGATTCTGGTGGCGGACGACGTGCCCGCCAACGTCGAAGTGCTCCACGATCAGCTTGCTGCGCTCGGCTACCGCATCGTCACCGCCGTGGATGGTCCGTCGGCCATCGAGCAGTGCTTCGCCGAGCGCCCCGACCTCTGCATTCTGGACATCGCGATGCCGGCGGGATACCTGGGCAGCGACGACCGGTACACCGGCCTGGAAGTGTGCCGCCGTATCAAGCGTGATCCGCGTACCGCGCGCATTCCCGTGATTTTCGTGACCGCGTTGAGCGACACGATCGATCGCGTGAAGGCCATTGAGGCAGGCGGCGACGACTTTCTCACCAAACCGCACAATCGCCAGATCCTCGGCGCCCGCGTGCGTTCACTTATCCGGCTCAAGAACGCCACCGATGCGCTCGAAGAGAGCTATCGCAAGCTGCGCGAGCTCGAGCGCGTGCGCGACGACCTCATGAACATGATCGTGCACGATCTCAAGACGCCGCTCACGTCCGTGCTGGCCTCGCTCGAAATGGTGCTGGATGGTGATTTCGGCGCCATCACGGCGGGCGCCCGTGGCGCGATCACCGACGCGGACTCGCGCGCCAAGGAACTGCTCGCGCTCATCGAAGACCTGCTGGAGGTCGCGCGCATCGAGGATGCGGTCGTGGAGCTCAACCTGGAGCCGCTCGCGCCCGCCGCCTTTCTCGCGGAACTGGTCCAGGAGTGGAGCGTTCGCTTCGAGCAGGAACGGGCGCAGATCTCGGTGGAGATCGCGGCGGATGCGCCGGTGATTCGCGCGGATCGCCGGCTTCTGCGGCGCGTCTTTGCGAACCTGTTGCAGAACGCGCTCGTGCACACCACGCGCGGCGTCGCCATTGCGTTGTCGGCCCGGCGCGATGCCGCAGCAGGCGTGTTGTTCGCGGTGTCCGACACGGGACCTGGTATTCCGCCGGAGTACCAGGAGCTGATCTTTCGCAAGTTCGAGCGCGTGCAGCGCGCGGATGCACGCGGTCGGCGCAGCTCCGGATTGGGCCTCGCGTTCTGCAAGCTCGCGGTGGAAGCGCACGGCGGTCGCATCTGGGTCCAGAGCTCGCTGGGGCGGGGAAGTCAGTTTTTCGTCATGCTGCCGGAGCGACCCCCGGGATTTACCGGCACACAGCCGGACCGGACGTGAAGGTTTTCCTCCAGACGTACGGCTGCCGTGCGAACCACGCGGATTCGGAAGCCGTGCGTGGCATGCTCTTGGCCACCGGCGCCGAACTGGTGCGCGACAGCACCCAGGCCGACGCGGCGGTATTCAACAGCTGCGCGGTAACCCGTGAGGCGGAAGCGGATCTGCGCCAGGGCGTCCGCCGCGCGGCACGCTCCAATCCGCGTCTCGTCACGATCGTGATGGGATGCGCCGCCGCACTCGATGACGGCCGCATCGCGTCGCTGCCCACCGTGCGGCGCGTGCTGGCTGGCGCACCGATCCCGGACATCGCGCGCGCCCTGGGACTGGATCCGGCGCGTGCAGCCGGCGCACCGGTGCGCCAGAGCGGCGCCCGCGCGCTTCTGCGCCTCCAGGATGGCTGCGACGAGCACTGCACGTTCTGCGCGACGACGCTTGCCCGCGGCGCGCAGCGCTCGCGTCCTGCCGCCGCGGTCGTGGAAGAGGCACGGATTCTCGCGGAATGGCATCCTGAAATCGTGCTGACCGGCGTACACATTGGCTCGTACGGACGGGAGCATGGATGCTCGCTCGGCGCGCTCGTGACGCAGCTCGTGCGCGCGGTTCCAGGCGTGCGCTTCCGTCTCTCGTCGATCGAGGCGACCGAGGTGGATGCGCCGTTGCGCGAGCTGCTGACCGATCCGTCGAGTGGCGTGGTGCCGTTCCTCCATGCACCGCTGCAGTCGGGCGCGGATGGGGTCCTGCGTCGCATGGGACGCCACTGGTATACGGCGGCGAGCTACGCGCGGGCCATCGAGCGCATCGTGCGTGACGCGCCCGTGTTCGGCCTTGGCGCCGACGTCATGGCCGGTTTTCCCGGCGAGTCCGACGACGATCATGCGGCCACGCTTGCGCTCGTGGACGCGCTGCCGTTCACCACGCTGCACGTCTTTCCGTATTCGGAGCGGGAGGGCACCGCGGCGCCCCGGCTGGGGCATCGCGTCGCGAGCACCATCATCGCGCGTCGCGCGACGGAGCTGCGTGAACTCTCGCGCCTCAAGGGCGCGGCGTACCGCGCACGCCGCGCCGGCGGACGCGCCGATGTCATCGTCATTGACGGGATGGGAACCGCGGCGCGACGCGGCCTCACCGAAGATGGACTGTCTGTCCGCGTGAGCCATCCGGATTGTGAACGCGGCGGCAGATTCCACGCGCACCTCGACGACGTGTCCGGCGTCCTGTTCGCCCGGCCGGCGGCCGGCTAGCTTTCGCGAATGTCCACAACGCCACGCGGCACCGTCTACATCGAGACCTACGGGTGCCAGATGAACGTCAGCGATTCCGAGCTGATGTACGGCCGGCTCGCGGAGTACGGCTACACGCCGGTGGATCGACCGGATGGCGCGGACGTGATCCTGGTGAATACGTGCGCCATTCGAGATCACGCGGAACAGCGCGTCATTGGGCGCCTCGGTGAGCTGAAGCGTTTCATGGGTCGCGACACCGTCCTGGGCGTGACGGGCTGCATGGCGCAGCGGCTCGGGCCGGCGCTACTCGCACGCGCGCGGCACGTGCAGCTCGTCATTGGCCCCGATGGCTACCGCGCGCTTCCGTCGCTGATCGAAGGCGCGCGCGCGGGCGAGCGCGTGGCGCGGGTGGACTTCGATCTCGAGGAACACTACGAAGACTTCAGCGCGCGTCGCTTCGAGGGTGTGCGCGCCTGGATTCCGGTGCAGCGCGGCTGCAATTATAAGTGCACCTACTGCGTTGTTCCGATGACGCGCGGTCCGGAGCGCAGCCGTAGATTGGCCGACGTCGTACGGGAAGCGCGCGAGATCGCCGAGCACGGAACCACGGAGGTCACGTTGCTCGGGCAAACGGTGAACTCGTATCACGACGGCGAGCACGATTTCGCCGACTTGCTGCGCGCGGTGGGCGCCGTACCGGGCATTCGCCGCCTTCGGTTCACCAGCCCGCATCCCAACGACTTCAGTGACCGGGTCATCGCGGCCATGGCGGAAGTGCCCAGCGTCTGTGAACACGTGCACCTGCCCATGCAATCGGGCTCCACGCACACCTTGCGGCGCATGCTCCGCCGGTATTCGCGTGAAGGATACATGGATTGCGTCGCGCGTCTGCGCGCCGCCGTGCCATCGCTGGCGATTACGACGGACGTCATCGTGGGATTTCCCGGCGAGTCCAGCGACGATTTCGAGGAGACCTTGAGTGCCGTGCGCGAGGTGGGATTCGACGATGCGTTCACCTTCATCTTTTCGGCGCGGGATGGTACCCCCGCCACGCGCTTGCCGCCGGGCATGACGGTGAGCGCCGAGGAGTGCCGGGACCGGCTGCAGCGTCTCATCGACGTGGTTCGCGAAGGCGCCCGCGCCCGCAATCTCGCGCTGCTCGGCAGCCGCCACGAGGTGCTGTTCGAGAAGCCGTCGCGGCGCGGCACGCTGCTGCAGGGGCGCACGCGCCAGCACAGGACCGTGCTCGTGCCGGGCGGCGCGTCGCTCATCGGTCAGTATCGCACGGTGGAGCTCAGCGGAACGACAGGATCGACGTTCACGGGCGCGTTGGTGGGTGCAGGACGGCCGCTGCCGCTTGCCGGCTGACCGCCATGATGAAGAACCAGCTCGAAACCACAGTCGGCGCAATCTACGATGAGCTGCGCCAGCAGAATCCGACCATTTGCGGCTGCGCCAACTGCCGGGCCGACGTGCTGGCCTATGCGCTCAACGCCGCGCGCCCGCGCTACACGGGCGGCACGGACATTGGCCAGGCGCTCACGTCGGTAGATCTGCAGCGCGACCAGATGCGCGCCGCCCTCGCCGTGCTCGTGCTGGATGCCGTGGACCGCGTCTCGGCGAATCCAAGGCACTAATTAACTACGGTAGCTGGTGGCTGGTTGCTGGTTTAACGACGGTAGCTGGTCGTTGGCCGCTGGTCGCTGGTGTAACGAGTGTCGTTGGACTGCCCGCGCCGCGCCGCGCGCCCTGGGTACTGCGGGTCCGCTCTATCCCCTGCATTGGTAGTCCACCGGCCAGCGACCACCGGCCAGCAACCAGCGACCAGCAACCAGCAACCAGCAACCGTGGTTAAACCAGCAACCAGCAACCAGCAACCAGCGACCAACCTCCAGCATGCCCCTCCTCTTCCACGCTGTGGCCGCATACGCGACGGGGCTGTGGCTGGGGCTCTCGCACCTGGTGTGGGCCGGGGCGGCGGCGGTCGTTCTCTCGCTGGCAATCGCGTGGCTGTGCGACGATCTCCGCCTTGCGGCGCTGGCCATGACGCTGCTGGCCGGTGCGCTCGTCGCCAGCGCGAGCGGCGCGCGCCGCGAGGGCTGTCGTGAACTGGGTGCGCGCCGTACACGCTGGACCATGACGCTCACCCAGCCGGCCGCGCCAGGCGCGTTCATTCCTGCCACGGCCTCGTGGTCCGGGTGCTCGGTACCGGCATCGCTGTCCGTGAGCGCGGGTACGGCTGCTGCGGGCGCCACCGTGCACGTCTCCGGTGAGGCGGTCACGTCGAAACAGGGTATCATGGTGCGTCACGCGATGGTCGGCCGTGTCGCCGGCCGTGATGCGCTGCTGACGCTGCGCGGCGTCATGGGTGAACGCATCGACGCCGCCTTCGGCGCCGATGCGCCGTTGGTGCGGGCGCTCCTCATCGCCGACACGCACTCCATTGATCCCAGCGTCCGCGATCGGTTCGCCGCGGCCGGCATCGTGCACATGCTGTCCATCTCGGGGCTGCACGTCGCCATCATCGCGGCCGCCATGGAACTGTTCTTCGTGGCGGTGCGGCTCCCGCGCTCAGCGGCATTGTGCGCGACCATCGTGGTCGTCGCCGCCTACATCGTACTCATTGGCGCGCCGCCGCCCGCGGTGCGCTCCGGCGTGATGCTGGGCGCTGCATCCATTGCCCGACTGGCGCAACGCCCCATCTCCACCTGGGGTGCGCTCGCGTTGGGCGCCGCCGTGCCGCTGGGTCACGCGGCCACTGTGCTCGACCTGGGGTGGCAACTGAGCGTGGCGGGCATGGCGAGCCTCATTGCCAGTGGCATCCTTGCCAGGCGATGGATCGCGCCGCGTCTCGACGGGTGGCGTGCCGGACTGGCCACGGTGGGGCTGGCCTCCACCGTTGCGTCGGCGGTGACCGCGCCGCTCGTGGCCTGGCACTTTGGTCGCATCAGTCTCATCGCACCGCTCACCAACATCGTGGCCACGCCCATTGTCGCGCTGCTGCAGCCCGCGCTGTTCCTGGCTACGCTCAGCTCCTTCATGCCCGAGGCGGCGCGATTCCTGGCCGGCGCGGCGCACCCCATGCTGGTCGCGCTGGACGCCGTGGCCACTGTCGGCGCCAGTGTGCCCTTCGCGACGGTGCAAGTTGCCCCGACGCTGCTCGGCGCGCTGCTCGCCGGTGCCGCGACGCTGGCCCTGCTCGTGGCAGGCGTGAGCCGCCATGCCGCACCCGCGCTCGTGGCCGCGCTCGCGAGCATTGCGCTGGCGCTCTGGCTGCCGCTGGCGCCGCACCGCGTCCACGGGATGGAGCTGCACCTGATCGACGTCGGTCAGGGCGACGCGATTGCCCTGCGCACACCAGCCGGGCGCTGGATTCTCGTGGACGCCGGTCGCGCCTGGCGCGGCGGCGATGCAGGACGCTCGACCGTGATTCCGTATCTCCGGCGCCGCGGCGGTCCGCTGGCGCTCTTCGTGCTCTCTCATCCGCACAGCGACCACGTGGGCGGCGCGTCGAGCGTGCTCCGCGCGCTGCACCCCGCGCAGTACTGGGACGGTGCCTATGCCGGTACGAGCGACCCATACCGTGAGTCGCTGCTCGCCGCGCGCGCCGTGCGCGTCCGCTGGCACCGCGCCTCGCCGGACGACACGCTCACCGTGGACGGCGTCTCGCTGCGCGTGCTCGCGCCGGATTCCGCATGGATGACCACGCTGGATGACCCCAACGAGGGCAGCGTGGTGGTGCTCGCCCAGTACGGCGAGGAGCGATTCCTGCTCATGGGCGACGCCGAGCGGGGGGAGGAGCAGTGGCTGCTCCGCCGGGATTCCATGGCACTCCATGCCGACGTCTTGAAGGTAGGGCATCACGGCAGCGTGACGAGCAGCACCGCCGAATTCGTGCACGCGGTTGCGCCGCGGCTTGCGCTCGTGTCGGTGGGTGCCGGCAACTCCTACGGACATCCCAGCCAGTCGGTGTTGCGCACACTGGCGCGAACGGGCGCGGCGATATTGCGTACCGATCGGTCCGGCACCGTAGTGGTCCGGACCGACGGACACTCCCTGGAGATCGAGCAGAACGGAGACCGATGGAAATTGTCGCGCGTCTCATCGCCGCCGTGACTGGAAGCCCGGTAGCGCTGCCAACCGAGCTGGCGCAGCGCTTTCCCGACCTCCAGGTGGTGCGGCTCCGCCGTGGCGGCATTCCGACACGCATGGGGGGCTGGATGCTCGGCCAGCAGCGCGTAGCGGCCATCACGTTCTGGCGCACCGTCTTCGTCGCCCCGGACGTGCCGCTCACCGGGGAACTGCTCTTGCATGAATTGCGACACGTGCACCAGTTTGGGGCGACGGCGACCTTCCCGGTTCGATACATCTGGGAGAGCCTGCGCCACGGTTACCACCGGAATCGCTACGAGACCGATGCGCGCGAGTACGCTTCCGAGCGCCTCCGCGCTGCGCCTATCGACCTGCCTCGAGGAGACGTGTAACGTGGTTCAGCACACCCCTACATCGGTCGTCACGATCGACCGATTCATCATCGAGCAGGAACGGTTGCACCCCGAGGCCACGGGTGAACTCTCTGGCATCCTGTACGACCTCGCGCTCGCTGCCAAGATGATCGCGAGCAAGGTTCGCATGGCGGGGCTGGTCGACATTCTCGGATCGAACGAGTCGCAGAACGTGCAGGGCGAGGTGCAGCAGAAGCTGGACGTGCTGGCCAACGAGATCATCATCAAGGCGATGGACCATGGCGGCCGGTTGTGTGGCATGGCGTCCGAGGAAGAGCCGGACATCATTCACATTCCAGACGGCTTTCGCTGCGGCAAGTACATCCTCACCTTCGACCCGCTCGACGGATCATCCAACATCGACGTGAACGTGCCGGTCGGCACGATCTTCTCCGTGCTGCGCAAGATCACGCGTGGCACACGGGCGGAAATGGAGGATCTCCTGCAGCCGGGCCGGCGCCAGGCTGCGGCGGGATATGTGATCTACGGGTCGAGCACGATGCTGGTGTACACAACGGGTCAGGGCGTGCACGGCTTCACGCTCGATCCGTCCATTGGAGAATTCCTGCTCTCGCATCCCAACATTCACATCCCGGCCAATGGCCGCTACCTCTCGGTGAACGATTCATACGAGCAGGTATGGGACGAGCACGTGCGCGGTCTCATGCGGCGCTATCGCGGGCTGGATGGCGACCGCAAGGCGCTCAGCGTGCGGTACGTGGGCAGCCTCGTGGCGGACTTTCATCGCAACCTGCTGGGCGGCGGCGTGTTCTGCTATCCATCAAACGTGCGGAGCCCGCGCGGCAAGCTGCGTCTGCTGTACGAGGCCAATCCCCTGGCGTTCGTCGTGGAGCAGGCGGGTGGCGCGGCGACCGATGGCATGTCCCGTGTGATGGACATCCACCCGACCGAGCTGCATCAGCGGACACCGCTGTTCATCGGCAGCAAGGCAGAAGTGGAACTTGCCGCGGAGATGCTCGGAGGTGTGCCGGTCTGATTGAAACGATGGCGGAGTGAAGCGATCCGTGGTTTGGCGCGGGCCATCCTGTCCGTTCCATCTGATCAGCATCACTGCTCGCGCGGCTGACGTCTGTGGCAGGTGGCTCGCTGCGCCGCCTCACCAGGAATCGGTAGCATCCCGGGCCGCATCCCTTATCTTCCGGATGCGGCCCGCCTGCATCGATGACTCCTCCGTATCGCCCCGAGTTCATGCCCGATCCCAGCGCGCGCGTGTCTCCATCCGGACTGGACATCGCGCCGTGTTACCGTCCGCACGACGCCCCGGTGCAGTATGATCGCGACCTGGGCGATCCGGGCCGCTTTCCGTACACGCGTGGCGTGCAGCCAACCATGTATCGCACGCGGCTCTGGACGATGCGCCAGTACGCGGGCTTTGGCACCGCGGCCGAAACCAACGCGCGCTTCCGGCTGCTGCTGGACGCGGGACAGACGGGGCTGTCGGTCGCGTTCGACCTGCCCACGCAGATGGGATTCGACTCCGACTCGCCGCGTGCCCTCGGTGAAGTCGGCCGAGTGGGCGTCGCCATCGACACGGTGGACGACCTGCACGCGCTCTTCGACGGCATTCCGCTCGATCACGTCTCCACGAGCATGACCATCAACGCCACCGCGTCCACACTGCTCGCCATGTACATCGTCGTGGCCGAGGAGCGGGGGATCGCGCGCGGCGCGCTGAGCGGCACCGTGCAGAATGACATTCTCAAGGAATACGTCGCGCGCGGCACCTACATTTATCCGCCCGGTCCGAGTCTGGACCTGGTCACGGAGATGTTCCGGTTCTGTGCCGCCGAGCTCCCGTCGTGGAATCCCATCTCCATTTCGGGCTATCACATTCGCGAGGCGGGCGCTACGGCGGTGCAGGAGCTCGCGTTCACCTTCGCCAACCTGCTGGAGTACGTGTCGCGCGCCGTTGCCGCGGGGCTCGCCGTGGATACGTTCGCGCCGCGGCTCTCGTTCTTCTTCGCGGCGCACAACGATCTGTTCGAGGAGGCCGCCAAGTTCCGCGCCGCGCGCCGTCTGTACGCGCGCCTCATGCGCGAGCGCTTTGGTGCCGCCGACGCAAGCTGTCGCATGCGCTTTCACACGCAGACCGGCGGCGTGACGCTCACCGCGCAGCAGCCGCTGAACAACGTGGTGCGCGTGACCGTTCAGACACTGGCGGCGGTACTTGGCGGCACGCAGTCACTGCACACGAACGGCTACGACGAGGCGCTCGCGCTGCCCACCGCCGAGGCAGCCACGCTGGCGCTCCGCACGCAGCAGGTTGTGGCATACGAATCTGGCGTCGCGAACACGGCGGACCCGCTTGCCGGGTCGTACTACGTGGAACACCTCACGAGCGAGCTGGAGGAGCATGCGCTCGAGTTGCTGCGGCGCGTGGACGAGTTGGGCGGCGCGGAGCGTGCCATCGCGAGCGGCTTCTTCCAGGACGAGATCGCCCGCAGCGCCTATGACTATCAGCTCCGCGTCGAGCGGGGCGAGACGGTGGTCGTCGGCGTGAACCGATTCAGCGACGGCGCGGAATCTCCCGTGGTGCCAACGCCGGACTACTCACGCCTGGAACGCGAACAGGTCGAACGCACCCGGGCCGCGCGCGCACAGCGGGACCGGACCACCTGGAATCGCGCGCTGACCGCGCTGCGTGCCGCCGCCGACACATCCTCCGGTGCCTTCCGCGCGCCGCTCATGCCGCGCATCATCGATGCGGTTCGCGCGCGCGCCACGCTCGGCGAGATCGCGGATGCGCTGGCGGCAAGCTGGGGCGTCTACCGGCCGGCCGCCTGAGCCGAGGCACCGTGAGCGCTTGAGCCTGACGTCCGGCGTAGTTAACTTTCTGTCTCATATCACCATGCTTAAGTAGTATCGAAATGCCAACTTACGAATTCGCCTGCCCAAACGGTCACCGCTTCGACAAGTTCTATCGCAAGATGAGCGATAGCGTGAGCGAACTGCCCTGTCCGGTGTGCGGCGCCGTGGCGCAGCGACAGGTCTCGGGGGGTGCCGGCCTGCTGTTCAAGGGCTCGGGATTCTACATCACGGATTACGGCAAGGATGGGAAGAAGGGGCAGCCCTCCCAGCCGCGGGACTCCGGCGACTCCGGCTCCGCGGAGTCGGCCGGAACGAAGTCGGATGCGGGATCCAGCGACAAGGGATCGTCAACCGACGCGAAACCTGCCGCGAAGCCCGCCGCGCCGCCCAAGGATTCGTCTTCCACATGACGGTACGTGACTCCATTCGCGCCGCGCTGATCGATGCGGCGCGTGGGATGGGTGTGTCCGATCCCGTCGATCCGGTGCTCGAGCGGCCGCGCGATCCGGCGCACGGCGAGTGGGCGACGAATCTCGCCATGACGCTCGCGCGCGTCGTGAAGCGCAAACCGTCCGACATCGCGCAGGAGCTGACGCGGCGGCTGGATCTGGCGTCGGCCGGCGTGGAGCGGGTGGAGATCGCCGGGCCGGGCTTCATCAATTTCCACGTCACGGCGGGCTCGAGCGCGCGCGGTCTCGCCGCCATCGTCGCGCGGGGCGATCAGTTCGGACGATCCGCCGCAGGGGCGGGGAAGCGCGTGAACGTCGAGTTCGTGTCCGCCAATCCCACCGGCCCGCTGCACGTCGGGCACGGGCGTCAGGCGGCGCTCGGCGATGCGGTCGCCGCCCTGCTCGAGTGGACCGGGTGGCGCGTGTCGCGCGAGTATTACTACAACGACGCGGGCGTGCAGATCGCCAACCTCGGACGGAGCGTGCAGGCGCGCATCGCGCAGGCGGACGGCCGTGATGTGCCGATTCCCGAAGGCGGCTACCATGGAGAGTACGTCCGCGAGATCGCGCAGCACTACGTGCAGCGTCACCCGGGCGATCACCGGGGCGCCGATTTCGACATCATCACCCGCTTCGCCGTCCAGGAAATGCGCTCGGAGCAGGACCGGGATCTCCAGGCGTTCGGCGTGCGCTTCGACACGTACTATCTCGAGTCGTCGCTCTACGCCGATGGCAAGGTGGAGGAAACGGTCCGTGCGCTCGTGGCCGCCGGACACACCTTCGAGCAGGATAACGCGCTCTGGCTCCGCACCACGGAGTTCGGTGACGACAAGGATCGCGTCATGCGCAAGCGCGACGGCACGTACACGTATTTTCTGCCGGACGTGGCCTATCACGTCACCAAGTGGAAACGCGGCTACACGCGCGCGATCAACGTCCAGGGCGCGGACCACCACAGCACCGTCACGCGCGTTCGCGCGGGACTCCAGGCGCTCGACATGGGCATCCCGGCCGGGTATCCCGAATACGTGCTGCATCAGATGGTGACCGTGATGCGTGGCGGCGAGGAAGTGAAGTTGTCCAAGCGCGCCGGCGAATACGTCACCGTGCGGGACCTCGTCGATGACGTCGGGCGCGACGCCGTGCGCTACTTCTTCCTCATGCGGAAAATCGACTCGCAGCTCGTGTTCGATGTGGATCTGGCGCGCTCGCAGTCCGAGGAGAATCCCGTGTACTACATCCAGATGGCGCATGCCCGGCTCTGCGGCATCTTTCGCGTCGGCGAGATCGCGCCCGAGTCCATCACCACCGATGGTGTCGATTTCGACGCGCTCGCGGAACCCGAAGAGCAGGAGCTGGTGAAGACGCTCGTGGATTTTCCCGCGTTCGTCGCCGGCGCCGCCGAGACGCTCGAGCCGCATCGCATCGCGAGCTATCTGCTCGACGCCGCGCGGCAGACGCACCTCTGGTATCACAAGCATCACGTGCTGAACGAGCCGGCGCGCCTCATGAGCGCGCGTCTCCTCCTCGCCCGCGCCGCGCAGATCGTGCTGCGCAACGGGCTGGCGATTCTCGGCATCACCGCACCCGCGAGAATGTGAGGAGCGTCCCCAGATGACGCCGGCCGATTCCGACCCCTACAACCGCCCTCTTTCTCCATGACCGTTCTCGTCGTCGGTTCCGTTGCGCTCGATTCCGTTGAAACGCCATTCGGCCGGGCCGATGACGTGCTCGGCGGGTCCGCAACCTTCTTCGCGGCGTCCGCCAGTCTGCTCACGCCCGTCCAGGTGGTCGGCGTCGTCGGCAGCGACTATCCGCTGGACCGGCTCGATCCGCTCGTGAAGCGGGGAGTGGATCTCGCGGGACTGGAACAGGCCGACGGGGAATCGTTCCGCTGGCGCGGCCGCTATCGCCACGACCTCAACTCGGCGGAAACACTGGAGACCAGTCTCGGCGTCTTCTCGCACTTCCGGCCGAAGATCCCCGAGCAGTTCCGCTCGGCGCCGTTCGTCTTTCTGGGGAACATCGATCCGCGCCTGCAGCTCGATGTGCTCGAGCAGATGAACGGTCCGCGCCTCGTGGCGTGCGACACGATGAACTTCTGGATCGAGAGCCGCCGCTCGGATCTGCTCACGCTGCTCGGCAAGGTGGATCTCCTCACGCTGAACGATGCCGAGGCGCGCCAGCTCACCGAGGAGGTGAATCTGGTGAAGGCCGCGCACTGGATCATGGAGCATGGTCCGAGACACGTCATCATCAAGAAGGGGGAGCATGGCGCCTTCATGTTCTCGCCATCCACCGTGTTCTATGCCCCGGCCTACCCGCTGGAGGATGTCTTCGACCCCACGGGCGCGGGCGACGCCTTCGCCGGCGGCTTCATCGGCTATCTCTCGCGCACGGGCGACCTCAGTGCGCCCAACCTGAAGCGTGCCGTGGTATACGGATCAGCCATGGGCTCCTTTGCCGTGGAGCGCTTCTCCATCGCGCGCTTCCTCGAGATCGGACCCACGGACATCGCGCGGCGCGTGCGCGACTTTCACCGGCTCGTGAGCTTCGACCAGGATCTGCTCCCGTGAGCACCCCGCTCGACTATCGCGCGGCGGGTGTAGACCTTGACGCCGCGGACGAGGCCAAGCACCGCATTCGCGCGCTGGTGGAGTCCACGCGTACGCCGGGTGTGCGCGGCGGCTTCGGCGGCTTCGGTGGCATGTTCCGCATGCCGCCGGAGGCGCTCGCGCCGCTGCTGGTGTCGAGCGCGGATGGTGTCGGCACGAAGATCAGCGTGGCCATCGATGCGAACCGGCACGACACCATTGGCCACGATCTCGTGAACCACTGCGTGAACGACGTGCTCGTGCAGGGCGCCGAGCCGCTGTTCTTTCTCGACTACGTGGCGTTCGGGACGCTGGTCCCTGAGGTGGCGGAGGCCATCGTGCGCGGCGTCGCGGCGGGCTGTCGTGAGAACGGCTGTGCGCTCGTTGGCGGTGAGACCGCGGAGATGCCCGGGTTGTACACGCCCCCGGATTACGATCTGGCGGGTTTCATCACCGGTTGGGTGGAGGAGGACGCCGTGCTCGGTCCGGCACGCGTACGGCGCGGAGATGTGCTCGTGGCGCTCGAGAGCTCGGGGCTGCATACGAACGGGTATTCGCTGGCGCGACGGATCGTGCACGAGCGCATGGGGCTCGGCGTGCACGACGCGTTCCCGGGCGAATCCGCATCGGTCGCGGACGTGTTGCTGCGCGTGCACCGCTCGTACCTCTCCGTTCTGCGTCCGCTCCGCGCGCGCGTCCACGCGCTGGCGCACATCACCGGCGGCGGCATCCCCGGCAACCTGAATCGGGCGCTGCCGGGGTCCCTGGACGCCGAGGTGGACACGACGAGCTGGACCATCCCCAACGTGTTTCAGACGCTCGAACGCGCCGGCGGCGTGGCACGTTCCGAGATGTACCGCGCGTTCAACATGGGGATCGGGATGGTGGTGGTGTGTGAGCCGGCGGCGGCCGCGGCGGTGATGGCCGCCGCCGGCGCAGGCGGGATCGGCGCGTGGCGGCTGGGCAGCGTGCGATCCGGCAGCGGCCAGGTGGTTCTCAGGTAGTGCCAGCGAGCGGGAGTCCGCGCGACGCGGTCTTCATGCGCCGGGCGCTGGCGCTCGCGCGACGCGGCTGGGGACAGACCGCACCCAATCCGCTGGTGGGCGCCGTCCTCGTTCGCGACGGGACGATCGTGGGCGAGGGATACCATGAGCGCTACGGCGCACCGCACGCGGAAGTCATGGCGCTGCGGGCGGCGGGTGAGCACGCCCGGGGCGCCACGATGTTCGTCACCCTCGAACCCTGCGCGCACCACGGGCACACACCGCCGTGCGCGGATGCGCTGCTGGCCGCGGGAGTCGTCCGCGTGGTGGTTGCCGCGCGCGATCCCAATCCGGTGGCCGCCGGCGGCGCGGACCGGCTGCGGGCCGCAGGAGTGACCGTGGAGGTTGGGCTGGAGGGAGCGGCGGCAGAGGAGCTGAATGCAGCCTTCCTGCACGCCTTCGGCGCGAACCGCCCATGGGTCACGCTCAAACTTGCAGTGTCGCTCGATGGCGCGATGGCGGACGCCGCGGGCCGCTCGCGCTGGATCACGGGCGAGCGCGCCAGACGCACGGTGCACCGGCTGCGCGCCCAGAGCGATGCGATTGCCGTGGGCATCGGCACAGTGCTCGCGGACGATCCCTCGCTCACGGTCCGCGATGCGCCGGCGCCGCGCGTCGCGCCGCGGCGCGTGATCTTCGATCGTGGCGCCAGGCTGCCACTCACGTCCATCGTCGTGCGTACGGCGCGCGAGGTGCCCACCCTGGTCATCGTGGACGCGCCCGATGCGCCGCGCGTGCGTGCCCTGGAAGATGCGGGGGTGCGCGTCCTGCGCGCGGCGGGGATCATCTCCGCGCTCGAGGAACTGGCGGCGCGCGGCGTTCGTTCACTGCTGGTGGAGGGCGGTGCGCGCCTGGCGGGGAGCCTGCTGGCGGGCGCACTCGTCAACCGGCTGATTATATTTCGAGGGTCGATGCTGCTGGGTGCAGGTTCACTGGGAGCGTTTTCCGCCCTTCCGGCGTATTCCCTGGATGCTGCGCCGCGCTACGCGGC
>DATNDS010000040.1:0-22809 GCA_035553215.1 Gemmatimonadaceae bacterium
GCTTTCGCGCAGCGCATGCACCTCGCCGCGGGTGTGCAGCTTCACGTAGTTGGCATCGGCTTCCACCCAGTCGATGTCGGCGATGCGAACGAAGAACAGCCGGCCGTCGGAACGGACGGCGAGTCGTTCGCGCGGATGGCGCCCGTCGGCCAGCTCCTCGAGTACGTGGACGAGACGCTGATCGAGGATGGCAGGATCGATGTGCGCGCGACGCTCCCGCACGCGTTCGACGGCGTCATGCAGTCGTTCCCGGCTGAACGGTTTAAGGAGATAGTCCACCGCGTGCACGTCAAAAGCGCGCACGGCGTATTCGTCGAACGCGGTGACAAAGATGATCGCGGGCCGAAGATCGCGCGCGAGACGGCGGACGGTCTCGAAGCCGTCGATGTCCGTCATGTGCACGTCGAGGAACGCGACATCGGGCCGGTCCCGTTCAACGGCCGCGACGGCCTCCGCGCCCGTTGCGCACTCACCGACGACTTCCACACCAGGCTCGCGCGTCAGCAGCGCGCGCAGGCGAACCCGGGCGGCCTCTTCGTCATCGACGATGAGCGCGCGAAGTGGTGCGGGCGACATGACCATTCAAGCGGCGGGCCTCGTCTCGAGCGCCACCCGAAACGGAATCGTGAGCAGGAGCTGTGCTCCGCCTCCCTCGCGATTGCCGATCTCCATGTGGTGCCGCGACCCGTAGAGCGTGTCCAGCCGTTCGCGCGTCATGCGGAGGCCGAGCCCGGTGCTGTGGCGCTCCTGCCATTCGGCCGGTAATCCGGGCCCGTCGTCCAGCACGCGAAGCTGGAGGTCTCCATCCAGCCGGCACGCGCGGACCTCGACGAATCCGCCCTGCCCGCGGCGCGCAATGCCGTGGCGGAGCGCGTTCTCCACGAGCGGCTGCAGCAGAAGATTCGGCACGAGCGCATCCACGACGGCGGGGTCGATCTGCACATTCGCGGTGAGCCGGCCGCCGAATCGCAGCGCCATGATGTCGAGATAGCGACGCACGAAGGCGATCTCCTGCCGGAGCGGGATCTCCTGGCGTTCACTGGCGCGAAGCGACGACCGCAGGAGATCGCTGAAGGCCGTGAGCATGGCGTCGGCCTGATCCACGTTGGTATGCATGAGCGCCGAGATGGTGTTGAGCGAGTTGAAGAGAAAATGCGGCTGCAGCCGCGCGCGCATCTCGCGGAGGCGCAACTGCGCGACCTGCGCCTGCAGCTGGCTCGCGAACAGCTCGCGCTGGCGGTAGCGCTCGTGATACGCCGCGGCGTGATAGAGCGCGACGATCATGGCGTAGACGAGCACATCCACCGCGCACATCGTGGCGACATGTTCCGGAAACGAGAGATCGGGAGGAATCCCGGCACCCTCGATCGCGCGGCTCACGACCGTGGTAATGGCTGCATGAGCAACTACGAAGCCCAGCGCCGCGCAACCGTGCAGCGCCAGGCGCCGCCGCGTGCGGGCGACGGTGCGTTCCAGACGACGGATCGTCGCCGCGATGAGGGGAACGAGCGCCAGCCAGAGATACCAGCGCACGAGCTCAACCGCGATCGTCTGGCCTGCGGGCGCGGTGTGGCCGAGGATGCGCTGATAGAGGTAGCTCTGACCGGCGAAGATGAGAGCGACGATCGTGGCCGCAATGGCTGTCGCCATCCATGCCGTGCGCCGGTCGGGAAAATCGACACGTGAGTCACTCATCGGACCCTGCTGCTGTGTTCACCGGTCATGCAGCAGGATTGGGGCCGTTGATGGTTGCTGGTCGCTGGTTGCTGGTCGCTGGTTGAACGGCGGTAGCTGGTTGCTGGTAGCTGGTTGCTGGTAGGGCGTGGGGAGTCCAGCAACCAGCGACCAGCGACCAGCTACTGTGGTAGATCAGACAGGTGTTCCTGTACGATCACCCAGCGCTTGCCGCGGCGCTGGAAGACGGCGGTCCAGGCGCCGCCGATCACATGCCGCATGCCGGTTGGCGTCAGGTGCGGAATCGAATAAGTGGCGGTCATGGCAGCGGCGTCCGGCGCGAGGACGTCTACGTGCATCGACGTCCATTCCCACTTGGGGTCCCGCATGTTCCGTCCAACATTCGTCCAGAACGTCTGGATGTTCTGGCGCAGCGAGTCGCGTGACGTCGTGATGTGACCGACGCTGGCCGAAATGATCTGTCCGGTATCGGGGTACAGACTCATGAGTCGCGCGACGACGTTGCCGCCCGAGAGATTGCAGGCGGCGATCATGGTCTGCTTCACCGTATCGGCAATGGCGGCGCGCTGGGCTGCCGAGAGTGATCGCGCGCCCGACGGCGGTGTCTGGCAGGAAGCCGTGAGAACCAGTGAAGCAGACGCGAGCATGGCGCTGATAGCCGTGCCGCGCCCACGGCGTACATGGACAACGCGCGCGCGGCGGTGAATGATAGGCATGTACGATTTCCCTGGTGTACGAATGGCGGGACACCCGTCGTCTCGCGAAGTGGACGGAAACGGCCGCCAACCCCGGTTTTTACGGGTGGAACCATGGCGCGAGAGATGCAATTAGTACAGCGCCTGCGACTGTCTCCAGCGAAAGCGGTGCCGTGAACGGCGCGGGGTCTTGGGGGATGGTTCCACGAGGAGGAGCCCATGAATGCAGTGAAAGTACTGGCAGTTGGCGCGGTGGCGTTGATGGCGGTCGCCTGTGGTCGCGATGCACAGCCGCGTGATGCCGGGTTGAGCCCCGCCCTGCAGGGCGACCTTCAGCGCGCGTCGGCGCCCACGTCGGACCTGGCCTCGTCGCAGTATCGTCCGCAGCAGGTCGTCTCCGCGGTCGAGCTCGGAGAGGCGCCCAAGGCGGCGGTCGCGAAGGGCACGCCCAAAAAGCAGATCGCGCCCAAGGCCAGGCCCTCGCCAAAGCCTGAGGTACAGCAGGTAGCGGCGGTCGCTCCCGCGCCGTCTCCGGAACCCACGGTTACCGCGCCCGTCGCGGCGCCAGCACCGGTCGTCGGACCGCGTCCCACGCCCAATCCTGTCACCTATCCGGCCGGCACGGGTATCGCCTCAGCCGGCACTGGCACCCACGGAACGGTGGGCGGCATTGGCTCGATCATCGGCGTGATTCTCCGCGGCGGCGTCGTCGATGGCGACAACTGCGACCCGCGCGGTCACGGCCGTACGACCATGCCCATTGGCATCATCATGCCGATGCCGGTGCACGGCTCGCCCGCGGGAACGTCGCATCAGCCGCGTGCTGGCTGGTAGACGGTTGATAGGCGGTTGGTAGGCGGTTGGTAGCCGACCGCTACAGGACGCCCGGCTTCTAGCGCCGGGCGTCGGCAGGCAGCGAGAACGAGAAGAGCGCACCCCCCGCGGCAATCGCGACGTACTGCGTTCCATCCACCTCGTACGTGACCGGAGGCGCACGAACGTGCCCTCCGGTATTGCTTGTCCAGAGGATCTTTCCCGTTCGGGCGTCGGCCGCGTGGAAGACGCCCTGCTGCTCCCCGTAGAACACCAGATCACCCGCGGTCGCGAGCGTGCCGTTGCCCAGCATGCGCTCGGCGGTCTTCGTCTGCCAGCGCACCTCTCCGGTGTTCACATCAATGGCGGTGAGCGTGCCCGTGGCCGGTGCCAGCGGGTAGTGGTTCCCACCCTGATATTTCGAACCGATCACCAGCGGTTCCGGCGCGAGCGTGTAGGACACGGGCTCCACGATGCCGGCGATGTACAAGAGCCCGGTGAGCGGTGAGAACGACGGCGGCGCGTTGTTCGCTCCGCCGCCCATTCCCGGCATGATGCGCGTGCCCGCGGCGGTGGGCGCCGCGAAGGTGTTTTCATGCGGAACGAACGGCGAGGTGCGACGGATGCGCTGTCCGGTGCGCCGGTCCAGGATGTAGGCCCATCCATCCTTTCCCGCCTGCGCTACTGCCGGTACGCGCTCGCCATTCACCGTCACGTCGAAGAGCACGGTGGGATTCGAGGCATCGTAGTCCCACAGGTCGTGCGGCACTTCCTGGTAGTACCACCTGAGCGTGCCGGTATTGATGTCCACCGCGACGACCGACGCCGTGTAGAGATTGTCGCCCGGCCGCACCGAGCCATCCATGTTGGGCGCGGCGTTGCCGACGCCGAAGTAGATCATGTGCAGCGCCGGATCGTACGACGGGGTGTTCCAGACACCGCCACCACCCAGCTTCCAGGCATCGGCGTAGCGTGCACTGTCGCGCTTTTCCTGCGCGATGTCGCGCGGCAGCCTGTCGCCCTCCGGCGTCGTGGGTGACCACTTTCCCCACCAACCGCCTTCGGCGGGCGAGGGGATGGTATAGAAGCGCCAGAGCCGCCTGCCAGTGCGCGCGTCGTAGCAGTCCACGAATCCGCGCATGGCGAAGTCGCTGCCCGCAATGCCCACGATGATCCGGCCATCGACGGCCAGCGGCGCACTGGTCATGGAGTACGACGAATCGGGATCAGCGGTCTGCACGTCCCAGAGCACGCTGCCCGTGCGATTGTCGAGCGCGAGCACGTGATCGTCGAGCGTGCTGACGTACACCACGTTGCCGTACACGGCCACGCCGCGATTCTTCGCGCCGCAGCAGGTAGGCACCGACGCAAGCTTGTGCTGGTGCCGCCAGAGCTCCGCGCCGGTGCGTGCATCCACGGCGACCACGGCGCCAAAGGGACCCGTGTAGTACAGCGTCCCGTTCACTTCCACGGGTGAACTCTCCTGGCCGCCAGGCGGCGTTTCGAGCTGATGCACCCAGGCCAGTGTGAGCCGGTTGACGTTGTCCGTACTGATCTGATCGAGCGGCGAGTAGCGGCGATTGGTGTAGTCGCGGCCATAGGTGAGCCAGTTCGTTGCGTCATTCGGCGCATCGAGCAGCATCGCGGCGCTCACCGCGGCGGGCGCGTTGCGCGCGTCCGCGGCGCTGGCCGGTGTACCGGACGTCGCGCCGGACGGTTCGTCGCCTTCCTGCGCCACCGCCGGCTCGAACGCCGCCGTGCCGCCGCGTACGAGCACACGCGGCTGCTGGCAGATCAGATTCTGTCGCTCCGTGGTGCCGAGTGGTACGCCGTACGGCTCGATGCTCGACGTGACCGCAACGGTACCGGAAGGGAGGCGCGGCACCGTGTCCGGCAGAATCCGGTAGAGCAGCATGGACGAACCGATGCGCGCGACCGGTTGATGGCTGCGCAGCCAGGTGAAGCAGTCCACGTAGTCGCCCTGCAGGTACGTCTGGCTCACGGCGATCCATCCGGTGGCGTGGGCCGAACCGCCCAGGCGTACCGTGTCGGCGAGGTGCACCGCGCCCACGGGCGTGCTGCCGAAGTAGAAGAGTGACACGGAGGCGACGTGGCGTGCCGCGAGAGTGTCGGACAACACCCGGAGATCCTGCCCCCAGTCGAGATTGCTGTCCACCAGCACGCGTTCCGGGTGGCGTCCCGCGAGCGCGTTGAAGTCCGCGAGAAAATCCGGATAGGCATGGACCGACGCGGCCACCTGCCAGAGGAGGAGCACGGTGAGCGCCGTACGCGTTTCGAGCTGTCGCGCCGAATCATGCCAGAGCTCGACGATGACGCCGCTCACGGGAATGGCGAGCAGTGGATAGACGAGAAAGATGTGTCGCACGCCGATGTCGATCTGGCCCGCCATGGCGGTGAGGAGGATCGCCGCCACGGCGAGGAACGGTGCGACCTCGCGCCAGTCGAGCTTCGCACCGCGGTCGCGCGCGAACACGCCAATGGCCAGCGCGGTCAGGCAGAGCAGCGCGAGCGGCGCCTTCACGAGCAGTTCGACGAGGGGGAAGTACCACCAGCCGCTGCGGTTGATGTGGCCGAAGATGTACGCCGCCTGGCCGCCCGCGTTGTGCTGCATGAGCTGCTGCAGCCCGGCGCGGAGTTCCGGCGCGGGGACCGGAATGTGACCACCGTGCGCCCACGAGACGTGAAAGCGGTACAGGCCCCAGATCACGATGCCCGCGCCGATGAGACCGAGCACGGCCGGCACGACGAAGGCGCCAAGGTTCGCAAAGCGCCAGCGCACGACGGGCCCGGCCGCATCGCCGCCGGCACGTGCGCGGTCGCCGAACACCAGCCGCCACATCACGACGAACAGGGCGGAAAGGCAGAAGTACGGCACCGCGGAGAACTTGCTCGTGACGGCGAGCGCGAACGCCAGCGCGAGGAGCGCGGTGCGGCGCCGTCCCGGCCGCTCGAGCCAGCGCAGCAACGCGTACCAGGCGAAGCAGAGCGTGCCGGCGAGCGGCATGTCGGTGGTTGCCAGTCCGGCCTGCGCGAGCACGGGCGATACGGTGGCCGTGAGCAGCACGGCCAGCAGCGCCGCCGCTTCGCCGTAGCGCCACCGGGTCCACACCCACACGGTCGCGAGGAGGAGCAGAAAGAAGGGCAGCACGCCGAGCCGCGCGAGCGCGAGTGTATGCGCGTAGCGACTGCCATCCATCAGGATCCGGTTTCCTTCTTCCCATGACGTAAGCAGGTGACTGCCGCGCACGCCGGAGAGCCAGGGGCCGAGCGCGATGGCAATGCGTCCCAGCGGGGGATGCTGCGGGTCGTAGCTGTACGTGTGGAACTGGAACCACTCGATGCCCGACGCGACGTGCGCGCCTTCGTCGAAGGTCTGATTGAAGTGGCCGGCGGCGCGGACGACGGCGAGCGACGCGATGACCGCGATGGCGAGCGCGATCCAGCGCGCGATGTGGCGACGGTGAGTGGACGTTCGGGGTTGCTGCACCATATCAGGACGATCGCCCAACACCTCGGGTATCACCATGCCTCAGCTCGCGAAGACGGCATCGACGTCCGTGATGCGCACGTGCTCGGGCGCGATGGCGAGCGGCAGGGCGCCGATCATGCGATCCTCGTCGAGCAGTGCCCCCGGCATGGGCGAATCGTACGTCACCGTGGAGACGGCGTCCGACACGAGCGCATCGCGCAGCATCTCGGCGTCGCGCGTGACGATCACGACGTCGAGATCGGTGCCGGAGAGATGCCGGCGGATGGCGTCGTTCACCTCCTTGCGCGTGAGCGCGGCGAGGCGGCCGCGCAGCCATTCGGTGAAGCCCGGGATGCCGTGCCAGCGCGCGTCGAGCTCGTATCCGAGCCTGTCGCTCTGTGAGGCCGTGAGCAGCGGCGTGCTCTTCATGAGATATTCGCGCGTGGACTCGAAGGCGCCGGCGTCGAGCCCGTTCGTGATGAGCGCGCGCAGCTCGTGGAGGGCGATGCGCAGCGCCATGTGTGCGTGCTCCGGGAGCACCGGCCGCAGCCAGATCTCGAAGAGCTGATGGTGGCGTGCGCGATTGGAGTCGGGGAAAAACTGGAACATGCCGCCCGGGAAGGCCTCGATGTAGGCGTAGTCGCCGTAGTTCATGCCGCGGATCTCGCGGATGCGCTGATACAGGTGTGACACGGATGACCGGTGCTCGCCGAGCCAGGCGCGGGCGAGCCAGAGCGCGGGGAAATCCGGATGCGCGCGCGTGACCGCAATGGGGTGACCGAGCGAGATGGCGGTGGAGCGCGTCTCCTTGCGGATGATCTCGATGCGCAGGCCGTCGTGCCGCGCGACCGGAACAACGGGCGCGGCGGTGACGGTGCCGGTGGGCAGCGCCGCAAGCTCGATGCGCAGCCGGGTGAGGAATGCGGCGGGCAGATTGCCGGCGGCGCCCGTGGTGAGGTTGGCGCGCGTGAACTGGGTCGCGATGAAGGCACGCACGTCCTCGAGCGAGATGGCATCGAGACCGGCGACGGTCCCGGCCGGAGGGTGGCCGTACGGCGTTCCCGCGAAGATGTTCGCCTGCAGGCGTTCCTTGGCGAGCTCCTCCTCGTTGCTGGCGCGCAGATCCTCGAGCAGTGCATGGCGCTGCGCATCGCGCAGGCGGGCAAAGTCCTCCTCGCGCAGTCCGGGCGCCGTGAGCATGGGCAACACGACGTCGACGCAGCGCGCCCAGGTGTCGCGATGCGCGCGCACGATGAACGTGGTCATCTCGCGATCCACCTGGCGCTCGATGGTGGCGGCCAGCGGGTGCAGCGCCTCGCGGATGCCGGCAATGGGCAGCTCGCGCGATCCGGCGTCCGCGATCATCGCGGCCGCGAGCGCGGCGAGTCCTTCCCGGCCCGCGGGATCGTGCGCGGAGCCCACGGTGAAGAGCAGCCTCACCTCGAGCTGCGGGATCAGCGCGCGTTGCACCACGATTCCCGCCGTGGCACCGCGTGCGGCCCGGCGCGGCCGCGACTCCGGCAGTGAGGGCTGCGCGCGCATCGCGTCAGGCAGCGGATCGTGCGACAGCGTGGTCATCACGAGTCGTTCGTTCGTGAGGAACGTGCGCGCGACGCCGCGCAGATCCCGCGGCGTGATGCGTGACCGCGTGTGAAAGAGCTCCTCCAGCGTTTCCGTGGTGCGCTCGTAGTGCACGTAGTGCGCGATGGCGGCGGCGATCGCCTCGGTGTTGTCGAGCCCGCGCAGGAATTCGTAGCGGAGATGCGTCTTCGCGTGGTCGAGCCGGCGACTGGTCACCAGCGCGTCGCGCGCGTGCGCGGCGGCCAGCAGAATTGCATCGCGCACCGGTACGAGGTCGGCGATCTGCTTCACGCGCGCGCCGATGGTGATGAGTCCCGGGTCCACGCTCTGCGGATTGAAAGCGAAGAGCTGGTCGGCAAGCTGTTCCTGCTCCACGAGCTGGCGATACAGCGTGGAGGTGGGACCGAACCAGAGGTCCACGAGCAGATCGGCAGCGGCGGATACGTGATCGGTCGCGCGGAAAGATGGTCCGTGAAACGCCACGGTGATCCACGGCAGCGTGGGGGTGTCCCATGGCACGTGCGCCGCCACGGGTGCCGACGGGTCGGGTTCCCTGGGAATGGACGCCGTGTAATGGCCCGGCTGCCACGCGCCCCAATACTGCTCGACGAGCGGAATGGCGACCTCCGGCGTGACATCGCCGGCGATGATGAGCGAGGCGTAACCGGGACGGTACCAGCGGTCGAAGAAGGTACGCGAGTAGGCGTACTGGTTGGGCATGTCCTCGATGTCGCGCAGGAAGCCCATCACGGTGTGCTTGTACGTGTGTGTGGTGTACGCGCGATCGCGCATGACCTCGAAGAGCTTCTCCGTGGGATCGGCGGCGTTCTTGTTGTATTCGCCAAGCACGGCCCGCGCCTCGGTGCGGAAATCCTCTTCGGAGTAGTTGAGATGCTGGAAGCGATCCGCTTCGATGTCGAGCACGCGCTCCAGATCGTCGCGCGAGAAGGTGATGTGATAGTTCGTGAAATCGTCGGAGGTGAACGCGTTCTGCCGGGCGCCCGCGCGTGTCAGGATCCGCTGATAGGCGTCCGGCGGATAGCGCTCGGTGCCGCGAAACATCATGTGCTCGAAGAAATGCGCGAACCCGGTCTTCCCCGGCTCGACTTCGTTTCGCGAACCGGTCTGGACCGGAATCTGGAGCGACACGATGTCGGGGAACCCCGTCTCCACCACGATGACGCGCAGCCCGTTGCCGAGCGTGGTTTCGGTGATGGGGAAGGGGAGAAGGGGCATTACAACGGTCGCTGGTCGGTGGTCGGTGGTCGCTGGTAGGTGGTCGCTGGTAGGTGGTCGCTGGTAGGGCGTGGGGAGTCCAGCGACCAGCGACCAGCCACTACACACCAGTCATTCCCATCACATGATACCCCTTGTCCACGTAGAGCGTGGCGCCGGTGATGCCGCTGGCGAGGGGGCTGCAGAGGAAGGTCGCAGCGGCCGCGACTTCGGCGGGGACCAGCGGCTGCGTGAGGGGCGCGTTGGTGGAGACGTATTCCACCATCTTGCCGATGATGCCAATGGCGCTTGCGGCGCGCGAAGCCCACGGGCCCGCCGAGATGCAGTTCAGGCGCACGCCATACCTGCGGCCGGCTTCGTACGCGAGGACGCGCGTATCGCTCTCGAGGGCAGCCTTGGCGGACGACATGCCGCCGCCGTATCCGGGAATCACGCGCTCGCTGGCCATGTACGAGAGGGAGATGCACGCGCCGCCGGGGCGCATGAGGGGCGCGAGGCGCTGCACCATGGACACCATGGAGTAGGCACTCGCGCCGAGCGCGGCGAGATAGCCGGCGCGGCTCGTCTCGATGAGCGGCAGCTTCACCTCGGGTCCGTTGGCGAGCGCATGTACGAGAATGTCCAGCGGATGGTCGCCGAAATCCTCCACCAGATGATGCGCAACGCCCTCAATGGAAAAGTCACCGGTGCCCGCGTAGCGCTTGTTCGCGCGCAACTCCTCCGGTGCGTCGCTGAGCGTGTCGAAGGCGGCGTCGAGCGGGTAGATCTTCTCGAAGGTGAGCATGCCGCCGGTGGCGAGGCGGCGCGACTCGTCGAGCTTGCCGCGTTCGAGGAGATTGAGAAAGATGTTGAGCGCGGGCGGCCATGTGCCGACGACGACCGATGCGCCCGCCTCCGCGAGCGACTTCGCGATCGCAAAGCCGTAGCCACCATCATCCGCCACCCCCGCCACCAGCGCGCGCCGGCCCGTCAGGTCGATGTTGAGCATTGAGGGAATGTTCCGGGGGAGTGGGGTGGGGGCAAGGGCGGTAGCTGGTTGAACGGCGGTGGCTGGTTACTGGTAGCTGGTAGGGCGTAGGGAGTCCAGCCACCAGCTACCAGCTACCAGCCACCACACCCACCACCCCCTCCACATCCTCCTGGCGCGTTCTGAAGCCGATGGGACAGATCCGGAGAGAGAAGGCGCCGCGGATGCGCGTGCTCGAGATGAAGTAGCGCCCGGATGCATTCACGGCTGCGTTGACGCGCTGATTGAGCTCGTCCAGCGCCGCGGGATCGTCCGTGCCGCGCGGGTGCAGGCGGAAGCAGAGAATGCCGAGCGTGGCGGGCGACATGATCTCCATGACACCCGTCGCGCGCGCGGCGCGCTCGGCGTGCTCCGCCAGCGACATGCTGTAGGCGATTGCATCGCGCAGCGCGCTCACACCGAAGTAGCTCACGTTCAGCCACACCTTGAGCGCGCGTGCGTAGCGCGTGAGCTGCTCGCCGTAATCCGCGAAGTTCACTTCCTCACCCACGCTCTCGGCGTCCTTGAGATAGTCGGGGTAGATCTGGAAGGCGGCCTTGAGACGCGCCGGCTCGCGCACCATGAGGCAGCCGCATTCGAAGGGGACGTAGAGCCATTTGTGCGGGTCCACGGTCACCGAGTCGGCGCGCCCGATTCCCGTGAGCGCGGTGCGTCCCTGGTCCGTGAGGACGGCAAAGCCGCCGTAGGCCGCATCCACGTGCATCCACACGCGTTCGCGCGCGCAGAGATCCGCGATGTCGCCGAGCGGATCCACGGCGCCCGTATTCGTAGTCCCGCCGTTGGCCACCACCGCGAGCGGAATGAGCCCCGCGCGGCGATCCGCCGCGAGTGCCGCCTCGAGCGCGGGGATGGAGAGCCGGAAGTGCTCGTCGGATGGAAGCAGTCGCACATTGGCGCGCGGCACTCCGGCGATCCAGGCGGAGCGGATGGCCGAGGAGTGGGTCTGGTCCGACATGTACACGCAGAGCCGTGCGATGCGTGCGGCATCGTCGCCCACGGCCTGGTGTCGGGCGGCGATCATGGCGGTGAGATTGGCGCCGGAGCCGCCGGTCGTGAGAATGCCGCCGGCACCGGCCGGCATGTCCAGCCACTGCCGGAACCAGTCGAGCACCACCAGCTCGACTTCGTTGGGGCCGGCGGCCACAGGCCACACGCCGGCGAAGAAGTTGAAGCCGGTCGCCAGCCAGTCGCCCATCACGGCGGGAAAGGTGGGACAGCTCGGCACGTACGCGATGAAACCCGGATGCGGCTCGCGCGCGGCGTGCGGGAACACGCGCGTGCGAAGCGTGTCGAGCAGGGTGTCGAAGTCGGTGCCGCGCTCGGGCGGGGGCGACGCAATGAGCTGGTGGGCCGCATCGCGCGTGATGGACGTGAACGCCGGCTGCTCGCGCAGCGACGCGAGGTGGTCAGCCACCACGTCAGTCACGCGGTAGCCAAGGCGGCGCATACTGTCGTGATCGAGGTCCAGCGGTGAGCGGGTGGGAGGCATGGTCCTGATGCGGGAGTCGAAGGGGCCGGGCGCATGCTGGCCCGGCTTGGCGAGGCAGCAGTAGCTTAAGGCCGATATGGCCAGGCTTCCAGCCGTGACGCGGCCCACGACGGCGAACGAACCGGTCGCACCGGTCGTGCCCGCCGCGCCGCGCGTCGTTGATCCAGTGACCGCGCGCGGCCCGTCGTTCGCGCGCGGACTCTGGCGCATCGCCCATGCAGGCGCTTCGGGTGGAAACCGGGTCGAGCTGCTGCGCAACGGCCCGCGCACGTTCGACACGATGATCGCGGCGATCGATGGGGCGAAGCGCGCGATCCTGCTCGAGAACTACATGATCCTGGACGACGCGGTGGGCCGGCGGTTCAGCGAGTCACTCATTGCCGCGGCGCGCCGCGACGTACGCGTCCAGCTCATCGCTGACTGGATCGGGAGCCGCGAGACGCCGCGCGCGTTCTGGCGCGGGCTGCGGAATGAGGGAGTGGATGTGCGGATCTTCAATCGGCCGGGTCTCACGCCGTGGCTGGGGCTCCTGCCGCGCGACCACCGCAAGGTGCTGGTTGTGGACGATGCGGTTGGCGTGACCGGGGGGATCGGGCTGGGTGAGGTGTGGTCGGGCGGGATGACGCGGCGCAAGAGTGCCCCGTGGCGGGATACCGCGGTGCGCATCGAGGGGCCGGCGGCACAGGACATGACGCAGGCGTTCGAGGCCATGTGGCGGCGCGCCGGCGGCGAACGCGAGCCTCGCCGGCGGCGGCGCTATCTCGTGTCGCCCACACACGGCGTGGACATCGATCCGGAGATCGAGCCTGGCGCAGTCGTCGGCATTGTCGAGGGCGAGCCGCTCCGCTATCGCGTGGGGCGCGCCTTCCAGTTCCAGGCCGTGTCCGCGCAGCAGCGCATCTGGATCGCCAGCGCATATTTCGTCCCCTCGCTCCCGGAGATCGAGGCGCTCGCGGGCGCGGCGCGTGACGGTGTGGACGTGCGCGTGCTCGTGCCGAGCAAGTCCGATCATCCCTGGGTACGCCGGCTCACCCGGCGCGCCTATCGCCGGCTGCTGCGCAACGGTGTGCGCATCTGGGAGTGGCGAGGCGTCATGATGCACGCGAAGACGAGCGTCGTGGACAATCGCTGGGTGCGCGTGGGCTCAACGGATTTCAATCCGTTGGGCGTGTCCATCAACTACGAGCTCGATGCGCTCATCGAGGATCGGGAGCTGGGGCAGCAGGCCTCGGAGATGTTCCAGGACGATCTGGGAAACTCCGATGAGATCCGGGAACGGGATGTCGTGGGTGAAAGCGGGGCGTGGGGAATGTGACACGGGGATGTGGCCCGGGCGTGACGCAGGCGCGCGCCGCGCGCCGCTTCCCGACCAGGCTACTGACCGCGGTACTGATACCGGGCCGGCGCTTCCTCCAGCAGCACGTAGTCATACTTCCCGTCGCCATTGCCGTGGCAGGGGAGGGCCGCGGGTGCGGCGCCGGCGGGGGTCGGCTGCGTACCGGATGGCGCGTTGCCATCGCGCTTGAGCCAGAAGCGAATTGTGTGCGTTCCTTGCAGAGGACGGGGGGCATGATAGTTCGGCCCCACACACACGCCCTCGGCGAATTCCGTGAGCGCCGTGTCGGCGGTGATGCGACCGTCGGCGTCCGCTTCATAGCTTGCGACATCGTAGATGGTGCTGTCGACGTCGAGCTCCAGAATGTAGCGCCGGGCCGGCGTGAGACGGGTTGCGCGCAGGCGCAGCCCGAGCCGGGGACCCGCGGGCGTGTACCACATCGTGCCTGACGGGCCGCCGAACGTGGCCATGACGCGGTGGAGAAACGTGTCCTTTCGCGCGAGCCGCACCACTTCGCCGCCGTCCTCGGCGTACGTCGCCGCGTGGGGCGGATGCATGAACAGCACGACCACCACGAGCGTGAGCGCCGCAGGTACGAGCAGAAACCGCGCGAGATGCTTCAGATCCGTGGTCGCCATGCGCTCGACGCCGGGAGGGGTTCAGTGATGCCTGCCGACACGCAAGCTATTCCGCCCGCCGGCACATTGGGAGCGGCGCAGAGAGCAGCGCGCCGCGCGGTGCGTCGCGCGCTGCGCAGCGCGGCACCCGTGCGACCGGCTACGCGCACGCGCCGGTTCGCATACGCCTGGCTCGCTGTCTTCATGGTGTCCGGCCTGCTCCTCGCGCACTTCTATCCGCACAGCGCGTTCGAGGATGCGGGCACGCACTTCCTCTTCGCGCGGTCCGCATGGCATCACCCGGAGATCTTCGTGAGCGTGTGGGGGCGCCCTCTCTTCACGGTGCTCTTCGCGGTGCCCGCGCTGCTGGGCTATCCGGCGGCCAAGCTGGTCACCGTCGTCGTGTGCGCCGTGACGGCGTGGCAGAGCTATCGCATTGCCGAGGAGGCCGGATTCGAGCGACCCGAGCTCGTGATCCCGCTGCTGTACCTCCAGCCCACGTACTTTCTCCTCTCCGCCGACACGATGACCGAGCCGCTGTTCGCGATGATTTTCATCATCGCGCTGCGGCTGCATCTGCGCGGTCAGATCCGGAGCGGGATGATCGTGGCCTCGCTCATGATTCTCGCGCGACCCGAAGGCTTCTTCCTCGGCGTGCTCTGGGGCGCGTGGGTGCTGTTCGACCGTCGCGATGCGCGCCCCTGGTGGCGGCGCATTCCGAGCGTGGCGTGGCTCGCATCGGGCGCCGTGGCGTGGTGGCTCGCCGCGCTGGTCATTACGCACGATCCGCTCTTCATCCGCCACAACTGGCCCGGCGAATGGACCACGACGCCCACTGCTCTCACACTGCAGCCACTCCTCGATTCGATGCACAAGTACTGGTTGCAGCGCATCGAGATCACGGGCCGATGGCTCTTCGTGCCGTTCGCGACGGGATTCGTCGTGCTCGTGGCGCGCCGGCGCCTGTTCACCCTCACGACGGCGGTGCTCACGATCTTCCTCCTGCACGGCGTCTTCCGGGCATATGGCATCTTCCACTCCACGGGTGAGCCACGGTACTTCATCACCGTCGCACCGGCGATCGCGCTGATCATGCTCGTGGGGTGGAACGCGCTCGTGCGCCTGCTCGCGTGGCTGCCGCGTCCCCTCGTGACGGCGGCCGCCGCGATCGTGCTGGCGCGCGTGGCGCTCGCCACTGTGTATTTCGTGGACGGCATTCCCTGGGCGCGCGACGCGCTCGCGGTGCGCCAGATGTACGGCTGGTTCCAGGACCACAAGCGTCCGGTGCACCAGCTCATCTGGAGCCAGACCTACATGTGCATTCTGTTCGGGCGCGATGCGTGGGAGGAGCCCAAGTGGGAGCACGTGTGGACGCGCGACGGGTGGGTGTGGGATCATGCCAGGAACGTGCAGCTCATCCGGGAATCGCCGCCGGGCACGCTCGTGTTCTGGGATGGACAAACGGGACCGACGTTCTGGGGCATCACCGCGAGCGACTTCGCGGCCAATGGCTATACGCTCTTGCGGGATTCCACATACGTGCTGGATGGATACTTCAAGCAGCCCATCGGGTCGTCCTATCGGGGACCGGAAACGGTGCACCTGTATCTGCTGTACAAGCAGTGATGGGATGCGCGGCCGTTCTGTCCGGCCCGCTACTCAGCGCTTCCCAGTCCATCGAACGGGACGATACGCTGCTCGTACATCATGTACTGGAAGTGCTCGTCGCCGTTTCCGGTGCAGGGCAGCGATGATGCGGTGATCGAATGATCACCGGGCGTCGAGCCATCCTCCTTGATCCTGATCCCGATCCAGTGCGATCCGGTGAGCGGAGTCGGCGGGCTGCCATCGCTGCCCACGCAGTAGCGATCGGCGAAGCGCGAGAGGACGCCGAAGCCCAGGAGCTGCCCCTGTTCGTTCGCGGCGATGCTGCCGATGGCGTAGTTCAGCGAGTCGTCAACGTTCAGCTCGATTCGATAGTGATACCCCGGGGAGAATCCCGTTGCGTTGACGAACCACTCGAAGTGGTCGCCCCTGGGCTGGTAGAACACCACCCCGCTGCGCGGCTCGGAAGAGCTCGTCGTTTTCGTGGGGGCGAGGGAAATGGCCGCGAACCCCGGCGGCGGACTGAGCGGAATGTCCGCGGCGGAGAGCCCGTCGCTTTCCGACTTCGATTCGGTCGTGCTCAGGTCCGTTGCGCCACAGTGGATGGTGCCGAGGCAGAGCAGGGCGATGAGCAGCGTGACCGCGACGTTGTGGACCATGTCCGCGGATCGAACCGGCCGTGCGGCGCCCCAGAGCAGCAACCGATGATGCACCGAATAGTAGCCGAGCAGCAGATAGCCGAAGGCGAAAAGCGCCAGGAAGGGAATGGCGCCATACTCGCCGGTGTCGATCGCGTACCAGATGGCGGCCGTCGTGTAGAGGCCGAGACAGATCTCGATGGCCGCGCTCCAGCTGAACTTGCTGCGGTAGCGCAATCCACCCCAGCGCTGTCCCCGCTTCGTGAGATCGTACTTGGGTGTGCGCAGAAACGGACTCTTGTGGCCGATCCAGGCTTCGAGCGCGGCTTTCGAGTTGATGACGCTGAGGCCGATGGCCTGTCCCAGAAACATCGGGAAGTACACCATGCGCCGCGGCCAGTCGCGGTGCAGCGCGCGCACCGCTTCCGCGTGATACGAATAGGTCCCGAACGTGGAGAACAGGAAGTACACCGAGAGCGGCCAGGCCAACTGGATGTGATGGCTGTGCGCGCTGTACACCATGAGCGGATTCAGGATGCCAATGAGCAGCAGAAACGGATAGGTACTGTTCGCCAGCAGGTGCAACGTGCCCTGCAGTTTCACCCAGAATGAATTGGAGGAACGCCAGAGATGCGGCAGCAGCTTCCTGGCGGTTTCCTGCGTGCCCTTCGTCCAGCGGAACTGCTGCGCCTTGAGTCCGTGCACATCCGCGGGCACTTCGGACGGACAGGTGACATCGCTCAGGTAGCGGATGCTCCAGCCGGCGAGCTGGGCGCGATAGCTGAGATCGAGGTCCTCGGTGATGGTGTCGTCCTGCCAGCCACCGGCCTGGCGGATGCACTCGGTGCGCAGCACCGCGCCCGTGCCGTTGAAGCCCAGGAACATGCCGCCCCAGTAGCGACCCGGCTGCTCGATGCCGAACTCGGCGTCCAGACCAATGACCGTCGAGCGCGTGAGCGCGGAGAAGCTTTCGTTGAGATAGGTCCAGCGCGTCTGCACGATTCCCGTGTTCGTCGCATTGAAGAACGGGATGGTGCGACGGAGAAAATCGCGCGGAATCACGAAGTCGGCATCGAACACGGCGACGAATTCGCCGTGGGCGCGTTCGAGTCCATATGCCAGCGCGCCGCCCTTGAACCCGGTGCGGTCCTCGCGATGGAGGTGTGTGATGTTGATGTTGCGCTGGCGCCATTCGCGCACGAGTTCGCGGGTGAGTGCCAGGGTGTCATCGGTGGAGTCGTCTAGCACTTGCACTTCCAGCCGGTGGCGGGGATAGTCCACTTCGCACGCGGAACGAATCAGGCGTTCAGCGACGTAGTACTCGTTGTAGATGGGCAACTGGATCGTGACAATCGGCGCGTCATCATCCGTCACCGGTGGCAGTGTCTCGCGACGCCGGTGCGCGAACTTCCGGCAGATGGAAACGAGCACGTACCGATTGAGACTAACCAGCGACAGAATCAGCAGCGCGACGGCATAACAGATCAGGAGCAGCCTGAACAGCATTCGCGAGATGGCCGAGGTAGAGCACGGCTAAGACTGCCGGGGATGGCCGGAGAGAACGGCCGCGAGCATCAGCCAATGCGCAATCAATGTGCCGAAATCGGGGGCAGGCATGAACCGGCGACAAGATGTTGTTCATGATCATGGTGGTTAAGCCGTTGGGATTACCGGCCTACCGGCACCGGAGCCCGCGGTTTCGATGCGGGTTTTTGATGGGGGGTCGACGGGGTTTTCAATGGGGTCAGAGTCGTTTGAAAATCGGGAATGGGGAATCGTGGAAATAGGGGATCGGCCTCCCCATTCCCCATTTCCACGATTCCCCATTCCCGATTGCCGATTCCCAAGGGTGGGGCGGTGGGGTGGGGATCAACCGACTCTGACCCCATTGAAAACCACTGATGCGGCCGGCTATGGCATGGGCGGCCGCCCCGGCCGGCGCCGAATCCGTTCGGGCAGCTTGGGCGTTCCGCTCCCCTTCGAGTTGTTCACCGGATTCACATCGGGGAACCATCCATCGGGATCGATCTGCACGCGGGTCACCGTGGGCACGTTGCGCACCATCACCGTGTCGCGCGTCGCGCCGTGCAGCCACACATCCACCGGGATCGTGAGGTGTTGCACTGATTGATCGGCGTGGGTCACGGCGAGCAGCACGGGCATGGGATTCACGCCCAGATTCGCGACGACGATGCGGGTGGAATCGCCGACGACCTTCATCTCCTCCACGGCCTGATCGAGCGTGCCGGTGCCGAAGAACCACGCCTTCCAGAACCATGAGAGGTCCTTCCCCGACACGTCGTTGAACGTGTTGAAGAAATCCTCCGGGCGCGGATGCTTGTTCGTCCAGCGCCTGCCATACTCGCGGTAGGCGCGCAGGAACACGGTGTCACCGAGCACGCCGCGCAGCGCGCGCATCACGACCACCGGCTTCACGTAACTCGCTTCCTGATACGCGTCGTCGTTCGGATAGGCATCGGCGTGCACCATGAGCGGCTCGTCCACGCCGCGCTCGTGGTCCAGCAGGTACTGGCGCTGCTGCGCACGCTGCTCGTCGAATCCGAGGAATTCGCGCACGCCCAGCGCCTCGTTGTACGACGCGAGCCCTTCATCCATCCAGGCGAAGCGCGTTTCATCCGATCCCACCAGCATCGGGAACCACATGTGGCTCGTCTCGTGCACCGTGACGAGATACAGCTCGTTGCCGTTCTGCACGCCGCCAATGTGCGTGAGCATCGGGAACTCCATGCCGCCGCTCACGAACCCCTCCACCGCGGTCATGTGCGGATACGGATACGGCCAGAGCAGCTTCGACAGGAACTCGATGGACTGCTTGAGATAGACCGATGACTTGGTCCACGCCAGTTCGTTTGGACGGTAGAAGGTGTAGATCATCGTGCTATCCACCGCGCCGTGTCCATCGCGATCTCCCACGCGTGCCCCGGTGGCGTCCCACAGATAATCCTTCGATGCGGCCCACGCGAAGTCGCGCACGTTGGTCGCCCGGAAGTGCCAGGTGAGCGTACCGTTGGCGGCGGAGGGAGTGGCACGTCCGGCGCCGCGATCGCCCCTGGTCACGATGCTCGTGAGCTGGCCCGATCGCTTCGCTTCGGCGAGTCGCGACCGCGACTGGTCCGTGAGGACCTCCTCCGGATTCTCCAGCGTGCCGGTTGCGGTGACGAGCTGGTCATCGGGTGCCGTGATGGCCACGTCGTAGTCCCCGTAGTCCATGTAGAACTCGCCGCGGCTCACGTAGGGATCGGTGTCCCAGCCGGCGACGTCGTCATACACCGCCACCTGCGGATACCAGTAGCCGAGTACGAAGACGCTCCCATCGGTTCCCATGCGCGGGTTTGCCTTGGGCGGAATCTTGAACGACCAGGTGAACGCGAGCTCGGCGCTGTCGCCCGGGAGCATGTGTCGCGGCAGTTGAATCCGGCCAAGGGTGTTGATCACGCGATAGCCGACGGCGCTGTCCGTCGTCTGCGGCTGGAGCGTCACGCCCTGTGCGGCCACGCGCGCGATCTGCAGCCCGGGCGTGACGGGCACCGGCTGATCCTTCGGCGCGGCGGCGGTGTTGATGTTCTGATAGAGATCAATCGCCAGCGACGTGAGGGTGTCGGGCGAGTGATTGACGTACATCACGGTCTCCGTTCCCGAGAGCATCTGCGTCTGGGGATCGAGCGTCGCCTGGATGCGATAGTGTGCCGTCTGCTGCCAGTAGTTCGGACCGGGCACGCCCGTGGTGGTGCGCGTGCCGTGCTTCACCGCGGCGGCGAAGAGCGATGCTTCCTGCGTGTCTGGCGGCACGCTGACCGCGGGTGCAGGGGCAGGAGCGACCGGACCCGGCCGGGAGCACGCGGTCGCGAGGGACACCAGGAGCAGAATGCGCAGGCGTGAAGTCATCGTACGGATGCATGAGGGTGGACCGGCACGTGGCGCGACCGCGCCGCCATAGTTGTAACCCGCAAACGCCAATCGATCCAGAGCGAGCCCGCGTCAGCCAGCCAGCTCGTCAGCCTTGTACACCCGTCGAACGATTTCTGTCACTATGTTTCAGGACAGAATGAAACGTGGAATCTTCGTGGTGGCGGAGCTCGAGGGGGCGGTACGGGATGAGGTGCTGGCGATCCAGCGCTGGGCCGACCCGAAGCTGACAAAGGGAACCACCCCGCACGTCACCCTGATCGGCTCGTCCGGCGCCGGTCCCATCGCGCCGGAAACGTCCGCCGCGCGTCTCCGCACGCTGCTCGCTGCAGTGGTGAGCGACACGCCGCCCATGGTGCTCCATTTCGAGCGCCCTGTGCGCTTCATGCAGACGAACATCATCGTGCTGCCGCTCGATCCGCACGGACCGCTGCGCACGTTCCACGAACGCATCATCGCCAGCGGCTTGCGCTTTCAGCCCGCGCGCTTTCACTTCTCGCCCCACTGCACGCTGAGCTTCTTCCCGACCATGACGCCCGCCATGCAGCGTCGCCTGCTGCGCGTGCGCATCGAGCATCCCGTCATCATCTCGCGCATCCAGTTCTATCTCACCCGTGATCCCCAGCCCGCGCGTCAACTGCTGGAGCTGACGCTGGGGCCGGGGCGTGAACCAGCGGGACGGCGGCCCGGGGAACGAGGCGCGGGAAGCCGGACCCGATCGGGCAAGCTCGCATCGAATCGCTGACACTACAATGATTCCTGGTTTTCCACTGTCGTTCCCCAATCGCACCTGACTCCCTCGTTCATGCCGTCTTCGCCCACTGCCTCTCACTCGCTACTGTCCGCTGACATGGAGCGCGATGCGGCGCTGCCGTTCCTGGAACTCGTGACGCGCTACTTCGCGCAAACGAGTCAGACGACCGGCCGCGTGTCCAGTCCACTCTCGCCAGTGGAGCTCGCGCGGCGCTTCGCCGAACCGCTGCCGCTCGCGGGCATGCCGCTCGCCGCGATCACCGAGCGGCTCGAGCGGGAGGTATTCGGCGAGATGAACCGGCTGGCGCATCCCATGTACATGGGGCATCAGGTATCCGCGCCGCTGCCCGTGGCGGTGTGGACCGAGGCCGTGATCGCGGCCATGAACCAGTCGGTCGCCGTGTCCGAGATGTCGCCGAGCGGTACGGCGGTGGAGCGCACCGTCATCCGCTGGATGTGCGAGCTCGTGGGGTGGGGACGGGATGCGGGCGGCACGTTCACGTCGGGTGGCACCGAAGCCACATTCACGGCGCTGCTCGCCGCGCGCGCGGCGTGCATGCCGCGCGCGTGGGAGGAAGGCGTTCCCACGGATGCGCCCGTCGTGATCTGTGGTGGCCAGGCGCACTACGCCATCGAGCGCGCGGTCGCGCAGCTTGGTCTGGGCACGCGGCGCCTCATTCGGATCCCCGCGCCCAACGGGCACATGGATACCGGCGTGCTCGAGACCCGGCTCGCCGAGCTGCACGAGGCGGGGATTCGCGTGATGGCGGTGGTCGCCACCGCCGGCACCACGGCCACCGGGTCGTTCGACGATCTCGAGACGATCGGCACGCTGTGCGATGCCCGCGGCATCTGGCTGCACGTGGACGGGGCGCACGGCGCGTCGGCGCTGCTGTCGGCCACGCATCGCCATCGGGTGAGTGGCATCGACCGCGCGCGCTCGGTGGCATGGGACGCGCACAAGATGATGCTCATGCCGCTCAGTGCGGGCATGCTGCTCGTGCGTGACGAGCAGGACCTGGAACGGGCCTTCGCGCAGGAGGCGCCGTACCTGTTCCATCGTGGCGAGGGCGGACGCACACCGGATCAGGGCACGCGCAGCTTTCTCTGCTCACGCCGCGTGGACGCGCTCAAGGTGTGGGTCGCGCTGCAGCGGCACGGCGCGAACGGCATGGCCGCGTTCTACGATCATCTCTGCGCCATGGCGCGCGCCCTGTACGACGTACTCGGCTCGCGCACGGATTTCACGGCGCTGCACGAGCCGGAGTCGAACATCCTCTGCTTCCGCTGGCACCCCGACGGCGTGCGCGACGACGATCTGCTCGACACGTTGAATCTGGCGCTGCGCGAGCGGTACAATGCCAGCGGGCACGGCTGGATCACCACCACGGTGCTCGACGGCCGCCGTGTGCTGCGCGTGACGGTCATGAATCCGCGCACGCAACGCGAACACGTGCAGCTGCTGGTGGATGGTCTGGCGGAGGAGGGGGCGGGGCTGTTGGCGGGGAAGTGAATGGCGGCGGGAAGCGGCGTGGTGCGCCTTTGGCGCACCACGCCTGCGGGAAGCGTCGCGCGGAGCGCGACTGCGGGAAGCGGCGACTGAGCCTGACGGCTCAGCGCCTGCGGGAAGCGCCGTCGGGCCTTTGGCCCGGCGGCTGCGGCACGCCCTACGTCCGCTGTATCGATTCCCCATTCCCGATTGCCCATTCCCAAGGGCAGGGCGGTGGAGCGGGCGTCCCAGCCGCGCTTCGCGCGGCGCTTCCCGCAGGGCGCTCCCGTGAGGGAGCCGCCCGCTTCCCGCAGCTGGCCGCAGGCCGGCGCTTCCCGCAGGCCGCCGAAGGCGGCCGCTTCCCGCAGGCGCCGCGCTCCGCGCGGCGGCTACAGCACCTTCTTCAGCGCCGCGGCGA
>DATNDS010000041.1:0-14855 GCA_035553215.1 Gemmatimonadaceae bacterium
GCGCAACGGGCTCGACATCGCCGCGGATACGTACGCATACACCGCGTGGGAGAACGGCATGTCCGCCTTCGTGCCGCCATGGGCGCACGACGGCGGCACCGCGAAGCTCGTCGAGCGGCTCAAGCAACCCGCCATGCGCACACGCATCCGCAAGGACATGCTCACGCCATCCACCACGTGGGACAACGAGTGGCAGGAGATCCCCGGCCCGCATGCCGTGCTCATCACCGCCGTGGACAATCCCGCGCTGCTGTCCATTCAGGGGAAGCGTCTCAATGAGATCGCCGCGATGTGGCATGAGGACGCGATCAATACGCTCTTCGACATCCTCGTCAAGGACGACGCGCAGACGTCCGTCGCCGTATTCGGCATGGCCGAGCCGGATGTGAAGCTCGCGCTCAAGCAGCCGTGGGTGTCGGTGGACAACGACGCCTCCGGCACGTCGCCCGAAGGAATTCTGGGACAGGAGCATCCGCATCCGCGCGCCTATGCGACGTTCCCGCGCATCCTGCGCATGTACGTGCGCGAGGAGCATCTGCTCACGCTCCCCGATGCGATCCGGAAGTTCACCGCGCTGGCGGCACAGCGGGAGCATCTCACCGACCGCGGCGTGATCAAGCAGAGGATGTGGGCGGACCTCGTAGTGTTCGACCCTGATTCGGTCGCCGACAGGGCGACGTTCGAGAAGCCGAATCAGCTTTCGGTGGGCATGCAATGGGTGCTGGTGAACGGCGTACCGGTGATCGCGGACGGGAAGATGACCGGGGCGCGGCCGGGGAAGGTGCTGTACGGGCCCGGGCATGCGGCGGAGCGGCGGTAGAGGTCCCGGGTCGGATGCCTGAAAAGGCGATCCAGGAACGCTCGCGAGTCGGCTGTGACCCATCGCCTGACGGGTCGTCCTCGTACGGGGTACGAGTGTTCCCCATATCGCCGCGCGGCCACGTGGCCCCGCGGTAATGGCAAACCCGCCGAAAGACGGGGACGCAAAGCCACGAGGCTACCGCGCGTCGTGTGTGCACCGTGCGCCAGGCCAGTCGGGCCGCCGAACAGTCAGCCGCAGGAGGTCGTATGCGTTCGACCCGGGCAGGACTCATCGTCGGTACACTCACTACACTCGCGGCGCTCTCCCTTGCCGCCTGTGACACTCAAACCACCGCTCCGCCACTCAGCGCCGCGCGCCAACCGAGTCTTTCGGTGGCCACGACGGGCAACGGCGCGCCGAGCGGTGCGCACTACAATCTCAACATCATCGGTGTTCCCAAGGGACTCTCCACCAACTTCACCGGCGGCAATGGTGGCCGCATTTTCGTGAATCTGTTCGGCAATACGCAGATCGATCTCACCGAAGGCGACTACCAGGTGCTCGATGCGAATGGCACCGATGGGACGGCGGCGTTCCAGCTCCCGAATCCTGACGACGGCAGCGGCAATCTGGCGTACTCGGTGTGGGTGCGAGCCCTGGGCAAGCCGAATGGCAGCGCCACGATGACGAGTTGCTTCACGGAAATCTCAACCGGCACCACGTGGTGCAGCGCCGGCGATCTGAGCGTGAGTCTCAAACGTGTGGCGGGCGGGCAGAAGTTCGTGAACGTCAGCAAGGAGCTTCTGCAGGTATGCGCCAACGTGAGCACGGATCCCACGGTGACCACGCTGCAACTGGTCCCGCTATTCTCCGATCTTGGTACCGGATATTTCTGGGAATACGACAACACGGGTCTGAAGCTCGCGCAGATGCGCTTCTACCCGATCTCCACGACGCCTATTGGTGGTGATTGTACCAGGACGGCCAAGTAGTGCCGCTGGAGCACTAGCAGGACAGCAGTTTCGCGCATGCCGTGAAGGTAGGCGTCGCGACACGAGGGGGCGGCTCGGCGAGAGCCACCCCCTCGTGCGTCCTAGCCAGCGTCTACGCCATCTCCATCGTCCACTACGTCATCTGACTGATCGTCCGGCCCTCTTCCAACTCCGATCGTGTTGCCCAGCGGTGCGACGAGCATACGCGTCGCCACCGGAACGCTCACGGAGTATCGAAGAGGAGGCAGTCGCCATGCGGAACAGAACTCTGGGACTCATGATCATCATCACCGCCCTGACGAGTGTCCTGGCATCGTGCGACCTTATTGACATGACCGGTCCCGGGCAGCCGCAGGTGCCGGACTGCTCCGGCGTCTCCATCTCGGTCGTTGGCTATGGAGAATGGATCGGCGCGTTCAATGACACGCTGGCGGTCGGCGACAGCGTGTCACTTCTGGCTTTTTCGAGGCACGCGGTGCAACAGACGGACTATTTCGGCGGCACCTACTGGTCGTGCTCATCGAGCGACTCGCCGCTCACCCTGGGGATCGCGTGGTCGAGCGACAATGTACGTGTGGCGACGGTGACAGGCGGCACGGTGAGAGCCGTGCAGCCGGGCAGCACGGTGATTTCTGTGGTATGGAACGGTGGCGGATCCGCACAGACCGCAACGCTGCCACTCACCGTCATTGCCCGCGCGCCGTAGACGACGTCGCGCGGGGCATTGATCGTAGGGTGATTCGCAGCGCTCGGCAGCGCGGCCTACGCCTCGCCGTACAACTCCGCGAACAGCGCGCCCACGTCGAACTCCAGAACGCCCTGTCCGTGCACGGGCTCCCACTGCATTTGCTCCGTGATGACCTCGGGACCGGCGCTGTCGGGACGCCACCGTTCGATGAGTCGCGCGTTCGGGTCCACAATCCAGTATTCCGGAACGGCGCCGCGCTGGTAGCGGCGCCGCTTGAGCTGCCGGTCGTAGCGCGCCGTGCTCGGCGAGAGCACTTCGATCACCAGCAGCAGCGCGGCGACGTCACGCCAGTCGCGCACAACCCCGCCCGTCGCGGTGCGACAGACGAAGAGATCGGGCTGCAGCACCTCGTCCTCGCCCAGCGTGAGATCGGCGGGAGAGGGCAGCAATCGACCGACGGCATGATCGCGCAGCCATGGCTGGAGCCGCCTGATGAGCTCCATCAACACTTCCTGGTGCACACCGCGCGGCGCCGGCGTCACGACCAGCTCGCCCGAGACGAGCTCGTAGCGATTGCCGTCGTCCGGCAGTGCGCGCACGCGCTCCGCGGTCCAGCGTTCGGTGGCGTGAGGCATACCCATAAGAATCGGCTCGGCGCGAAGGGATGGCAAGCGGACTTGGGCGTGCCCTACACGATCCGCTACGGCTTCCCTGTGAAGTCCGCCGTTCCCACGCGCACGATGGTGGGCGACCCGCGCCGCCGTGCCGCGCCCGCGGCGCCTGCCGCTCCGCTGTCAGCCGGCGTCACGGCCTCGGCCCAAATGCCGTACGCGTGCCCGGCGTACGCCGTCATCCACATGTAGTCGCCCAGGAACGCGTTCTGCCCGGTGAATGACTCGCCCGACCAGTCGTAGTTCACGAACGTCTGCGCATCATCGGTGGAGCGCGCGAGCGTCACGCGCGTGGCGCGATTCGTGGAGTCCGCGCGTCGGTCGTAGAACTGCACGTACACGGCGCCGGTGACCGCGTCCACGGCGAGCCACTGGAAGAACTGGTCCGCGCCGTCGTGCACGGGATCGTCGTCCACGCGACGCGGCGCCGACCAGGTGGCGCCGTGATCGGTGGAGCGTGAGAGGAACACATCGACGTCGCCGTTCCGGAAGTCGCTCCACGTCACGTACAGCGTGCCCTGTTTCGGGCTCACGCCGATCTGCGGAAAGCCCATGGCACGCGACACGCCCGGGATGCCCGTCGCCCCGCCGAAGTACGGTGCGCCCACATCGATGATCGAACGTGATGGCGCGAACGTTCTGCCCCCATCGCGCGAGGTGGTGAACGCGATGGTCAGTCCATCGTTCCATACGACGTACATCGCGCCGTCCGGACCCACGGTGCCGATCACGCCCACCACCGACCCGTTGTCGTCGCGCGGCATCCCCGCATGCGTGCTGATGCGGAGGGGCGCGGACCACGTTGCACCGTGGTCGGTGGAGCGCGAGAAGAGAATCACGGATTGATTCGTCTGCCACTCGATCCAGGCGATGTAGAGGTTGCCGCGATACGGGCTCCGGAGCTGCACGTCGGACCAGATGCGCGGCATGTCCTCCATCTGCGTGGCCGGCGCAGCCGCGGCGCGCGTGACCTTCACGGCGACGGGCTTCGCCTCCCAGGTCTTTCCGCCGTCGGGCGAGCGGCGCACGAAGATGCCGCTTGATCCCGCGTGATGCGCCCAGTACGATGCCGCGCCGAGTCTGTTGAAGGTGAGATAGGAGAGAACGGCCTGGCCGCGATCATCGTACGTGAGCGATACGTCGCCACCGCCGGGCCAGTCGCTGGGTTTCGTGCCATCGGCCACCGTGAAGCTGCGTCCCGAGTCCGTTGAGAACGCAACGATCGGTCCGCCATATGCGCCAACGACATGGGCCGGATCGTTCGGATCAACGGCGATCGTGGGCTCACTTGCCGGGTGCCCCGGCGGCGAGATGGTGACGACGTGCGCGCCCGGCGCCCGCGGCAGCGGCGTCTGTGCACCGATGGCGGAGGCGATTGCGCAGCAGAGCGAAAAAGGGAGGAGAAGGCGTATCGAGCGCGGTGACATGGTTGCTGTTTCGTGGCGGCGGGAGCAGGAAAGGGAGCACCGGAGCGCCGCTGCTCCGGCCGCCCCAGTGGTGCGAGTGCGCGGGTAGAGTATACGACTCGGGTGTCGCTCGCCAGCACGTTGCGCAGCCGGGCAGCATTAGCGCGCGCATGCTCACGGCTCATCTCTCACGCATGCTTACGGCTGGGCTCGCATGCTCGCCTTGACAGCTCATCCAATGCTCCCCATGGTAGCGATCGTTGCTGCAGGCCCACTCTCCATGCGGCCATGACCTGGTCGGCACGGCCGCAACCAAGCGAGGAGGTACACGGTGCCCGTCGCCACGCAGCTCCAACACACCGTCAGCGAAGCGTACCGCAGCGTCTTCGCTGACATTCTCTCCCAGGCAGTCAGCGGCGAGCTCATCGGCATGCAGAACTACGCCGCCATGGTCGAGCTCTACGATGACGTCGAGGAACAGATCGAGGCGGTGGAGCACGCCAATAACGAATGCGGTCACGCCATGGCCTTTCGTCAGGCCGCGCGTGACCTCGGCGTTGACGTCATTGAGAATCCCCGGGCACCGTACTGGCATCGCATTCGCGAAGCTTTCCTCAGGCAGGTGCGCAACGGCGATCGCATCGCGTGCCTGCTCATTCAGGAAATCATGCTCGAGGCGTTCGCCGTGTCGATGTACCACGCAGTGGCCGAGGTGGCGCACGGCGAGCTGGGGCGGACCTTCGACGCGATCGGCTCGGAGGAGGAAGGGCATCTCGAGCACGCGATCCAGGAGTTGCAGGACGCGCGGCGCGCCGATCCGGATGCTTTCGAGGCGAAGGCGCATCAGCTCCACGAGGAAGTGATGACCGTGCTGGCGGAGATGGTCGGGGCGGGTGACACGGCCGGGCCGTGCGAGTTGTGCCACGGCTTGTGCGTCAAGGAGTCGCTGCACCACGTCGGGCTCAGCACCCCCGTGCTTCGCGGGAAGGCGCTCGCCTTCTACCTGCAGACTCTCGATCGCATCGGCGTCCGCGGAGACCGGAGCCTCGAGTGGGTCGCCAATCTGCCGGCCTAGATTTCGCGCTCTTCGGACATCAGGAGAACTGGACGACGCTCTCCCGCATCGTGCACACGTTGCGCGATGCACGGCACCAGCCGCTGTCGCTCGACCTGGTGCAGGAGATCGTGCCGTGGATACCGCCAAGGGCACTGGCGCACATCACCGTCACGTCCATCCACGATGGACGTGAGCGGTGCGGAGCGTACATCGACACGTTCATCACGCCGGACGAGTTGGAGTCGCATGCGCTGAAGCGGATGGTGGCCAAGGTGCATGCGGCGATTGCATGTGCCGCGCGTGAGGGTGCGCGCATCGGAGCCCTCGGCGGCTTCACGTCTATCGTGCTGGAAGGGGCGAAACCCGGCGCGGCGAGTGTTCCAACGCCGGCCGGACTCGTCCTGACCACGGGCAACACGTTGACTGCCGCCTTCATCGTGAAGGGGATCGAGCGGGCCGCGTCACTGCGCGGTTCGACCCTCGAGCATGACGCCCTGCTCGTGATCGGCTCCACCGGAGATATTGGGTCGGCGTGCGCGCGGTACCTCGGTTCGCGGGTGCGGCGCCTGATGCTCGTCGCGCGCAATCGTGAGCGGCTGGAACGACAGGGCAGCGCGCTACGCGCAATGGGCATGGACGTCCGTATCGCTGTCGAGCCGCGCGCGCTGCTTCCCGAAGCCGATCTGGTAATCTGCGCGGCAAGCCTGCCCTCGCCATCGATCGACCTGACCTCGTGCCGGCCGCACGCGGTGGTGTGTGATGCGGGCTATCCAATGAACGCGTGCGCGTCGCCGCGCACCGGAGCACGCGCACGCGTGTTCCATGGCGGCATGGGGCGCGTGTTGGGCGGCTGGCGCAGCGACTCCGCGCTGCTCGACGTGTTCTATCACTTTCCGCTTTCCCACATCGCCCATGGATGCATGCTGGAGGGCATGCTGCTGGCGCTGGACGATCGGTACGAACCGTTTTCACAGGGCAGAGGCTGCATCACCCCCGGGCGCATCGATGAGATCTGGCGCATCGCGCTGCGTCATGGTTTCGCGCTCGCTCCGTTCTTTGACGAACAGGGGTTATGGCCCGACCCGCCCGAACGCGACCAGTCCAGCGTGACCGCCGGCGTCGTGATTGAGCAGGGCAGCACCGCCGTGGCACCCTCGACGATCGTATGATCTCCGTTCGCGAGGCAACGCCCGAGGATGGGCGTGCGCTGATCGACTTCCTGCGCATGACGCCGCTCAGCGCTGGCACCGAGTTCGTGCTCGACCGTTCACCGGATTTCTCCGCTCTGCTGCGTCTTCGCGGCACTTCACGCACCTTTCTCGCCGTGAGTCACGAGCGGCTCGCGGGCACGGTGACGGCCCTCTGGCACGATGCGCGCGACGGTCGCGGCCGGGTGCGCGTTGGCGAGGTCGTGGACCTGCGTGTTGCCGAGTGGGCGCGCGGAAGTCGCGCGGTCGCGCGGTTGCTCGGCGCCGCACGAGATGCGTTCGCCGAAGCAGGCGTCGATTGGGCGACGTGTGTGATCGGAGACCGTAATCATGCGGCCGCGTCGCTCGTGCGCGGTGCGGCCGGGTTTCCACGACTGGAGCCGCTGGCCCGGTTCGCCAGCGTGCACTTCGTGGTATGTCGCACGCTCGCATCGCCATTCTCGCGCCGGGCGGATCGTGTCATGGTGCGTCCGGCACGTGCGGCCGACACCGTGGATCTCGCGGCGCTGGCGGAGGAAACGAGTGCGCCGCGCCGATTCGCGCCTCTCCAGCCGCTCCGCTGGCTTGAGCCTTCGGCCGGCCACCGCGCCTGGATTGCCCGTGATATCGAAGAGTTGCCCGTTGGGGCGTTGGTCGTGTGGGACGGCTTCGACGTGCGCCGCATTTGCATCAAGCACTACCACGGCGGCGACCGTGTGCTTCGGATCGCGTCGGTGGTCGGCGCGCGCTACGGCCTTGCAACCGCCCTGCCGGCGGAGGGTGGTGCGCTGCGCATCTGGGCGTCGCGCTGGCTGGGAGTGCGCGACGGCAGAATGCATGTCGCGCGCGCGCTGGTGAAGGCGGCGCTCCGCGATGCACTGCTGGCGCGCGTCAATGTCGTGCAGGTGAATCTCGCGGCGGACGACGCGCTGGGGCGCGCGCTGCCGTGTCATCCGCACTCCACGTACTGGTCCACACTCCATGGATGTGAACTGGTGCATCGCCAACCGAGCCCGCCGATACTGGCGCATGGCCCGTATCACCTCGAGCTGGCGCTGGTGTGAGGCGATGCGAAATCCGGTGTCCACTCTGCGCGCTGTCTCGCCAGAGGACGGTGCCGCGGCCGCACCTCATCATGCGCTGCCGTACGGCGGACGGCTCATGTTCACGCAGTCCTGGGAGGATCCAGCGTGCGACGAGCGCGCGCTCGCGCCGGCGTCGGGCGAGGCGATGTTCGCCATCACGTCGGGCGGCGATAACGTACTCGGCTTCCTGTTGAGCAATCCCGCACGAATCATAGCCGTAGACCTGAACCCGTCGCAGATGCACCTGCTGGAACTCAAGATGGCCGCATTCCGGCATCTTGAGCATCCGGAGCTGCTGCACCTGCTTGGGGTGCGTGATCCACAACCGGCGCGCGCGCTCTACGCGCGACTTCGCGGCGACCTCAGCGTGCCGGCACGATCGTGGTGGGATGCGCACACAGCGTGGCTCGAAGCCGGCCTCCTCACTCGCGGCGGTTTTGAGCGCTACTTCGCGATGCTGCGACATGTGCTCGGCGTCTTGGTTGGCCGGCGCCGGATGGAGCGCCTGTTCACCCTCGAGGCAGCCGACCAGCACGAATTCTACGCGCGTGAATGGAATACGCTTCTGTGGCGAGGCTTCATCCGCATTGGTTGCAGCAGGCGCGTGCTCGGCAACCGCCTTGATCCATCCTGGTTTGCCCATGCAGATGGAGTGAGTTCCTTCGGGGAGCACTTCGCTGCGCTCGCGGCCCACGCGATTGGCGACATCCCGGCGCGCTCCAACTACTTTCTCGCTCAGATCTTTCTGGGCCGGTACCTCAACGAGCGCGAGGTCCCGGCGTACCTGCAGGCCGCGAATTTCAATCTGATTCGCGCGCGCATTGAACGTATCCAGCCAGTGACGGCTGACGTTGCGGACGCACTCGCCGCGCTGCCCGTCGCATCGATCGACACCTTCGCGCTGTCGAACGTGTTCGAGTACAGCCCCCCCGGACTGTTCGACCGCGGCAGACGGGAGGTGGCACGCGCGGCGCGGCCAGGAGCACGCGTGGTTCTCCGTAATCTTCTGGCGTCGCGCAGCATGGACGGCGACCCGGCGTTCGTTCTGGACCACGCGCTGGGACGAAGGCTCCAGTCTGCGGACCGTGCGTTCATCTATTCGCGAATCGAAGCCGCGCGCGTGCGTGGATCGTTCTGAGGAATTCCGTGATGCCGCCCACGACTCAGCTCGCCACCGCCGCGGCGTGGGCCTCCACGTTCCATCTCGCATCCGCGCCGCCGGATGTGATCGCACTCTCCAAGTGGCAGATCGCCAACATCCTCGCGGCGATACTGGCGGGCTCCCGCGCGGCATCCGGACAGAAGGTGCGCCGTGCGCTGCGCGGCACGCAGGGTCCAGGGCCATGCACGCTGATCCCGCACGGCGAGCGCGTGGCGCTGCTCGACGCCCTCTACGTCCACGCCGTGTACGCCAACACGCTGGAGCTGGACGACTTTCACTATCGTGGCCACCTCGGGCCCGCGGTCGTGGTCGTACCGCTCACGCTGGCCGAGGCGCTCGGACGGGATGGCGCCGCGGTGCTTCGCGCGCAGATCGTAGCCAACGAAGTGGCCGGACGACTGGGGTGGGCCATTACGGCAGAGATCAGGCACGGGCATCAACGCTCCTATCTGCTGCGACTCGCTGCCGCGACGGCCGCCGCAAGCCTGCTCGGGCTGGAGACGGAACAGTTCACGCACGCGCTGTGCATCGCCATGACGCAACCCGAGCTCGCCCTGCACCCGGGCGAGTTCTCGCCGGAAACGAAGGTGCTCTCTGCGGCCTCATCTGTCGTCGAGGGGACCCGCGCGGCATTGCTCGCCGCCGAAGGTGTTACGGCCGCGCGCGACATCCTGGAGCATCCCGCCGGATTCTACCGGCAGTTCACCATGCACCGACACGTGCCAACGCCGTTCGTGCAGTTCGGGGACGCCTGGTGCACGCACGCGCTCTGTTTCAAGCGCTACTCATCCTGCGCACTGGCCGCCGGCGCCATCGATGCCGTCCGCGAGTTGCAGGCGCACACTCCCATCGATGCCAGCGCGGTCTCTCGCATCGAGATCGCATCGTCCCTGCCATCGCTGATCCTGGAACAACTGGCTTACCCGCACGAGTCGCCGACCCTCACGCCGGTGAACGTCCAGTTCTCGATACGACGCTCGGTAGCGGCGGCGCTCATTCTGGGCGACCTGCGTGGCTACCACTTCCAGGCTGAGGAATTCGCCTCGTGGTCGCCCAAGGTGGACCGCCTGTCAGCGATGACGACGCTGGTGCACGACTGGCGCTACACGATGGAGCAGCTCAAGGGCATCGACGCGGGGCTCAACCACGGCGGTGGCCGCCGCTCGGCCGACATGTTCCAGCTGCATCGCACGTCCAGTGCATTTCGCGGCATGTTCGGCAGCGCCCGCGCCATTGGCGCGCGGGACATCGCCCGCATTCTCTCATTGCCGCGCGACGACCAGCGGTACTTCGCGCGCCGCTGGACGCGCAGCATCCGCTCGCACCTCCGGTGGCGCATGACGGGTGATCCGGGAGACGCTGCTCCGCTTGGCGATCTGCGTAAGTTGTCGTTCCGGCTGGGGAGCCGCGTTACCATGACACTCGCGAATGGACGCGTGGTGTCGGCCGAGCGCGTGTTGCCGACCGGGATGGCGAACGACCCCGATCGCGGTGTTGTAGTGCATGAGAAGCTGCTCGCCGAGGGCACACCCGTACTGGGTGCCGGCCGGTGCGAGACGCTCTGGAATTGCATCATGATGCTGGATCGCGCAGGTACGGTGACCGTGCCGGCGTGCGCGAGCATGGATACCCGGCGGTGACGTCGTACGGTAGCAGCTTGCTCCGCGCTCCTCATGGAGAGTGGTGGCGGCACGGCTCCCACCCCCCGTATCGTTGGCGCCCGCCATGCGCTCGTACTGGAGGCATCCCTCGTTCACGCAATGACTCAACGACTGGTCCGAACACTCAACCGGAAGCGCGCGCTGATGTACGTGCTCCGGCGCGCGCTCACGCCACACGGCTTCCTTCGCGTAAACGTGGATCCGCCGGGATTCACCTTTCGCCTGAGCGTGCAATCGGGGCTGGCGCGGCACCTCTACAAGTACGGCACGTACGAACCCGTGATCGGCAACTGGATGCTCGATCGGTTCCCCCGTGACAGCGGCGGGTTGTTCGTGGACATCGGCGCCAACTTCGGGTGGTATTCCTGCCTGTTTTCGCGATTCGCCGGCGCGGCCGGCCGCGTGATAGCCTTTGAGCCGGAGCCGCGGAATTTTCGTCTGCTGCAGGACAGCCTGTCCCGCAATGAGTGCCGCAACGTGACGGCGCTGCAGGAGGGGGTTGGAGCAGACGCGGGCGTGATGCAACTGCACCTGTACAAGCCGTCCAATCCTGGGCGCCACTCCCTGCTGGCAACGAGTGGCGGCGCCACGGTCGACGTGGCCATCGTCTCGCTGGACGACCGGCTCGCCGCACTGGGACTCGCGCACGAGCCCATCGCGCTGATGAAGATCGATGTGGAGGGCTTCGAGGACTCGGCGCTGCGGGGCGCGCGCGGGGCACTCGCGCGGTGTCGCTGCCTGGTGATGGAGTATTCTCCCGATCTCATGCGAGCCGCCGGCGTGAACCCCGCCGCGCTCATTCATCTGCTGGCCGGTACCGGGCTGCGCCCTTCGCTGTTTGAGCCTGGCGGAGCGCAGCCGGTGGCACTCGATGTGCTGCGCACACTGAACAGGCAGGTGGAGCTGCTGTGGGAGTGCGGCACGTAGATCCGGGAGACCGCACCCGCCATATCATTCGCAGTGGCATGGCGCGATGGGAAGGGCTGCGCCTTCGCAGTGTGCCGGCTGTTGTCAGACGGCGAAACTGGGTCGTCACCAGCAGCCCGGTCTCGACCCCGCAGGACTGGAAGGAAGGGCCTTGACGCTCCATCACGACGTACCCAAATTGGGGTCACACGTAACCGAAAAGGGTACAATCTCCAGATCTGATCCGACCCACGATCTCGTTGCCGAGGCGCTGTTTGGTTACACGAGACGGCGCGTACTCGCGTTGCTTCTGGGCCGACCTCAGGAGTCGTTTTACTTGCGTGAGATTGTGCGCCTCACGGAGGGCGGTGTGGGCGCCGTGCAGCGCGAGCTCGCTTTGCTCACCAACGCCGGTCTGATCCGGCGCGCCGTTCGGGGACGGCAGGTGTACTTCACGGCGAACAGCGATGCGCCAGTATACCCGGAGTTGCGCGGACTACTCGAGAAGACCGCCGGGCTCGCCGACGTCCTGCGTGGTGCACTGCGGCCACTCGCACGAAACGGCCGAATCGCCACTGCGTTCCTCTACGGGTCGGTCGCCTCGGGGACGCATCGATCTCGGAGCGATGTCGATCTGATGATTGTTGGCACTGTTTCGCAGTCGACGCTGGCGCCGCTCCTTCGTAAAGTCGAGGACAGACTTGGGCGCGAAGTGAATGCCACGGTGTACGAACCCACCGAATTCCGGGCGAAGCTGTCTCGAGGAGCGCATTTTATCCGCCGGGTGGTGGAGGGTCCGAAGATCATGCTGATTGGGGAGGCCGATGAGCTTGCGGGACTGGGAGGCTAATCACTGGCTCCTTCGACACGCGACGAGCCACGAGGAGATTCGCGATCTGCTTGCCGTGGTGGAACGCGATCTGATCGATGCGGGTGCGCGACACCTCAGCCCGGACTGGCAACTCGCCATCGCGTATAATGCGGCACTGCAGGTTGCAACCTTGGCGCTTGCGGCGGAGGGCTACCGTCCCTCACGCGATCGCGCGCATGAGCGCGCAATCCTGTCGCTTCGGTTCACGCTGGGCGCGGATACCGACATTGTGGAGATGATTGACAGAGTTCGACGCAAGCGGAACGTCATCAACTATGAGCGGGTCGGAACGACTTCGGAGTCTGAAGTCCGCGAAATGCGGGCGATCGCGGCCCAGCTGCACGATCGATTGATAACGTGGATGAAGCAGCGGCATCCCGAGTTGTTCAAAGGCTGAGCGAACATGTATGGTCAGACACGATGAGGCTTTGAATGGATTATCCACCTGGCTGGACCTGCGAGGTTGTCGTCGTGCGACTCGAGCGATACGTCGTACACACGCTTCCGCGCGCCGAGGCGCTCGCCATCGCGGAGCACATCGAGGCCTGCGCGGCGTGTGCGCAGCTCGTGGCGCTGCTGAGCGCGGCGGTGACCGCGTCGCGTGCCCGCGGCCGTGCCGGCGGGAGGTGACGTGACTGAGCTCATCGCCCCCGCGGGCAACGGCACCGGGCTGCGGATCGTTGCATTCGCGGGAAGCCTGCGGCGCGGGTCGTTCAACCGCGCGCTGCTGCATGCGGCGCGGGAACTCGCCCCCGATTCCCTGAGCATCGAGCCCGTCGAGATCGGCGCATTGCCATTCTACAATGCGGACGTCGAAGCCGACGGCGATCCGCCCGAGGTGGCGGCGTTCAAGGAATCGCTGCTCGAGTCCGACGGGCTGATCATCGCGACACCGGAGTACAACACCGGCGTTCCGGCGGTGCTCACCAACGCCATTGACTGGGGTTCGCGCCTGCCCGGCATCTCGGCGCTTGTCGCCAAGCCCGTGATGCTCATGGGTGCGTCACCGGGTCAGGTGGGCACCGCCCGCGCGCAACTCCACCTCCGCGCGCTCCTTGGCCACGTGCAGGCGCGCACGATGCCGCCGCCCGATCTGCTGGTGGCCGCGGCGCACGAGCGGTTCGATGCGGAGCTGCGCCTCACGCACGAACCCACGCGCGCGCTGTTGGCCACGCAGCTCGAGCGCTTCGCGCGGTGGATTCATCGCGAGGAAGCGGCGCTGCAGGCGGACCGGGCGCTCGAGTCCGCCGCGCCGCCCATCCGCTGATCACGCGCGCGCGTCAGTGCGCGGCGGCCAGGTACTCGTGGACGAACTTCACCGCCATCGAGCCCTCGCCCACTGCCGACGCCACGCGCTTCACCGAGTCGAGCCGCACGTCGCCCGCGGCGAACACGCCCGGCAGACTCGTCTCGAGCAGCCAGGGCGCGCGTGACAACGTCCACTGGGGTGACGCGGCTGCAGCGTGTCCGGTGCGGATGAATCCCTTCGCATCGGTGTCGATGTGCGGCGGCAGCCAGTGGGTGCACGGCACCGCGCCAATGAAGGTGAACACAGCCGGCGTCGCGACCGCGCGCGTTTCGCCCGTCCGGTTGTTCACGAGCTCGACGCGTTCGAGTCGTTCGTTCCCATCCATCGCGCGGATCTCGGTGTGATAAAGCACCTCGATGCCGTTCGCTTCCTCGATGCGCTCGGCGAGGTAGCTCGACATCGTTCTACGCAGGTCGCCGCCGCGCACGAGCAGAAGCACGTGGCGGGCGTGCTCCGAGAGGAACACGGCCGCCTGTCCCGCCGAGTTTCCCGCGCCGACCACCACGACCTCGGCGCCCTCGCACCCGCTCAGCTCCGTGGGCGTGGCGGCGTAGTACACGCCCAGCCCGTCGAACCGTTCGCGGCCAGCGGCGCCCAGCCGGCGATAGTTGGCGCCCGTGGCGATGAGCACACAGCGCGCCATGGCGCATTCGCCGCCGTCGATGTGCACCACCAGTCGCTCGTCCTCGCGCTCCAGCACGGTCACCCGCGAGGGCGTGGAGAACCGCGTGCCGAATTTCTGCGACTGCAGCGTGGCACGGCTCGTGAGATCGGCACCGGTGATTCCGGTGGGGAAGCCCAGGTAGTTCTCGATCTTCATGGATGCGCCCGCCTGTCCGCCGGGCGCCTGACTGTCGAGCACCAGCGTGTTCAGTCCTTCGGATGACCCGTACACGGCCGCCGCGAGACCGGCCGGCCCGGCGCCGATGATGACCAGATCGTACACCGCGTCGCCGAGCGGACGCTTGAGGCCCACCGCCTCGGCAACCTGGAGCAGGGACGGATTGCGCATGAGCGGCCGCCCCTCGCACACCACCGCCGGCAGGTCGTGTTCGCTG
>DATNDS010000042.1:0-9455 GCA_035553215.1 Gemmatimonadaceae bacterium
ATGAAAGCGAGACAGGATTTCAGGATGGACAGGATTTACAGGATTCTCACGGTGCCGTTCCAAAAGCATTCGCCGTCGTTCAGCGAACTCACTGAAGCGTTGGGGCTCGGCTCCCAACAATCCTGTTAATCCCGAAAATCCGGAAATCCTGTCTTCTTTTGGCGATCAATGGGGTCAGAGTCGGTTGAAACCGGGAATCGGCAATCGGGAAGGGGGAATCGGTAAGGCAATCCGCCCCCTGCCGCCGCACCCCGATTTCATCAACAGCAGGAAATCGGCCTCCCCATTCCCCATTCCCACGATTCCCCATTCCCGATTGCCGATTCCCAAGGGCGGGGTGGAAGGGCGTGGAGCGATTCCCGTCATCACTTCAATCGACCCTCACCCTACAAATCCCTGACCCCATTTACCGCCATCGGGAAGTACGCGTTCCGCACATACTGCATGACCATCCGCTGCGTGTTGAAGAACGAGCCGTTCAGCGCGATCGCGTAGCGCATGACTTTCGCGAACTCGAGCGGGGCATTGCAGAAGAGCGGCATGATCACCTGCTCGAGCTTGGTGTACAGGTCGTTCGCCTCGACGCTCGACTCCGGGGTGTCAGGTCCCGGGCCGCCAATGGACCAGCCGGTGACGCCTTCGATGTGTCCCTCGATCCACCAGCCATCGAGCACGCTGAACGACGGGACGCCATTGAGCGCCGCCTTCATGCCGCTCGTGCCCGATGCTTCGAGCGGCTTCATGGGGTTGTTGAGCCAGACGTCCACGCCCGACGTGAGCAGGCGCGCCAGGTCCATCTCGTAGTTCTCCAGATACAGTACGCGCACCAGCCCATCCAGTTCGTGCGCGGCATCCACGATGTGATGGATGAGCTGCTTGCCTCCCTCATCACGCGGATGGGCCTTTCCCCCGTAGAGGATCTGCAGCCTGCCGCCCGCCTGCGCGATCGCGCGCAGGCGATCGAGATCCGTGAAGATGAGATCCGCGCGCTTGTACGGCGTCGCGCGCCGCGCGAAGCCAATGGTGAGCACCGCGGGATCGAGCGCGACGGCCGTGCGACATTCCACTTCCGCGAGCAGCGCGGCCTTGGACCGGGCGTGCGCATCGCGGATCTTCTCGAGTGGAATGGCTACGGCGTAGCGCAGGTACATGCTGTCACGCCGCCATTCGGGAAAGTGCTCGTCGAACAGCGTGCCCATGGTCTCCGACGTCCAGGTGCGCGCGTGCACGCCGTTGGTGATGGAGTCGATGCGATAGGTGGGGAACATGCCCTGCGAGATCTCGCGGTGCCGCATGGCGACGCCGTTCACGTAGCGCGAGAGTCGCAGCGCGAGGAGCGTCATGTTGAGCGAGCCGCTGTCGTCCAGGCAGTTCGCGAGCCGGAGGAGCGCCACGCGCCGCTCGCCCAGCACGGAGAGCACCTGCGCTTCGGGAAAGCGGTCGTGTCCCGCGGGGACCGGCGTGTGCGTCGTGAAGACGCAGCGCTGCCGGATGGCTTCGATGTCCGCGTCGGTGAGGTCGCCCTCGGCGCGTCCGGCCAGATGACGTTCGAGCAGCGTGAGCGTGAGGAGCGCGGCGTGTCCCTCGTTGATGTGATAGCGCAGGACGTCGGCGTCGAAGCCGACGAGTTGCAGCATGGCCGCGCCGCCCATGCCGAGCACGATCTCCTGACAGAGGCGGTAGTGCGCGTCGCCGCCGTACAGGGTGTCGGTGAGCGTGCGGTCCCATTCGGAATTCTCGGGAAGATCGGTGTCGAGCAGGAACACGGGAACCACGTGCCCGTTCTGTCCGCGCACCGTGTAGCGCCAGGCGCGGACATACACCGTTCGCCCGTTGATCGCGATGCAGCAGCGCGGGTCGAGCGCGGTGAGCAGCTCTTCCGGCTTCCACTCCACGGGCGACTCCACCTGCTGCCCGGATTCGTCGATGTGCTGGTGAAAGTATCCCTTGCGGTGCAAGAGGGTCACGGCGACCATCGGGACGCCGAGGTCCGCCGCGGATCGCAGGGTGTCCCCGGCCAGCACACCCAGTCCGCCACTGTAGGTCGGGATGCGCTGTTCGAGGCAGATTTCCATGGAAAAGTACGCAACGGTTTCTTGAGGCAGATCGAGCATTCCTGAATGGGTTCAGTGTTCAGACGACTGCGCGGGCGACGTCGATAGCCGATGTATGGGCAACAATCCGGCCCGGGGAGTGCAGTACTGCGGGGGTGGAACGGGGACGACCACGGCCGCATGTCGCGCAACGTGGCTCAGCGCGGCCGGGAGGTAATCTGGCGCCCCGTGCGCGCCCGGTAAATCTAGCCGGTTGTACTGGCCGCGGTGATGTCACCGAGTGATTCCAGCGGGGTTGACATGCGACGCGTCCAGCTCGGGAAGCGGTCGGGTGACACACCGGGCACGTTGACCGGTTCGACTTCGCCCGTGAGGTCGTCCAGCGACAGCCCGACGAGCAGCGCAGGCGTGCGACGGAGAAAAGCGTGCACCGCGTCGCGCAGCGGTTCGCCGCCCTGCCGTACGGCACCAGCATCCGTGATCACGCCGTCTTCAGCGAGGCGCTCGGCGAGCCCGATGCGCTCTCGCTCGCGCGCGACGCGTGCGTCGTCCGCGGCCGCATCCGTCTCGAAGAGGCCGAGCTGCTCTCGCAGTTCGAGATCGCGGCCGCGCCACCATCCCTCCAGCGGCGCCATGTCGTGCGTGTCGGCCGTGGTGAGCGAGAGCGGTTCGTACGCCGCGGCCGCGCGGAACCGGCCAGCGGCATCGTGCTGGAAGAGCATCACGCGCGACGAGAGAATGCCCCACGATTTCAGCGTGCCGGGGACCTCCGGTGGAACGGTGCCGAGGTCCTCGCCCACGATGACGGCGCGCTGACGCGTGCTCTCGACGGCGAGAATGGCCAGGAGGTCCTGCGCGGGGAAGCGCACGTAGGCGCCGCGGCTGCCGGACATGCCGCGCGGAATCCAGAACTGGCGGAAGAGCCCGAGCACGTGATCCACGCGGAGCGCGCCGCTGTGGCGCAGCGCCGACCTTATGACGGTGATGAAGAACTCGTAGCGATGCTGGCGCAGCCTCCGCGGGTCAATGGGCGGGATGCCCCAGTTCTGTCCGTCCGCGGCGTAGTCGTCGGGCGGCGCGCCGAGTGACACATCGTCCAGGAAGAGATGCTGATGCGACCAGACGTCGGCGCCGTCATCCGCGCTGCCGATGGCGAGGTCCTGGTAGAGGCCAACGGACAGTCCTGCGTCCGCGCCGCGCTGCGCGGTCTGGGCGAGCTGGCGATCGAGCTCGAACTGGATCCATTTGTGAAAGTGGATCACGTGAGGATATGCGGCGCCGAGACCGCCGACGTCGGGCGTTTGGGGATCGCGGAAGCCCACAGGCCAGTCACGCCAGGTGAGGAGCGATCCGTGTTTCGCGCTGAGGTATTCCTCGAGCGCGCAGTGCATGGCGAACCGATCGAGCGGCAGCCCTTCCTGCTCCACATAGCGCTCGTAGGCGAGGCCACGCTCGCTGTGACGACCGAGATGCCGTGCTTCGAACGTGCCATACAGACTCTCGAGTATGGGACGCTGGAGCGCGGCGATTCGCTCGTACTGCACGCTGCTGCTCGCGCGCAGCGCGGCCAGCTCGGTCTGCACACGGGTCGAGGCGAGCCGCGCGCGCGCATCGTGCGATTCGGCGAATTCGGGGACGGCCTCGATGTCGAGATAGAGCGGATTGCGGTAGATGCGGCTCAGCGGGCGATAGGGCGAGATGTCGGCGCCGGTGTTGCGCAGCGCGTGCAGCGGATTCACCCCCACGAACGCGGCGCCCTGGCGCGCGCTCCACTCGGCGAGCGTCGCGAGGTCGCTGAACGATCCAATGCCGAAATCGCCGGCGCCGCGCAGAGAGTAGAGGTTCGCGATGATGCCGAACGTGCGACGTTCCGGAATCGGGCACGATGGCGGTGTGACAATGAGCCGCTGCACGAACTCTCTGCGGTCAATGTACAGACGCAGGTCGTGATAGCCGTACGGGAGATCCGGCGGCAGCTCGACCCTCGCCATGCCATCCGCGTCCGCAGTCACGACGCCCTGGCGTTCGATGTACGTGTTACCGTCACCGTACGTGGTACCGCCGCTGTACGTGACATCGTTGCAGCGCACAAACAGCCAGTAGTCCTCGCGGCCGCTCGCGCTGACCGCGATGCTGTTCGCGCCGCGCGGCACCACGCGCACCGTCTCGATTTCATCGCGCGCCTGCCGTTCGCGCAGCGTGTCCAGCTCCTGGCGCGCCGCGGACTCGCTGGACACGTCGAAGCCCATGGCGGTGAGGATCGCCGCGCGGGTTTCGTGTGATGTGATGCGCGGTTCGCCACCGGTGAGCGGGACATAGCTGTCCAGAATCCCGCAGTGGTCCGCCAGCTCGGTGAGCGCGGTCATGCCGGGCCGGCAGGGGCAGTGCTCACGCGCGGCTCCCTGGCTTCAGCACCAGTCCGCCCAGCGGGGGAAGGACCAACCGCATGCTCTGTGGATAGCCGTGGAACGGCGCTTCCTCGGTGTGCACGTCCCCACGCGTCTCCACCTCGCTCCCGCCGAATAGCTGGGCATCGCTGGAGAGCAGTTCCACGTACGTTCCGGCCCGCGGCGCGCCAATGCGATACTCCTCCCGCGGCACCGGCGTGAGATTGAGCACCACCACCACGTGATCGTCCCCCGCGCGCCGCACCCAGGACAGTACGGAGTTGGCGCGGTCCTCCACATCGATCCACTGGAAGCCCCCGGGCTCGGCGTCGTCGCGCCAGAGCGACGGCTGCGCGTGATAGAGTGCACCCAGCTCCGTCAGGAAGCGCGTGAACCCCGCGCGCATCGGGTCGCCGAGCAGGCGCCAGTCGAGGCTCACATCGTGGTTCCACTCCTCCCACGGCGCCAGCTCCGTGCCCATGAAGAGCAGCTTCTTCCCCGGCCGCGTGTACAGATACAACAGCAACAACCTGAGGTTCGCGAACTTCTGCCACACATCGCCCGGCATTTTGTCGAGCAGCGACCGCTTCATGTGCACGACTTCATCGTGCGACAGCGGCATGATGAACCGCTCGCTGTACTCGTACAGCATGGCGAAGGTGAGATCGTTGTGGTGGAACGACCGATGCACCGGGTCGAGCGCGAAGTACTGCAGCGTGTCGTGCATCCACCCCATGTTCCACTTGAACGTGAAGCCCAGTCCGCCGTCGGCAACGGGTTTGGTGACACCGGGCCACGCCGTGGACTCCTCGGCCACGGTGATCGCGCCCGGCGACTCCGTACGGACCGTGACGTTCATGGCGCGGAGAAAATCAATCGCGTCGAGGTTCTCCCGTCCGCCATGGCGATTGCGCAGCCATTCGCCGGGACGCCGGCTGTAATCCAGGTAGAGCATGGACGCCACCGCATCCACGCGCAGTCCGTCGAGGTGGAACTCCTCCAGCCAGTAGACCGCGTTGGCGATGAGATAGTTGCGCACCTCGTTGCGGCCGTAATTGAAGATGAGCGTCCCCCAGTCGGGATGCTCGCCGAGTCGCGGGTCTTCATGCTCGAAGAGCGCCGTGCCGTCGAAGCGGCGCAGCGCGAAATCGTCGCGCGGAAAGTGCGCGGGCACCCAGTCGAGCAGCACACCTATGCCGGCCTGGTGACACGTATCGACGAAGAAGCGGAAGTCATCGGGCGTGCCGTAGCGCGCCGTAGGCGCATAGTAGCCGGTCACCTGGTAGCCCCACGATCCCGTGAACGGGTGCTCCATGATGGGGAGCAGCTCGACGTGCGTGAATCCCAGCTCCTTCACGTGCTGCACGAGCCGCGGCGCGATCTCGCGGTACGTGAGCGGCCGGTTGTGTTCCTCGGGCACACGCGCCCACGAGCCCAGGTGCGTCTCGTAGATGAGCATGGGCTCGCGCACGGGATCACGGCGCGCGCGCGCCGCACGCCACACGGCGTCGCCCCAGTCGTACGTCCCGGACGCCACCACGCGCGAGGCCGTGTCGGGTGGCAGCTCCATGGCGAACGCGAAGGGATCGGTTTTGACGCGCAACGCGTGGGTGGGGGTCAGAATCTCGTACTTGTACAGGGCGCCGGGACGCACGCCGGGCACGAACAGCTCGAACACGCCGGACGCGCCGAGCGATCGCATGGGGAACACGCGACCATCCCAGGCATTGAAGTCGCCGATCACGCTCACGCGCCGCGCATTCGGCGCCCACACCGCGAACGAGGTACCGGCGACGCCATCGACGGTGCGCACGTGCGCGCCGAGCGTCTCCCAGAGGCGGCGGTGCGTGCCCTCGTTGAACAGATGCAGATCGAGATCGCCCACGGTGGGCAAAAAACGATACGGGTCATCGCGCTCGACGGTGGCGCCGTTCGCGAAGTGCAGCCGCAGCCGGTAGCGCAGCGGCAGCGTGGCGCCCGGGAGAAACACGGCGAACACGCCCGCCGCGATGGGCTCCATTGGCGCCGTGTCGCCAGCCGGCAGGATGCACTCCGCGGCCACGGCGTCGGGATGCATGGCGCGCACCATCACGCCGCGCGCTCCGTTCGCGGTGGCCGCGTGCGCACCCAGCACGCGGTGCGGATCCGTATGCTCGCCGGAAATGAGGCGCGTGACGTCGGCCTGCGGCACGAGAGTCCCGCTCATGACGCCGGCTCTTCGGTGGGAACCGGCCGGCCCGGCTCGAGCGGCAGATAGTTCAGCAGCACGAGAGAGAATGGTGCAAGAATCACGCGCCGCACGCCATGCGCGGTGTGCGCGCCCACGGCGGTGTTCACGACTTCCAGCCAGTGGCCCGGCTTCGTGAGCTCAGGCAACGCGAAGGCCTGCTTCGCTTCCTGCGCATTGACGAGCAGCAGGAGCGTGTTGCCCCGCACGGGCCGGCCGCGCCCGTCAATCTCGTCCGACGCCTCGCCATGGATGAGCATGCCCAGCGCGTGCGCGCCGCGATCGCCCCAGTCGGCGTCGGTCATCTCCGTGCCATCCACGCGCAGCCAGGCAAGATCCTTCTCCTCACCGAGCCCCGCGGGCTTGCCGCGAAAGAAATTCCGGCGGCGCAGCACGGGATTCTCCCGGCGAATGGCCATCACCTGGCGGGTGAACTGCAGGAGAAGCTGCTGGCGCTCGTCCAGGTCCCAGTGCACCCAGCTCGTCTCGTTGTCCTGCGCGTACGCGTTGTTGTTGCCGTGCTGCGTGCGGCCCATCTCGTCGCCGTGCAGGAGCATCGGGACGCCCTGCGAGAAGGCGAGTGTCGCGAGGAAGTCGCGCTTGATGCGCTCGCGACGCATGATGGTGCGCGGCTCGGTCGTGGGTCCCTCCACACCCCAGTTGCGGCTGTCGTTCGCATCCGTGCCGTCCCGGTTCCCCTCGCCGTTGGCCTCGTTGCGCTTGTGTTCGTAGCTCACGAGGTCCTGCAGTGTGAACCCGTCGTGCGCCGTCACGAAGTTGATGCTCGCGTAGGGGCGGCGGTCGCTCCACTGATAGATGTCGCTGCTCCCCGAGAGGCGCGACGCGAAGTCGGAGACCTTGCCATCCTCGCCCCGCCAGAAGCGGCGCACGTCGTCGCGATAGCGCCCGTTCCACTCCGCCCAGCCAATGGGGAAGTTCCCCACCTGATAGCCGCCCGGCCCCACATCCCATGGCTCGGCGATGAGCTTCACGCGCGAGAGAATGGGATCCTGATGAATGATGTCGAAGAACGCGCCGAGCTTGTTCATCTCGTACAGCTCGCGCGCCAGCGCGGGGGCAAGGTCGAAGCGGAATCCATCCACGTGCATCTCGGTCACCCAGTAGCGCAGCGAATCCATGATGAGCTGGATCGTGCGCGGGTGCCGCATGTTGAGCGAATTGCCGGTGCCCGTGAAGTCCGTGTACAGGCGCGGATTGTCGGGATCCAGCCGGTAGTAGGCCGCGTTGTCGATGCCGCGCAGTGACAGTGTGGGCCCGAGATAGTTGCCTTCCGCCGTATGGTTGTACACGACGTCGAGAATCACCTCGATGCCCGCCGCGTGCAGCGTCTTCACCATGGACTTGAACTCGCCCACCTGCTCGCCGTGTCCGCCGCTTGCGTAGCGCACATCGGGCGCGAAAAACCCAATGGAGTTGTAGCCCCAGTAGTTCGTGAGCTTCGCTTCGGCCAGCCGCCGGTCCACGGCGAAGTGATGGACGGGGAGCAGCTCCACCGCGGTGACGCCAAGGGAGAGCAGGTGCTGGATGATGGGATCCGACGCGAGCCCGAGATACGTGCCGCGCAGGTGCGGCGGCACATCGGGATGCAGTTTGGACATCCCCTTCACGTGACACTCGTAGATCACGGTGCGATGCCACGGGACGCGCGGCGCGCGATCATCGCTCCACGTGAACGCCGAGTCCACGACGACGCACTTCGGCATGGCGCCGGCGCTGTCCGTGTGGCTGATCGCGAGATCCTCGCGTGGGCTGCGCACGTCGTACGCATACAGCGCGTCGCTCCACGCGATCGTCCCGCTGATGGCCTTGGCGTACGGATCGATGAGGAGCTGCGCCGGGTTGAAGCGCTGGCCCCGCTCGGGGTCGTACGGCCCGTGCACCCGATAGCCGTAGAGCTGCCCCGGCCGGACATCCGGCAGGTAGCAGTGCCAGACCTGGTCGTTTCGCTCGGTGAGCGGAATGCGAGCCGACTCCGCGCCGTCGGCCGGATGCGCGAAGAGGCAGAGGTCCACGCCGGTGGCGTTCTCGGAGAAGATGGCGAAGTTGACGCCCACGCCGTCCCAGGAGGCGCCGAGTGGAAAGGGCTCGCCTGGCCAGACGCGCACGCTAGCGGTCCTCGAGACGATAGAGCACGCCACTCCATGGCAGAAGGGAGACGCGCCGCTGGCCGGCGCCGCGGCGGCGCGTGATGCGCGGGCTGTCGCTCGGGCCGCCGTAGCGCGCGTTCCGCGTGGAGAAGCGCAGCCGCCACGTGCTCTGCCCCTCCTCGGGCATGGGTACGTCGAGCCGATTGCCGGTGAAGTTGAAGAGGGCGAGCAGCGTGCGGCCCGACGCCGGCGCGAGCTCCACGGCGAGCCAGGAGCCGTTGTCGTCGCACCACGCACGCGGGGCCGCGACGCCCGGGCGCAGCGCGGGTTCGGCGCGCCGGAGCGCCAGCAGATCGCGATAGAGCGCGAGCAGGCTGCGTCCCGCGGGCGTCTCGCACGTCCGGCGGTCGAGACGCGAGCGCGCGAGTGTGTCGGGATCCTGCGGATCGTAGTCGTCGCCCCGCCAGCCTTCGTCGCGATACAGCCGCGCGCGCCCCTCGCGCACCGAGCGGGCCAGGGCAGCGCCCTCGTGATCCGTGAAGAAGAGAAACGGAGTCGTCGCGCCGTATTCCTCGCCCATGAAGAGGAGCGGCACCGCCGGCGCGAGCAGCAGCGCCGCCGCCGCCAGCTTGCACTGCTCGAACGACGCCAGCGACGCGAGCCGCTCGCCCAGCGGCCG
>DATNDS010000043.1:0-7365 GCA_035553215.1 Gemmatimonadaceae bacterium
CGCGGCGGTTCTTCTGGGTTCCGGAGTTCGCCTCTTCGACCATCTCGATAGGACGCCGACCGTTCTCGGCAACCCGACCGTGATTCCGGGCGTTGGCGTGACGCACTTGCGCTACCTCGTTCCCAAGGCGTAGCTCCGGTACACGAATGCGCGTCCGCAGCCGGTGCATGCGATGCACGGGAACCACACGCCTCTACATGAGGACTCGGCATTGTCCACACCCGGAATCGTACTCGCTGAGCACGACCCTGCCTGGGCTGAGGCGTTCACTCGGGAGGCGGAGCGCATCCGTCCGGCCTTCGGCCGCCTGCTCATTCAACTCCATCACATCGGCAGCACCGCCGTTCCAGGGCTCGCCGCCAAGCCGGTGATTGACATGCTCGCCGTCGTGTCTGACGTGCACCAGCTCGACCGCCACACCGCCGCGTTCGACGCACTCGGCTACGAGGCCATGGGCGAGTACGGCCTGCCGGGACGTCGCTATTTTCGCCGGAATGATTCCGCCGGCGTTCGTACGCACCAGGTGCACGCATACGCCCCGGGGTCCGCTGACGACATCGAGCGCCACCTCGCCTTCAAGGACTTTCTTCGCGCGCACCCCGACGCCGCGCGCGCGTATCATGACCTGAAACAGCGGTTGATTGATGAATGCCACGACGACATGAACTGCTACAGTAATGGGAAGACCGCCTTCATTCGCGACATCGAACGAAGAGCAGCCGAAGTCCGCACTGAGCGCCCGCTCACAGGCGGCTGACCAATCGGAATACACGAGCCTGACCCGAACATGCCAATACTGATTCCACAGCCAACGACGCTCCGGGCCGCCGGCAGCAAGCCAAAGCAGATCGAGGAGTACGTCGGACGGGTGAACTCCGGTCACGACGGCGTGAGTGTCGCCCGCATGGTTTCGCCGGAGGGATGGAGCGAACCGGGGCAGCGGCCGCAATTCCAGGAAATCACGATCGTGCTGCGCGGCATGGTGCGGGTGGAGCACGACGGCGGTGTGCTCGAGGCTCGGGCGCGGCAGGGCGTCGTGACGCTCCCCGGCGAATGGGTGCGCTACAGCACACCCGAGTCTGATGGCGCCGAGTATATCGCGGTGTGCACGCCGGCCTTCTCGCAGGAAACCGTGCATCGGGACCACGAGTGAGCGATGTCACGCTCATGGCCCACCGCACGCGGGCCAGACGATCGCCGATCCCTCGAACGATTCGGGAGCGATTCTAACTTTCTCCCTGGCAGTAGGTCCCGATCGTCGCCTGCGGGCAAGTGACCGCTCGCTTCCGACTAACCTCACAGGGCAGACATCACACACGGCCGACATGATCATTCCGGTTCTGAAAGGACTTTCCAGCCCGGACCTCGGGCGAGACCGCCTTCCCGATGATCCTGCGGTCTGCTCCATTTTCTGTGAGGCTGTAATTGGCCCACGGGATGCGGCGGAAGGAGATCTGTTCTCGTTCACTGCGGTGACGGCTCGCGCCTTGCTCAATGAGGAGGGAGCGCGCTGGGGACGCGGGTATCTGATTGTGGACCGATTTTCGTGGGCCGCTGTCGAGCGGGCAATTGACAACCTGTTGATGCACTGCGGTCGCAGCACCTGGGACGGGTGCGCTGCGGAACTCGCCAAGGAAATGAACTGGGAATTCGAACGCTACACTCCGTGACCGTCATGTCAGCGCTCCGGCGCATCGGTTTGTATCTCGAGGCAATCGTGTTCACGGTTCTCGTTTCGGGCGCGGTGCTCTTCTGGCTTCCCGAAGCCATTTTCGATGCGCGGACGCTCGCGCTACCCGCGTCGTGGTCCGTTGCCCAGTTCCTGCCGCTTCTGCCACTCGGTCTTGGAACGGCGATCTACCTGCGCTGCCTGTGGGAGTTCGCGACGCGCGGCCGCGGTGTTCCCGCGATGATCGACCACCCGAAGCAACTCGTCGTGTCCGGTCTGTACCGGTACGTGCGGAATCCGATGTACCTCGGTGTTCTCCTGTTTCTCTTCGGGGAGTCGTTGTTCGTGGAGTCCTGGAGTTTCCTTTTCTATGCTGTCGCGTGGCTACTTTTCGTTCATCTGATCGTGCTGCTGTACGAGGAGCCCAACCTTCGGCGCAGGTTCGGGCCGGCCTATGAGCGGTACACCGCGAGAGTCCACCGATGGCTCCCCGGACGGAAGTACGCCGGATGGGCGTACTCGCGTCTACATCATGGTCGACAGTATCACTCCGTCGCTCGATCAGATCAAAGCCGCATGCGGCAGGGTGCGGACGCCGCGCACGGAAATTGGTCCCGGCATGGGCGCGCTCACCGCGGCTACACTGGACACGGTATTCGGCCGGCTGGGCGAGTAGTTGGAGCCCTGGTTACAAAGCGGTCCAACGAACGTCGAAGCCGCCGGGCTCTTGCGGTAGCTCGATGCCCTCGCATTTTATGGGGCCGCCGCAGGCTGAGTGGGATGGAGAATCCTCTCGATTGCCGTACGCGTTGTCGTGCTGCCTTCCTCCCGAAGTGTCAGCGGAAGCCTCTGTTCGTTGACCCTTTCGCTTTGGAGCACTGAACATGGCTATCGTCCTCATCACCGGCACCAGTACCGGTATCGGCATGGCCACCGCGCTTGCGTTTGGACGGGCCGGCCATCGGGTCGCGGCCACCATGCGCAACCCGGGCAAGGCTCCGGCGCTGCGCGAGGCCGCCGAGCGCGAGCGCCTCCCGATCACCGTGTTCCCGATGGACGTGGATGTCGATGCCTCGGTTCGCGATGGGGTGGCAAGGATCGCTCGGGATCTCGGGTCGATCGATGTGCTCGTCAACAATGCCGGCATCGAGCGTATGGGGTCCGTCGAGGAACTGCCGCTGGGGGAGTTCCGCGCCGTGATGGAGACCAATTTTTTCGGCGTCATTCGATGCACCCAGGCGGTCCTTCCGGCCATGCGTGCGCGGCGCAATGGCTGCATCATCAACGTCGCCTCGGTGGCGGGACACGTCGCCGTCGCACCCATGGCCGCGTACACAGCGTCCAAGTACGCGCTGGAATCGCTGAGTGAGTGTCTGGCGCAAGAGGTCAAGACATTCAACATCCGCGTCGCGATCGTCGAACCAGGAATCATTGACACAGCGATGGCCCAGAGCATCGGCACGCAGCGAGCGCCTTCCCCCTATTCCCAGCAGCGTCGGGTCGCCTCCTTGTTCGCGACCGCACTGAGAACGCCGGTGCCCCCCTCGGTGGTGGCCGACAAGATCCTCGAAATCGCCGCCGGGACAACCGCGCAGCTGCGTCACCCCGTGGGTCCGGACGCCGCTCCCTTTCTTGGCTGGCGTCGAAGCATGAGCGACGAGGAATGGGTCGAGCTTGGGGCGCTCGACGACGCGGCGTGGTACGACCGCATCGAAGCCGACTTCGGCATGGACGCGCGCCCGGTCTGACAGCAGGGCGCGCCGCGTCTTTCAGCGCCGACCCGGCTACCGCACCTTCTTCCCCGGTATGTCCCGTCCGCCCTGGTGCAGAACCACCGATGTCACCGCGCCCGCCGAGTCCTGCACGAACGTGAACTGTGCGTCGATCTCCTTCAGGAAGAAGTCGTGCTGCGACTCCGGCCACAGGCGCGACGTCGCCTGGTCGGTGGGGTGCACCCACAACGCACCATCCTTGAGCGTCACCTCGAGGGAGAATTTCGGCGACAGCTCGTACGTGCCGACGTAGCGCGCCAGCACGTCCGTCGACACCGCGATCGCGGTGTGCTGCCTCGCCGCGGGCGTGAGGGGGAGCGCAGCATCGAGGAGATGGAAGCCGATGTCATCCGCGCCCGCACCACCGCTGTTCGTCATCACCACCACGCCGATCTTTTGCGACGGCTCGAATCCGATGAACGTGCGATAGCCGCCGGTGCCGCCGTTGTGCCACACGATGGTGTCGCTGCCGGCGTACAGCGTAAACCAGTTCAGACCGATCCTCATGTTGCCCGCGGCCGCGCGCTCCTCATGCGCGAATGCCATCGCGCGCTCGAGCTTCCCGCGCTCGGGGTGCAGGTTGGCATCGAGGAATCGGATCATGTCGTTGGTCGTCGACCGAATGCCGCCGGCGCCGGCGAGCGTGGGGATGTCCCAGTTGGACACCACGCCACCCTGTTCATCGTGGCCGAGCGCGAGATGGGCCTTCATCCACGGCGTGAACGTGATCGCCGTGTGGGTCATGCCGAGCGGCGTCCACACGCGCTCGCGCTCGAGTTCCGCGTAGGGCTTGCCGGCGGCGAGCGACAGCACGTGGCCGAGCAGACCGACGCCGAGGTTCGAGTACTCGAACAGCGCGCCCGGATCGCGCGGCAGCTGATAGCTCGACAGGAAGTCGTACATCTGCTGAACGCTGTAGTCGGCGTACGGATTGGTGCTGTCCGCGGGATGGAAGTTCGTCGGCATTCGTGGGAGCCCGGAGTTCTGCTCCGAGAGGTCGGCGAGCGTGATCACCTTGCCGTCGCGCGCCGGCAGGTGCACGCTCGACGGCAGATAGCGCTGGGCTGGATCGTCGAGCCGGACCTTGCCATCCTGCACCATCTCCGCCAGCGCGGTGGCCGTGAACACCTTCGAGATCGATCCGATCTCGAACACGCTGTTGCCGTCGAGGGGCGGCTGCCCGGGTCCCGGGTCGCCGTACGCGACGACGCGCGACTGGTCGTCTGCGTCGATGACGCCGACCACGATGCCGGCGCTCCGCTTCTCCTCCACGCGTTGCCGAATGATCGACAGGATCGTGCTGTCGGAGGGAAGGATGTGTGCCGTCGCCGTCGCGGTCGCCGCTGCCGTCTGCGATTGCGCGGCGGCGCTGCGAGTTGTGAGGGTGCCGAGGATCGCGAGGGCTGTGAGTCGAAGAACGCGCATGATCCGATTCCCGGTTGGGGTCGAAGACACGAAAGGCGGGGCTGCGCTGCAGGCCGGGCGGCTCGACGGCGGACGAGGCTCGCGTCCGCGAGTGAACGGAGCGCCAGTGTGCGCCGGGCACGGCCATCTCCAATCTCCGGATTCCGGACCGTGACCGCCAGATACCGTGCCCAACCGGTCCCATCGCGCGCGCTGATTCCTCCGGCACACCGCGTCCAGGGGATCCGCGCCGCCCGCTCGTCCCCTTGCTTACCTTGAGGAGCCGCCGTAGACTCTCCCTTGGTAACCAAGTGGAGACCCGATGAGCCGGCCAACTGACCTGGTGCAGGGGACGCTCAATCTGCTCGTGCTCAAGATGGTGGCACTGGAGCCGATGAATGGCTTCGCCATCAGCCAGCGACTGAAGCAGGTCTCGAACGAAGTCCTCCAGGTCACGGACGGATCGCTGTATCCTGCGCTCCACAAGCTGGAGCAGGAGGGCCTCATCAGGGCCGAATGGCGCCAGTCGGAGAACAATCGGCGAGCCAGGTATTACTCGCTCACCAGACTCGGCCGGCGCCGGCTGGCGCAGGAGCGCGAGACATGGGATCGGCTTTCGGCGGCGATCTCCATGGTCATTCGCCTCCGGGAGGCCTGACGATGCGCATCGAGCGCTGGTTCTACATCGTGCCCCTCCGGCTGCGATCGCTGTTCCGTCGTCAGTTGGTGGAGACGGATCTCGACGACGAGTTTCGTGATCACGTCGAGCGGCAGACGGAGGAGTACGTGCGGCAGGGCGCGTCGCCGATTGAAGCCCGGACCCGGGCGCTGCGGGCATTTGGCCGTGTGGACCTGCACAAGGAAGCGGCGCGCGACGCGCGCGGCGTCGCGGGGATCGAGCATGCCGTGCAGGACGTGACGTTTGCCGTGCGCATGCTCAAGAAGAGCGCGGGCTTCACCACGGTCGCGGTGCTGACGCTGGCGCTCGGCATCGGCGCCAACACAGCGATCTTTGGTCTCGCGCAAGCGGTGATGTTGCGATCCATGCCCTACGCGCACGCGGACCGCCTGGTCGCGCTGTACGAAACCGACACGCATGGCGCGTTGGTGGGCATCTCCAAGCTCGACTTTCAGGATTGGCTGCGACAGGCGCACAGCTTCGCCCATATCGCCGCGGCCGGATGGTTCGGCGCCACCATCACGCGCGGTACGGCGTCGAGCTATGTGCCGTCCGCGCAGGTCTCGCCGGAACTGTTCCAGGTCCTCGGCGTGAAGCCACTCGAAGGGAGCACGGGCGCGACCACGGGCCAGAGCGTGGTCATCAGCGAGCGCTACTGGCGACGTGAGTTCGGCGCGGGACATGTCATCGGCCAAACGCTGGTTGTCGACGATACCGGGCGCCTGATCACCGGTGTCATGCCCGCACAGTTCGATTACCCGCACGGCGTGGACATCTGGATCCCGCAGAACATGATCCCGCGCGTCAACGTCGCGCGAACCATTCGCTACTGGGACATGGTGGCCGATCTCAAACCCGGCATGACCGTCGACGCGGCGCAGCGGGAGATGTCCGGCGTTGCCGCCCGGCTCGCCGCGACGTATCCCACCACGAACGCCGGCGTCGGGGCGAAGGTCATGACGCTGCAGGAAAGTCTCATCGGGGACGTGAAACCCACTCTTCTGCTGCTCACCGGAAGCGCCGTGCTGATGCTGTTGCTTGCGTGCGCGAATCTCGCGAATCTGATGCTGGTGCGCGGCGTCGCGCGGCGGCGCGAGATGGCCGTACGCACCGCGCTCGGTGCGACCCGCTCGCGGCTCCAACGGCAGCTTCTCACCGAGTCGCTCATGCTGGCTGTTGGCGGCGCGCTGCTGGGACTGCCCGTCGCGGTGTGGGGCTCGGCGGCGCTGCGTTCGCTGCCACAGGTGCGCACGCTCCAGTTCGAGCTGCATCAATCGAATCTGACGCTGCTGCTGCTCGCGGCGGCGATCACCATGTTGACCACCGTCGTGTTCGGGATGGTGCCGGCAGTCCGCGCCGCGCGCGTGGACGTGGTGACGAATCTCAAGGAGGCGGCCGGCCGGGGGGTGACGAGCATCAATTTGAGCGGTGGCCTGGTTGCGGGTGAAGTCGCGATCGCCACGATCCTGTGCGTCGGCGCGGCGCTGGCGATGCGAAGCCTGTCCCGACTCGAGGGCGAACAGCTCGGATTCGATCCGGACGGCGTGGTGGTAGCCCAGGGGAATCTGACGCGTGGAGCCCGTGGCGACGCGCGCGCGCCGATGATCAGGCGAATCCTCGACAATGTTCGTCAGATGCCGGTTGTCGCATCGGCGGCCCTGGCGGACGCGCCGCCGTTTACCAATCGAAACGCCAGTACGGTCATCATCGAGGGAGAGCCGAGCGGCGAAACGGCGCATTGGCATCAGGCCCTCGAGCGGACTGTCTCGAGCGACTATTTCCGGACGCTCAGGATTCCCTTCAAACAGGGGAGGGACTTCGATCCAGCCGATGCGCATGGG
>DATNDS010000044.1:0-4478 GCA_035553215.1 Gemmatimonadaceae bacterium
CGCATGAAATCGCTCAGCAGGTCGACCTGCATGTGGTGCTTGGCCTTGTACTCTTTGAGCGAATAAGTGTGGTCCACGCTGATCGGCAGCACGGTCACGCCCCGGTCGGCGAATTGATCGTGGTGATCGCGCATCTCGCAGAGCTCCGCCGTACAGGTGCTCGAGAACGCGAGCGGGAAGAAGGCGATGAGGACCGGCTTGCCGCGAAGCGAGGAGAGCGTGACCTTCTCACCGGAGGTCGACGGCAGCGTGAAGTCGGGCGCCTGCTGGCCGACGGCGGGAACGGCAGAGGTTGGAGAGATGGCGGTCATGGAGATCGAGAAACGGTTGTCGAAACATACTCGTTCGAGAACGCCGAGCGCCGCAGCGCGGTCCCGGCGGCGCACGGCCGGCGCCGTCGCGCTGATCGTGGCCATCGCGCTGCTCGGTCTCGCTGGGTGCGGCGGCAGTGCGCCGCCGCCCACCACCGCGCCCGCGCCGCGCCCGTTTATGGGCCCCGTCGAGCAGACGACCTTCGCCCCGTCGCTCGGCGTGCATCTCGACCAGATGCTTCGTCACGCGTCAGGACTCTACGTGCAGGATCTCAAAGTCGGAACCGGAGCCGTCGCGCTCAAAGGCAAGAACATGGTGGTGCGGTATGCCGGCTACCTCGCGAACGGCAAGGAGTTCGACCACGGGGAGATCACGGTGCAGATCGGCGGGAGCAACACGATCGCGGCTTGGCAGGAAGGGCTGCTTGGCATGCGGGTCGGCGGCCAGCGCCGGCTGGTCGTTCCGCCGAGCTTGGGCTATGGGACCGCGCCCGCTGGCGAGATACCAGCGAATTCGGTACTGGTGTTCGACATCGAGATGATGTCTGTCTTGTAACCTGTTTACGGCAGTCAGTTTCCGAGTTTCACTTCGACTATTTTCTCACCTGCCAAGGCGGTTCGCTCGACTTCGAGACCGAGTAGCGACGCGATCTCCCGAGCCACCCCAAGCGCGGCGTGGACCGGTCCGGACAGGAGCTCGATGTCCGGCGTTCCGGCCCGGCCGACGAGTTGGACGCTGCCGATATCCTCGTTCGAACGGGCGTTGGACGGCCGGATCACAATGATGCGCTGTACCACGCGCACGCCCGCGAACTGTGAGATCGCATAGCGTCCCACCGGTACCCGCAGCGGTATGCCGTAGACGCTGACCGGACGCGTCTCGATCTCGGCGGCCGTCAGCCGGCCTCTGGCCCCGAACGAGAGGCCGGGAAATCGCGCCACGAGTCGTACCATGAAGGCAAGAATGGCCACGCAGATGGCGATACCAGCGACGGCGCCCCAGCTCCGCATGACCGCGGCCGCGGCAATTGCGGCTAGCAGCGCAACGCAAATCGCGACGGTGATCTTAACGATCCGCTGCCACGGGGTCGTCGTATCGAAGTCGTACGGCAGCGTGACCATGCGCTCGCTCCGGGAGCGGGATGCGCGCGGTCAGCCGCGGACCGCACCGCGACCCCGCGCTCGGCTATGGACGCTTCAGGCGCCTCGGATGGCACTTCAATGTCATGGAGCGGACCGGGATCGAACCGGTGACCCCCTGGTTGCAAACCAGGTGCTCTCCCAACTGAGCTACCGCCCCCTGCTCTTCCAGCCGCGCTCGCCCGACTTGCGGGCGTCGCGAGCTTCTAATGTATCCATGCTCCACCCACGCTGGAACGGGTTGTGAATTCCGTCGCCCGCTGACGAGAGCCACCGCCCGACCGATCGAGCCGGAGTCAAGCATGACCGCCACTGACACGCGCGGCCCGCGCGAGAATACGACCCCCAAGCACCTGACGATCCGCTGCCAATTCTGCGACACCTGGAACCGGGTCGACGCCGCCCGCGCCGCCGACCGTCCCAAGTGCGGCAAATGCGGCAAACCGATGCTCCTCGACCGCCCGCTCAAGCTCGACGACGAGACCTTCGCGCGAACGATCGCCGAGGCGCAGGTGCCCGTGCTGGTCGACTTCTACGCCGACTGGTGCGGACCGTGTAAGATGATGGCGCCGTTCGTCGACGAGCTGGCGCGCGAGAAGCAGGGTCTCGCGCTCATCGCCAAGCTCGACACCGACCGCGCGCAGCGCACGGCCCAGCAGTTCGACATCCGCGGCATCCCGACGACGATCGTCTTCAACGGCGGCAAGGAGGTCGCGCGCCAGAGCGGCGCGATGCCAAAGCCGGGACTCGAGGCGCTGCTGGCGCGCGCCTGATCGCGACCCTCGCTGCCGACGCCTACTCGTGCGCCGGCAGTGGCTCCATCGTCTCCGGATTGACCGGCACCTGCACCTCGTCGCGGAAGGGTGACGTCATCAGCGTCACGCGCATCCGCGGAAACGCATCCATGAATTGGATGTAGCACCACCCCCACGCGCCCGCGTAGAGCAGGAACACGCCGATCTCCCAGATGCTGAACGGCAGCGATCCGATCACGCCGTACCCCGACGGATAGACCTCGATGTAGCGCATCAGCCACATGCCGACGAGGCTGCACAGCGCGAACAGCGCCATCGTCGGCCGGAACACCTTGGCGGCGCGCGACAGCAAACCAAAGAACGGGAAGAAGAACACGAGAAGGATCGACGCTACCGTCACCCACTTCCAGGGCGAGATCAGACGCAGCCGCATGAAGAACGTCTCCTCGCCCATGTTGCCGTACCAGATGACGAGGTACTGGCCGAAGGTGAGGTAGCCCCAGAACGCCGTGAACGCGAAGCAGAGCTTTCCAATATCGTGGTAGTGAACTTCCTGGATCAGTCCGTCCGCCGTGTTCAGGAACTTCTCCCAACACATCACGATCACCGCGAACATCGTCAGCGCGCAGAGCCACGCCCCCATGAAGAACCACCAGCTGTAGAGCGTGCTCTGGAAGTGGAGCGACAGCCCCATCGACAGATCCCACGCCAGCACCGACCAGCCCAGCCCGTAGAGCACCACCTGCCACGCGGCGAGCTTGCCCTGCAACGAATGCGTCGAGTGGATCTCGCGGCGCTCATCGCGGAACCCGTTCCGCATCCGCGCCCGCAGATTCGCCGCCCACTTGGCGCCATGCTCCGGAAGCCGGCCGACGTCGAGCCGCACCGACGTGTACATGTACCACAGGCCGAGCACCGTCATCAGGCCGAAGATCACGATGTCCCGCGTCGAGAGAAACACCGGGTTGAAGTACACGGCCTTCTCCGGCGCCGGATACGCCTCGTGCGTCCACGGGAACACGTACAGCTTGCCGGCGAACAGCGTGAGCAACAGAAACACGAACGCCACCGGCAGGAACGCCACGTACCCTTCCATGAATCGGATGACGTTCCGCGACCAGCGCGCCGTCGTCACCCGCTGCACGGCGACGAACACCGTGCCCGCGCTCGAGATGCCGGCGAAGAACAGCCAGTTCGTGTGCCAGGCGCGCCAGACGCGGTCGGGAGCGGCGAAGAGTCCGATGATGAACACGACGACGCCGATCGCGAACAGCACGGCCAGCATCGTCTTGAACGACTTGGGAATCGGTTTGTCCGAGGCCGCGAGCACTTCGCTCGGCGACGGTACCCGCACGGCGTGCAAGCTCACGGCTGGTGCTCCCGCTTGGTGGCTTTGGTCGTATCGGTCGATGTGCGTTTGGTCGTGTCGGTCGCCGCTGCGCCGCGCGACGCACCCGCACGTCCGACGCCGCCGGGGCCCGATCCCACACCGGCCATGGCAGCGGCACTGCCCTCCGGTGCTCCATAGAAAGGCGAGGGCCGCGTCGGCCCCATCTGCGACGCCGCGGGCACGAGCGCTCCCGTTTCACCAGGCCGCCCATGCGACGTATCCGCGGCGATCGTGCCCTTGCCCTGGATCGTTCGCAGATAGTTGATGATGTCCCAGCGGTCCGGCTCTTCGATGCGATTGTACGTCGGCATGAGGCCGCGACCGTTGCGGATCATGCCGAAGATGTAGCCGTCGGTGTAGTCGCTCGCCGCCTTGGAGCCGGCGCCGATCACGATGCTGGGAAATCCGTACTTCGTGGCCGGCCCGTTGCCCATGCCGAGCGGACCGTGGCAGGGCTCACAGTTGATTTGAAACTGGATGCGGCCGCGATTGACCGACGCCGAGTCGGCGGGCGTGGGATTGGGAATTTTCGCCATCGCCGCGATGCTCTGCGGCATCGGCAGACGGTCGTACTCAAACCCGGGCGCGGCGCTGCCGTTCGTGGGCACCGACGCCTGCGGGTTGCCGCGGAAGGCGATCGTGTCGGACGCGGTTTCCCACGGATCGATCTTTGGCTGCTGCTTGAAGTCGGTGAACCAGCTGCACGCCCAGATCGAGAGCAGCGGCGCGACACGCGCCGCGCGCCAGATCGTGCGGCCGGTGGGGCGACGCATCACGCTATCGCTCACGCCGCACCTCCGCCGCACCATGCTGCTTGAGCACAGTCATCGCCTGGTCGGCGCGATCCGGATCGGTCACCACCCAGACGCCGAACTGTCCGCC
>DATNDS010000045.1:0-5736 GCA_035553215.1 Gemmatimonadaceae bacterium
GCGCGCTGAATACGGACACGATGATCACGAACCACCTGAGCAGACGGCCTTCCCCTTGCACGCGTCTGAACCCCAGGCGGGAGATGAGGAAGCCCAGCCCGAACGCCAGCAGCGGCCCCACGATCCAGGCGAGGATGAGCAGGCCGAATCCCGCTCCGTGGATGGGGAGATGACCCACGAGCGCCACGCCCACGAGCGTGGAGGCGTAGATCTGGATCGTCGAGGTGGGGAGCTTGACGGCGGTGGAGACGGTGGTGGTAATGGCGGCGGCCAGGAGCGCTGCGGTCACATCCACCGGCGAGGCGCTCGACACCAGGCCAAATGCGTACGTGTCGACCACCTTCACGCTGGCCACCACGCTGCCCAGGAGTGCCGCCGCGGCGACGAGCGCGAGGCCGGTGCGCAGCGACACGGCACCGGCACCGTACGCCGCGCCCATGACGGCGCCGGTGTAGTGGCTTCCCATGCTCCAGGCGAAGAACGCGCTGGTGGCGAAGAGCAGAATCGTGAGCGGGTGCATGCTGGTGTCGTGAACATTATCGTTCAGTGCACGACGGGGCACCCCGGCATGGGGTGCCCGGATTGTATCTGCGACCCGCGTTTTGACCAACCCAACCGACACCGTGAGCGCGCTACCCGTTGCAAAGAAGGCGGAGGAGGCAGGGCGGACCGCGTTCGCCGTGCTCGCCGCCATCAGCTTCTGTCATCTGTTGAACGACATGATGCAGTCGCTGCTGCCGGCCATCTACCCGATGCTCAAGACCGCGTTCGGGCTGGACTTCGTGCACGTGGGGCTCATCACGTTCACCTACCAGCTCACCGCATCCATGCTGCAGCCGCTCGTCGGGCTCTATACCGACCATCGGCCGCAGCCATACTCGCTGACCATCGGAATGGGCTTCACCCTTACCGGCCTCGTGCTGCTCTCGCGCGCCGGAAGTTTTCCGGTGCTGCTGCTGGCCGCGGGAATGGTGGGAATGGGCTCGGCGGTGTTCCATCCGGAATCGTCGCGCGTGGCGCGCATGGCGTCGGGCGGGCGGCTTGGTTTTGCGCAGGCGTTCTTCCAGGTGGGCGGCAACACCGGATCGTCGCTGGGACCGCTGCTCGCGGCGTTCATCGTGCTGCCCTTCGGACGGCGCAGCGTGCAGTGGTTCTCGATCGCGGCGCTCATCGCGATGGTGATTCTCTTCAACGTGGGGCGCTGGTACCGGGAGCACGGCATCGCGCGCATCGCACCGCGCGCGGCCGGCGGTGGTCACGCCGTTACACATACCCTGTCGCCCAGACTGGTGCGGCGCTCTCTGATAGTGCTCATGGCGCTCGTGTTCTCCAAGTATTTCTACCTGGCGAGTCTCACGAGCTATTACACGTTCTTTCTCATCCACAAGTTCGGCGTGTCGGTGCAGTCGTCGCAGATTCATCTCTTCATTCTGCTGGGCGCCGTGGCCGCGGGCACCATCATCGGCGGTCCGGTGGGCGACCGCGTGGGGCGCAAGTACGTGATCTGGTGTTCGATTCTTGGCGTGCTGCCGTTCACGCTGGTGCTGCCGTACGCGAATCTCTTCTGGACCGCGGTGCTGAGCGTCGTGATCGGCGTGATCCTCGCGTCGGCGTTCTCGGCGATTCTCGTGTTCGCGCAGGAGCTGGTGCCGGGCAAGGTGGGAATGATTTCCGGATTGTTCTTCGGGCTGGCGTTCGGCATGGGCGGAATCGGCGCCGCGGTGCTCGGCTGGATGGCGGACAAGACGGGCATCGAGTTCGTATACAAGGTGTGTTCATTCCTGCCGGCGATGGGACTGCTCACCGCGTTCCTGCCCAACATCGAGACGGCCGAGCAGCGGCGGCAGCGCAAGGCGCTGCTCTCGCTGGGACATGCGCCGGAGGCGGGGATGTAGGGGGCGCACCCTCAGCGCAGGGCAACGCGTCGCGTTGCTTCGATCATCCCATCGCGAAATTGATGAGGCCCTTTCCAGGTCACCGACCATTGTGTCGTCTCGTTGCACAGCACTTGCGCCTATAATACATCTACTATAGACTCACAATGGTCGCAGTCCGAAAACCGATTCACTTCATCGGTTCCAGTCTCAAGAATCTGCGAGGCCTGCCGGAGGAGGTGCGGGGTGCTTTTGGACGGTATTTGTTGGATGCGCAATACGGCGAAACGCCGCGTGCGGCAAAGCCACTCAAAGGGTTTGGCGGAGCGGGCGTTGTGGAGTTGATCGACGATTTCGACGGCAACACGTATCGTGCCGTCTATACCATCCGATTCTCCTCGGCCGTGTACGTTTTGCACGTCTTCCAGAAAAAGGCGAGACGCGACGCCCAAACGCCGCGGCGGGACATCGCTCTGATCCACCACCGGCTGGAACGGGCGCGACAGCATTACGAGCACAGTCATGCGGCTGTGAAGACGCAGGAGGACGATCATGCCTGAGACCACTCGACGTCGGGTTCGCGCAGTGAGGTCGTTGGAGAACAGCGTGACGACGGTGGGACCGAATGACAATATCTTTGCCGCGCTCCAGCTGCGGGCTGCCGACGAATGGCTCGTGAAGGCGGAGCTCGCACGTGCCATCGAGCGACTCATCCGCGAGCGACAGTTGACCCAGGTTCAGGCTGCCCGCGCCCTCGGTGTGGCCCAACCGGACATATCGAACCTCTACCGGGGACGGCTCGCGGGGTACTCGCTGGAACGCCTCTATCGTTTCCTGACTGCGCTCGGCCAGGACATTCGCATCGTGGTACAGCCCAAACCACGCTCACGAGAGCAGGCGACCGTGCGCACGCTCGTTCGCACCGCCGGAAGAAAATCGGCATGAGGCAGTACGGCCGCACGCCACCTTGCTGCACTACGTCAGCCACCTCCGCATGACGCGCGCCTTCACCACCTGCACGAGCAGCAGGTAGCCCGCGGTGAAGGCCACGAGCATCAGGAAGTACCGGGCCGGCAGGGGAGTGAATCCCAGCAGCGGCGCGAACGGCGCGTAGGGAAGGCTCACGCCGAGCACCACGATCACGGCGATCGACGCCGCCAGCGCTCCGCTCGGCCGGCTGTGCAGGGGATTCCCGGCGGTGCGGATCACCAGCAGCACGAGCGTCTGGGTCACCAGCGATTCCACGAACCAGCCTGTGTGGAAGAACGACTCCGACGCATGGAACACCGCGAGCAGCAGCCAGAAGGTGAGAAAATCGAAGATCGAGCTCACGGGGCCCACGGTCACCATGAAGCGGCGCACGAGTGTCATGTCCCAGCGGCGCGGCTTGCGCGTGAGCACGGCATCCACGCGATCCGTGGGAATGGTGATCTGGGCGACATCATACAGGAAGTTGTTGAGCAGGATCTGCATGGGCAGCATGGGCAGGAACGGCAGCACGAGCGACGCGACGGCCATGCTGAACATGTTGCCGAAGTTGGAGCTGGTACCCATGAGCAGATACTTCATCACATTGCCGAATGCCTTGCGCCCTTCGGTAATGCCGGTGTGCAGCACGTCGAGGCTGCGCTCGAGCAAAACGACGTCGGCGGCGTCGCGCGCCACGTCCACGGCCGTCGCCACGGAAATGCCGACGTCGGCAGCGTGCAGGGAGGGCGCATCGTTCACGCCGTCGCCCAGGTATCCCACGACATGACCGCGCGACTTGAGCGCGAGCAGAATGCGGTTCTTCTGCGCGGGTGACACGCGCGCGAACACCGTCGTGCGATCGGCAAGCGGGCCGAGTGCGGCGTCGGTCAGGCGATCCACGTCGTCACCGGTCGCCACGTCGCCCACGGCAAGCCCTGCCTGCGCGCAGACGTGCGCGGCAACCAGCTCGTTGTCGCCCGAGAGGATCTTCACGCGCACGCCGTCGGCGGCGAGTGCGGCGAGGGTGGCGCCGAGTCCATCGAGCGGTGGATCGCTGAACCCCACGAAGCCCGCGAGCGTGAGCCCGGTCTCGTCTGCCCGGGTCCAGGCGGGCTGCGCCGGCACGGCGCGCGAGGCGACCGCCAGCAGCCGTTCGCCGCGCGCGCTGGCATCGTGGAACACACCGAGCATGCGCGTGCGCGCCGCATCATCGAGCGTGCGTACGCCGTCGCCGTCGTCGTACGTGGTGCAGCGTTCCAGGATGCTCTCCGGTGCGCCCTTGGCGATCAGTATCCGCGTATCAGCGTGAGCGATGACGATGGAGAGGAGGCGGCGCTCGAAGTCGAACGGGATCTCGTCGAGCTTGGTGATGTCGGTGAGATCGGGCGCCGCGGTCTGCAGGATGGCCGCGTCGAGCGGACTCCGGATGCCCGTTTCGAAGCGACTGTTGAGATACGCCAGGCGGAGCACGTCGTCGCGCTGGCCCGCGCCCGCGGGGAGTACGCTCACCACCTGCATCTGTCCGCTCGTGAGCGTACCCGTCTTGTCACTGCACAGCACGTCGATGCTGCCCAGGTTCTGAATGGCCTGGAGGTGCTTGACGATGACCTGCTCGCGGGCCATGCGCACGGCGCCGTTGGCGAGCGTGACGGAGGTGATCATGGGGAGAAATTCGGGCACGAGTCCCACGGCCAGCGCCACGGCGAAGAGCAGCGACTCGAGCGCGCTCCGGTGCATCAGGATGCTCACGAGCAGCAGGAAGAAGACGAGCACCACGACCACGCGCGTGATGAGCGCACTGAAGTCGCGCATGCCGCGCTCGAATTCGGTTTCCGGCCGTCGCGACACGAGGCGGCGCGCGATGTCGCCGTAGGCCGTCGCAGTGCCGGTTGCAGTGACGATCGCCACACCGGTGCCGCTCACCACGGACGTGCCGAGCATCACGAGGTGCGCCTCGTCGCCCGGAGCCGGTCGGGCGGCGGGCGCAGTCCAGCCCGAGCCCGCCGCGGTCTTCTCCACCGGGAGCGCCTCGCCCGTCATGGCCGCCTGCTGCACGTGGAGGTCGCGCGCGTCGACGAGGCGCGCGTCGGCCGGAACGAGGTCGCCGGCGGAGAGCCGGATGACGTCGCCGGAGACGACCTCGCGGCGCGGCAGATCCGTCCAGCGTCCGTCGCGCAGGACCGATGCCGTGGGCGCCACGCTGCCGCGGAGCCGGTCGATTGCGCGGTTCGAGCGGACGGTCTGCGTGATGTGCAGCGCGCTGCTCAGGAGCACCATGAGCACGATGATGCTCGCGCTCGCGACCTCGCCCACGAGTGCCGCGATGCCGCTGGCGAGAATCAGCGTGATGACGAGCGGATCGGCGAACGGCGCGGCGAACTCGTGCAGCCGCGACGGCCCGCGCACGGCGAAGGGATCGTTGGGTCCGAGCGACTCCAGGCGCCGTTCGGCTTCAGCCGTCGTGAGGCCGACTAGCGGCGCGGCGTCCGGCGTGGCGGAAGTCCCGGCGGCGGAGCTGGCCGGCGCGGTCACCTTCGGCATGAGCGAACGATGCATGCGCGCGCGCCGCGCACCAGTCACCAGTTGCCTGACGGCGGATGAGGTTTTGCCTGATGGACGGGGTCGCTGCGGTGCGCGATCATGCGGTACCACGTGACACCTGCCAGGAGGCATTCATGGTCACCGAATTGAATCAGGGCAACTGGAGCGCCGCACTGGATCAGTTCACCCGCCGCAACACCGGCCGCACCGTGACGGTGGAGGTGGACAGCAAGGAGTTCGGTGCGCAGCACGAGAGCGTGAACGCCCCGCTGCGCGGCGTGGCCTACGACCGGCAGGACGGCCGGATCGCGATCATGCTCGGACCACTGGACGGCTCGGAGGGCCATCTGAC
>DATNDS010000046.1:0-2918 GCA_035553215.1 Gemmatimonadaceae bacterium
CTGTCCGAACGGCATGGACAGCAGATCGTCTACGAGCTGAATTCCACCGTGTTCAACGACATCGTCGAGCAGTTGCTCGATTGGGTCCGTCCCGGGAGGAAGCATGCGTAAGTGGTATCCCGCGATCATCCTCGCGGGTGCTTTCCTGTTCTCCGCCATCGTGTATGCACGACTGCCGGCTACTGTGATCACGCACTGGGGCCTGAACGGAGAGCCCAATGGCTACAGCAGCTGGTCAGTCGGCGCCTTCGTTCTTCCCCTCATGGGACTGGCGATCTGGGGCCTGATGCGCGGCCTGCCGCTCATCGATCCGCGGCGCGCCAACTACGCGAAATTCCAGGGCACCTATGACCTGGTCATCAATCTCGCCGTGACGCTGCTCGTCGTCGTGCATGTCGCGACGCTGGGGCGCGCACTCGGCTGGCCCCTGCCTGGCGCGCTGCGCACGAGCGCGGCGGTCGTCGGCGTGCTGACGCTGATTCTTGGCAACGTGCTGCCACGCGCCCGCTCGAACTGGTGGTTCGGCATCCGCACACCATGGACGCTCTCCAGCGATACGGTGTGGACGCGGACGCAGCGGGTGGGCGGCTACCTCTTCACCGCGGCAGGCCTGATCACGCTGCTGTCGGCGCTGCTGCCGCCAGTGGCCTCGTTCATTCTGCTCATTGCGTCGGTGGGAGTGGCATCGCTGGGTTCCGCGGTCTACTCATACTTTATCTAGCGGGAGGAACAGCGTTGAAGGGAATCCTGATCGCCCCCGCGGGTCTGCTGCTGTGCGGCGCGACGAGCATGGCTGCGCAGAACACCGAGCCGTACACCTTTCGCATGATCGCCGGCGCGGACACGCTCTCGAGCGAGGTCGTGCAACGCTCCGCGACTCGTGTGGACGTCGACATGATCGACAAGACCGCCGGCGCGCACTGGCAGTACAGTCTCGCGCTGACGCCGGATGGGCGCGTGTCCGAGATGACCAACGCGTACTATCGGCTGGCGCAAGACGACACGGTGCCCTACCAGAGTGCGGCGCTCACCTTCGGCAGCGACACGGTGACGGTGACGATTTCGGGAAACGTCTCACACGTGGAGAAAATCGCGTCGCGGGCGGATGCGCTCCCCTACATCAACCCGTCGTTCGCGATGGTCGAGCAACTGTTGCGGCGCGCACGGGCGATCGGTGGATCGGCCAACACGCTGCACATTTTTTCCGTGGTTGGCGGAACGACCGTCCCCGTGCTCGTGGAGCGACTGGGCGCGGATTCGGCGGTCGTACGGATTGGGCAGACCGAGATGCGAGTGACGGAGGGTCCGGATGGCGCGCTGATTGAGGCGGCGGTGCCGGCGCAGCATATCCGTGTGATTCGCGAGGCTGGAGCACATCCGCTCATCACGCGAAAGATCGATTACGGTGCACCCCCGGGAGCGCCGTACACCGCGCAGGATGTCACCGTGCGCACGCCGGAGGGCCTGTCATTCACCGGCACCTTGACGCTGCCCGCGGTGCACACCGGTCGCGTTCCTGGCGTCGTGACGATTACGGGCTCGGGCGCCGAGGATCGTGACGAACGCATTCCCACGGTGGAGGGGTATCGCCCCTTCTGGCAGGTGGCTGATACGCTGGCGCGACGCGGGATCGCCACACTGCGTCTGGATGATCGCGGCATCAACGGGTCGAGCGCCGGCCCGGCTGGCGCGACCTCCGCCGATTTCGCCAATGACATCCGCGCGGCGCTGGCGTATTTGCGCGCGCGGCCCGACATCGACGGCAACCGACTGGCCCTCGTGGGACACAGCGAGGGTGGCGAGATCGCGCCCATGGTCGCGGCAACCGACCAGCGACTCAAGGGGATCGTGCTCATGGCCGGCCCCGCATACACGGGACGCCGCATCCTCGAGTTCCAGCAGCGAAACGGCGTGAACAACATGCCTTCTCTCACGCCGGCGCAGCGCACGGCGGCGTTGGCCGAGAGCCGGCGGGCAACGGACAGCCTGGCTCAGGAGAACGGCTGGCTGCGCTATTTTCTGTCGTACGACCCGCTGCCGACGGCGCGCACAGTCCGTGTGCCGGTGCTCATTCTCCAGGGGGAGACGGACCAGCAGGTGACGCCCGAACAGGCCGACACGCTGGCGGCGGCGTTTCGCGCCGGTGGTAATCGCGACGTCACCGTGCGCAAATTTCCCGCGACGAATCATCTCTTTCTCGCCGACTCCACGGGAAATCCGGCGCGCTACAGCCTGCTTCGCACGCGCGTCGTGCGTCCCGAAGTGCTCGGCGCGTTGGCCGACTGGCTGGCTGCGCACCTGCACTGAGGTGCGTCAGGAGCCGCGCCGCACGCGTCGCCCCCTCCCCTCATCCGCTTCCGCCGGTATCGCGTTATCATGTCTGGGTCGAGCATGTCACAGCGGACCCAACGTGCCGCCACCGGCGCGGCCCTGCACGGGAGAGTGATATGAAGGCCCATGCGCGTGTCTCTCGTCGCGACTTTCTGAAGACTGGTGCCACCACCGCCGCCGGCCTGACCATCGCGTTCTACATCCCGTCTCGCTTCACCGAGGTCGCCCGCGGCGAGGCGCCGACCCTTTCGGGCAGTGATGGGGCCTTCGCTCCCAACGGCTGGGTGCACATCGGCACGGATGGCGTCGTCACCATCACCGTGGACAAATCGGAGATGGGGCAGGGCGTCAACACATCGTACCCGATGCTCGTGGCCGAGGAGCTGGACGCCGATTTCACGCAGGTGCGCGTGGGCGCCGCGCCGGAAAATCCCGCCGGGTGGACGCGCCGCATGGGGACTGGTGGCAGCAGCAGCGTACGCTCGTCGTACGATACGCTGCGCAAGGCGGGCGCCACCGCGCGTGGCATGCTCGTGGCTGCCGCCGCGCAGCAGTGGGGCGTGGACGCGTCAGCCTGTCGCACGGAG
>DATNDS010000047.1:0-7941 GCA_035553215.1 Gemmatimonadaceae bacterium
GCCCCTGCCGTGCCTTGCCCTACACCATTGGGGCATTTTGCCCGACTGACGCCCACCCCACCCGGGCGCATTCTGCTGCAGAACCTCGTGGAGGCTGCAGCATGTTCGCCAACTTTCGCAGTGCCCATCAGTCGCTGAGCGCCTGCTGCGGGGCGCTCCTGGTCCTCGGCCTGGCTACGCCCGCCGGTGCGCCAAGCCAGTCGGCCCATCTCGCCGCCCTCGCGCTCACGGGCGCGCATGCCCTTCCGTTCAGTGTGGGTGAACAGCTCACCTACACGGTTCGCATCCCGAGTGCGTGGATGAGCGGGCGCGGCGTCATGAGCGTGGACAGCGTCACCGATATTCGCGGCACGCCAACCTACGTGCTGCACTTCACGTTCAAGGCCAAAATCGGACCGGTCAAGGCGTCCAGCGACGAGACCTCGTGGCTCGATCCGCTGCGCCTCACCGCACTCCAGTTCCAGAAGCACGAAAGCAGCCCCCTCGGCAAGGATAACGAAACCGTGGAGCTCTTTCCCGCCGAGAAGCGCTGGCTCACGACCGATGGCAAGAGCGGGACCAGCCCCAGCGATGCACCGCTCGATGAGCTGTCGTTCATCTACTTCGTGCGCACTCTGCCACTGGTGCCGGACACGACGTACACGTTCGACCGTCACTTCGACGTGGCGCGCAACCCCGTCACCGTACATGTCGTGCGCCGTGACACGCTCGCCACCGTATCGGGGCCGGTGCCGACCATCCTCGTCGAAATGCGCGTGAAGGATCCGCGCCACTATCGAGGCGATGGCGTCATCAGCATCAACCTCAGCGATGACGCCGAGCGCGTGCCCATGCGCATTGCGAGCACGATTCCTGGCGTGGGCACAACGATCTTCACGCTCGAATCGCGCAGCAGTTCCGCGCCACTCGGTGCGCCCACGGCGTCTGTCGGCGCCCCCTCAGCGCCGCGCTGACGTCCGGCATTGCCCGACATGTCAGCCGCACAAACGCCACGCGACATCGCGCGCATTCCCCGACTGACCGCTGCCTTGCGCCCTGGCATTCTGGAGGCACGAGCCAGCGGTCAGTCGGCTCACCTGGATTCAACACTTGTCTCGATCGGAGATGGCGTCATGCGTACACGAATCGGCAGTCTCACCAGAACAGCGCTTCACGTCGCACCCGCCGTGGTGATCGTTCCACTGCTCGCGGCGTGGGCCACCACGCGCACCACGCGCGCCGCGCTCACCGTGCAGCCGGAGAGCAGAGTGTGGGTTGACGGCACGTCGTCCGTGCGCCCCTGGCACTGCACCGCCAGTGACTTCGATGCGAAGATCGGCACGGTGAGCGCCGCCGCGGTGAACGGCGTGCTCGCGGGCGACAAGACCGTGACGACGGTGGATTTCACGGTCCCGATTTCCGGCATGGACTGCAATCACAACAACACGATGAACGAGCACATGCGCAAGGCGCTCAAGGCCGCGGACCATGCGGCGATCGTGTTTCACCTCACGTCGTACGAGCTGGCCAAGGGCGACAGCGGACTGAAGGCGACCCTCACGGGAAACCTGGAGCTGGGCGGCGTGGAGAAGCCCGTCACGATCGACGCGACGGTCGCCGCCGACAGCGTGGGCGGCATGCGCATGAAGGGAACGCTCCCGATCCACATGAAAGAGTTCGACCTCAAACCGCCGAAGCTGATGCTCGGCGTGATGAAGGTGAACGAGCTGGTGGCGGTCGGTTTCGATCTGCTGTTGAAGGACTGAGACGCGAGCACACGGCAGGACAACTCACGCGGCGGCGCTGGTCGCACCGCTCGCCATCACATGGAGAACGACAGCATGAAACCCAATACAGTCTTCTGGCTCGTGTCCACCGCCGCGCTGCTGAGTGCAGCCGCGGTACCGGCACAGCAGGTGGCCAGCAATCAACCGGCGTCCGCGAATGATTCGACGCCTGCCGCGGCCTCGACGGGCAAGTCCACCGCCGGCAGCGCGAGCACCATGCGCACGATCAAGACCCAGTACTTCCGCCCGACCGACAAGCGCGGCATCAACATGTTCGAGACACCCAAGGTCGCCGGAGCGCCGTTCACCGGATTCAACCTCGATTTCGGCGGTGCGTTCACACAGCAGTTCCAGGCGCTCAGGGATCGTAACACGGCCACGCCGCACTTCGTGGACAGCGTCAACGTCAATCAACTGATGCCCATCGGCACTGGCTTCAACAACTCGACAGCGAATCTCTATCTCAACGCGCAGCTCGCACCCGGCATTCGCGTCGCACTCACCAGCTATCTGTCGTCGCGGCATCACAACGAGACGTGGGTGAAGGACGGCTATCTGCTCGTTGACGAATCGCCCATCCATTCCGAGCTGCTCGACAACCTGATGCAGTTCGTCACGATTCGCGTCGGGCAGTTCGAGGTGAACTACGGCGACGCACACTTCCGGCGCAGTGACAACGGGAATGCGCTGTACAATCCGTTCGTCGGGAATCTGATTCTCGATGCGCTCACGACGGAGATCGGCGGCGAAGTGTACCTCCGCGCCAGCGACTTCATGGTCATGGGCAGCATCACGAACGGCGAGAGCCATGGGCTCGTGACCCAGCCCTCCAGCAAGTCGCCGGCGTTCATCGGCAAACTCGGCTTCGACCGGCAGGTGAATCCCGATCTGCGTGTCCGGCTCACCGGCTCGGTGTTCTCGCAGCAGCGCTCGTCCAACCAGACGCTGTACGCCGGTGATCGCGCGGGGTCGCGGTTCTACTTCGTGATGGAAAACACGAATGCGACGGAATCGGGGAATTTCACCTCGGGCCTGATCAATCCGGGCTTCGGCAGCAAACTCACGTCGTTCATGGTGAATCCGTTCGTGAAGTATCGCGGACTCGAACTGTTCGGCGTGGCCGAGCATGCGGCGGGACGCACCACCGCGGAGTCGAGCAACCGCACCTGGAATCAGTACGACGGCGACGTGGTGTACCGCTTCCTGGCTGATGAGAAGCTGTTCGTGGGCGGGCGGTACAACGTGGCGAAGGGAGACCTGCTGGGCATCGCATCGCCCGTGAAGGTGGACCGCTCCGAGCTGAGCGGCGGGTGGTTCGTCACCGGAAATGTGATGCTCAAGGGAGAATACGTATCGCAGTGGTATCACAATTTCCCGGTTACGGACATCCGGAACGGCGGCCGGTTCAACGGGTTCATGATGGAGGGCGTCGTGGCGTTCTAGCGGGTGGAGGGGGAACGGCGGGGAACGGGGGAAAGGGGCAGCCCATGGGGCTGCCCCTTTCCCCCGTTCCCCCGTTTTTGCTCCCACCTGCCCTAGCGCGTCTTACGTGCGTACCTTCCCCCGGAGGTTGTCTCGTGCTGCATTGCGCCCACTGCGGTGGCGCGAATGACGAAGGCTCCCGCTTCTGCATCGATTGTGGCAAGCCGCTGGCATCCACCACCTACATGGTGCTGCCGGCCGTCAGGCCTTCCGCTCCATTCTCCTCCGTGATCCCTCCCGTCAGTTCCATGTCGACCTTCCAATCGGGTGCCCAGGCGGCGCGCGCCATCGTGCCCCCGACCCAGGTCGCACCCGCGCCGGCCACCCCGCCGGAACGGGCCCGGTGCCAGTGGTGCCATGCCGCCGTGGATGCCTCGCTTCCCTTCTGCGGACAGTGCGGCCGCCGCGTCGACGCCACCCTCACCAGCGTCCGGACCCTCGTCTTCTCCGCCGAGCGCCAGGAGACCGGCCTTCGGGTCGTGGTGCTTGACGAAAGCGGCGCGGTGCGCCAGACCTATCCGGTCACGAAGGCGGAAATGAGCCTGGGCCGGGGCGAAAGCGATGTCCGTTTCCCGGACGATACCTTTCTTTCGCCGCTTCATGCACGCATCGTGGTACGCGACGGGGCGACGTACGTGCGCGATCTGGGCTCGTGCAACCGCACCTGGGTCTTCATCACCGAACCATTCACGCTTGCGGATGACGATTGCGTGCTGCTCGGCAGCCAGATTCTGCACTTCCGCCAGCTCGGCACTCCCGCGCCGGTGCTCCTCGATGCCGACGGCACGCGCCGCCTGGGCTCCGCCACGCCCGGTGCCGATGTCGCCGCACTCGCGCAGCTCCGCGCCGATGGCAGCGTGCGCGACGTCCACCATCTCTCACTCGGCCGCTCTCTCATGATCGGACGTGACACCGGGGACTGGCTCTTCCCGTACGATCTCACCATGAGCGGCAGACATGCGGAGATCCGCGAGGAGGCGGGCCGGTTCGTCATCCGCGACGTGGGCAGCCGGAACGGGGTGGCCATCGCCGTGCGCGGCGAACGGCGCATCGCGCCGGGACAGCGCGTGCTCGCGGGCGACGTCATGCTGCGCGTGGAGAGCGTGTGAGTGCACTGAAGACGTGTCCGCAGTGCGGCTCGGAGTACGAGCTGGATGTGATGTTCTGCCCCAGGGACGGCAGCACGCTGCGCGCACCCGCGGGGAGCAGCCTGGTCGGCACCATCGTCGCCGACCGCTACCACATCCTCCGCAAGCTTGGCGAGGGTGGCATGGGCCAGGTCTATCTGGCCGAGCACGTGAAGATGGGGCGCAAGAGCGCCATCAAGGTCATGAACCCCGGGATGTCCAGCGACACGGACGCCATTGGGCGGTTCAACCGGGAAGCCGCCAACGCCAGCCGCATCTCGCAGAACAACGTCGCGGCGATCTACGACTTCGGTGAGACGCCGGATGGTCTCATCTACCTCGCCATGGAGTATGTGGACGGCGAGCCGCTCACCGCCCTCATGGAGCGTGAGGGCGCACTCACCCCGGCGCGCGCGGCGGACATCACGCGCCAGGTCGCGGCGGCGCTCGACGCCGCTCACGACATGGGCATCGTCCATCGTGATCTCAAGCCCGACAACATCATGCTCGCGCGCCAGCGCGACGGCGCCGACCTCGTGAAGGTGGTGGATTTCGGCATCGCGAAGGCGCAGGGCGGCGACGGTCAGAAGGTCACGAAAACCGGGCTCGTCGTGGGCACGCCCGAGTACATGTCGCCCGAGCAGCTCGCGGGCGACGCGCTGGACGGGCGGAGCGACACATACACGCTGGGTCTCGTGGCGTTTCACATGCTCACTGGCAAGCTGCCGTTCCCGAGTGACACGATCCAGGAGTCGATGATCATGCGACTCACGGATCGCCCGCGCACACTCGCGGAAATGCGTCCCGAGTTGACCTGGCCGCAGCCGGTGCAGGACACGTTCGACCGGGTGCTGCAGCGCAAGGCCGAGGATCGCTACCAGCGTTCGAGTCAGTTCGCGACCGCGCTCACGAACGCCGTGCGCGGCCTGCAGGGCGCGCCCGCCGGAGCGGCCGTGAGCGCGACCGCGGCAGTGGCGCAGCCGCTGGGTGGCACCCTGCCGCCGACGCGGGTGCGCGATGGCGCGGTGGCTGGTGCGTCGCCCGGCGGCGCCCCGCCAGCGACGACGGCGGCGCCATCATCCACGTCGTCCGCGCACAGGTCGCGCGCGCTCCTGCCGTTGGGCGCCGGCGGCGGCCTCCTCGTCGCCGCGGCGGCCGCATGGTTCTTCCTGGGCAGCCACCGGGCGGCTCCGGGCGGCGCGGCGGACTCGACGCAGGCGAGGTCGCAACAGGTCGCGGCGAACGATACGCAGCCGCTCTCGCACGTCGCGGCGCCGGCGTCATCGTCTGATACGACGAGGTCGGCCGCGGCAGATACGGGCCATTCCGCCGGAGCGCCCGCACACGCCGGAGCCGGCACCAGCGCGCAGCTCGCGTCCGGCACCACGACACCGCCTCGTCACGACGCGGCGGCACCGCGGACAATGCTGGTGCCGCCGGGTCCGTCCGCAGCCGTCGCGCACACCGCGAGCAGCGGTGCACCCGCCGGCACCAGGACGTCGCACGCGGAAACGGGAGGAGCGGCCAGCGTGAGCGCGGCAGACGCGGCAACGGCACGAGCACAGATGGACAGCGCCGCCAATCTGCTCGTGAGCGACAACCCCGACGCCGCCAGAGCGATCCGCATGCTGTATGCGGCACTCCGCCAGCTCCCGACGCGCGACGACAGCGTCACGGCGGAGTATCACGTGGGTGAGGCGCTGTTCCTGCAGGCCGAGCAGCAGAGCGACGACGCGTTGCGTCGCAAGGGATGCGACGTGCTGCGTCCACTGCGCGGCGCCGCTGGCAGTACGTTCCACTCAGCCATCATGAGTCTTTTCGGCGATCGCAAGTGCCAGTGACCACCTTATCCCCTTCCGTCACCCCGTGACCATGCCCGCACGGATGTCCGGCACCGACCCCGGCGATGTGATCGTGCACGTGTTCGGCCTCACCGACGTGGGGCGCACGCGCGAGCACAACGAGGATTCGTTTCTCGTGGTGGATCTCACGGAGGACAACGACACGCTGCAGCCCGAGGTGCAGACGCACGTGGGCGGCCCGCGCGGATCGCTCTTCATGGTGGCCGACGGGCTGGGTGGCGCCGCAGCTGGGGAAATCGCGAGCGATCTCGCCGTTCAGACCGTGCACGAATATCTCCGCACGCACTGGTCGAATTCCACCGACGAAGGGCCCGAGGCTTTCGCGATGGCCATCAAGGGCGCGGCGGAAACGGCGAACCAGCGCATCTACGCCTACGCGCAGGAGCACCCCGAGAATCGCGGCCTGGGCACCACCGCGACGATTGCCGGGCTGCTCGGCGACACGCTGTTCCTCGCGCAGGTCGGCGACAGCCGCGCCTATCTGATACGGAATGGTGAAGCGCGGCAGATCACAAAGGACCAGTCACTGATGCAGCGGCTCGTGGAAGCGGGCGAGCTCACGCAGGATGAGGCGGAGCGCAGCGAGCGTCGCAACATCATTCTGCAGGCGCTGGGTCCGGAACCATCCGTCCGGATCGATCTGACGTTTCAGACGCTGCGGCGTGGCGACACGCTCGTGCTGTGCACCGACGGACTCTCGGGGCTGGTGAAGAAGGACGAGATCGCGGAGGTGGTGCGCCAGGAGCCCGATCTCGCGAGCGCGTGCCGGGAGCTGATCGAGCGCGCCAACGAAAATGGTGGTCCCGACAACATTACGGTGATCATTGCCCGCTTCGATGGGGAGGGGCTGAGCGACGCCGGGCCGGATGATCACATCGGACACGCGGTATTCCCGCTCGCGGGCATGCTGGACACGCCGTCCGCGCCGCAACCGCGCCTGGAATCCGCTGTGCCCGAGATACCGTCGGCCATGCCGCGCAATCACGAGCGCGACGCGACGCCACTGCTGCCCGAGGAGCGGCCCGGTGGGCGACTGTGGATTGGTGCACTGTTGATCATCGCACTGCTCGTGATCGCGCTCGTGGTGATCCGCTTCGCACGGCCCTCCGCGCCGGCGCCGGGAATGCGTACGGATTCCGTCTCCGGCCGGCTGTCGCCCTGAGTGAGCGCCGGGTTCCGGATTCTGAGCGGCTCGCGCGCCGGCGCCAGCGAGCAATTCACCAAGTCCGTCATCGCCATCGGTCGTCATCCGCTGTGTGATCTGCGCTTCGATGCGCAGCGGGATCTCGATGTATCCGCCCGGCACGCCGAAATCCGCGTGGTGAATGACGAATACGTGCTGCATGACACGGCAAGCCGGAACGGGACGTTCGTCAACGGCTCGCGCATTTCCGGCCCCACGGCGCTGAAATCCGGCGATGTGATTTCCCTGGGCGAGCTGGGCCCGCGGCTGGAGTTCACTCCCCTTCAGGGGCAGCCGTTGGGGCAGCCCGTGGGGCAGTCCTCGGGGCAGCCCCCTGCCCCCCCTGCCCGGTCCGGGACGACCGAGCGCATCGCCGCGGCAGTGGACGAGCGCACGCGGGGGCTCCGGCGGGCCGTGACGGCACTCACGATCATCCTCGTCGCGGCGCTCCTGGGTGCCTGGTGGCTCGGCCAGCGCGGTGCGCGCACGCACGCCGAGGACCTGCTCGTGCTGAGTCGCAC
>DATNDS010000048.1:0-2004 GCA_035553215.1 Gemmatimonadaceae bacterium
GTGTGCGCCAACGTGGCGAACCTGATGCTCGCGCGCGCGACGGCGCGGGGACGCGAGATGAGCGTACGCATGGCGCTGGGCGCAGGACGCATGCGACTGGTGCAGCAGCTCATTACCGAGAGCATGCTGATCGCGGCGGTGGGCGGCGCACTGGGATTGCTCGTGGCCTGGTGGGGGAGCCTCGCGCTGCTCCGTCTGGCCGGCGGCGGGTCCACGGCCATTCCGCTGGACGTGCATCTCGACGGACGCATTCTGGCATTCACCGCCGCGCTGTCGCTGGTGACCGCGCTGCTCTTTGGCGTGGCGCCTGCCCTGCGCGCGACGCGGGTGGAGCTGGGCGCCGCGCTGCGCATGCAGGGACGTGGCGTCGCCGGTTCGGCGGGCCGGCCCGGACGCATCGCGCTCGGCAAGCTGCTGGTCGTGGCACAGGTGGCGCTATCCGTCCTCCTGCTCGTCGGCACCGGCATGCTCGTGCGCAGTACGCAGCGTCTCGAACATGCCGATGTCGGTCTGTCGCGCGACCACCTGCTGATCGCGCGTGTGGATGCGGAGCGGGGCGGGTACACCGGCGCGCGCCTCGCGGCCCTCATGCGCGATCTCACCACACGACTCTCGCGCGTGCCCGGCGTGGCCGCGGTATCACTCTCGGAGAACGGAATCTTCAGCGGCACCGAATCGGGCACCACACTGCAGGTCGAGGGCTTTGTCGCGCACGCGGACTCGGATACGCTGGTGACCTATGACGACGTGGGGCCGGGATACTTCCGGACCATTGGTGCGCACCTGCTGCGGGGCCGCGACATCGAAGCGCGCGATAACGAGACCGGAGCCAAGGTCGTCGTCGTGAACGAAACCATGGCGCACTTCTACTTTCCCTCGGGAAACGCCATTGGCCATCACATCCAGGCCGACAGCGCGTCGTGGGAAATCGTCGGTGTCGTGGCGGACGTCGAGGAGCAGAGTGTGCGCAGCCCGCCGAGTCGCCGCGTGTACTTTCCGACCGTGCAGATGTCGGAGCTGCCGGGCTCGTTCTACCTGGAGGTTCGCGCCACCGGCGATCCTGCTCGCCTCGCCGTGCCGGTGCGGCGCACCCTGCAGGACGCGGATGCCTCGCTCGCGGTGCTGAACGTGGATCCGCTCGCCAACCTCATTCGTGATTCCATCAGTCAGGACCGGATGGTGGCGCAGGTGGTGACGTTCTTTGGTTTGCTGGCCCTCGTGCTCGCGGCGCTTGGCTTGTACGGCGTGATGGCCTACGCCACGGTGCGTCGCACGAGTGAATTCGGACTGCGCATCGCGCTCGGGGCGAGCACCGGCGATGTGACGCGCATGGTACTGCGGGAAGCGCTGCTGCTCGTCGCGGTCGGCGCACTCGTGGGAGTACCGGCGGCGCTGCTGGCCACTCGTCTCCTGCGCAGCCAGTTGTTCGGCATCGGCCTCTTCGACGCTCCATCGGTGCTGCTCGCCGTCGTCGTGCTGGGCGCGAGCGCCGCGCTGGCGGCCTGGCTTCCCGCCACGCGCGCGGCGCGCGTGTCTCCGCTGGAGGCGCTGCGGGAGGAGTAAGCCACTCCCCGCCGCCCTTCCCTTGGGAATCGGCAATCGGGAATGGGGAATCGTGGGAATGGGGAATGGGGAGACCGATTTCCTGCTCTTGATGAAATCGGGGTGAGGCGGCGGGGGGCGGATTGCCTTATCGATTCCCCATTCCCGATTGCCGATTCCCACGGGAAGGAGGCGGGGCGGGGCCTCGCCCCGCCCCGCCTCCTTCCCGGCCCGCGTACATTTCCCCAATGGCCATCCCCCCTCTTCGCACGGCGCTGCTCGCGTCCGCATTCGCCATTGCGCCCGCCACCAGTCTCGCCCAGACAGCGACCACAGGCTCCCTGTCACCCACCGAACAGGCCGTCGTCCGATCCGTGGACGCGCACAACGCGGACGCGCTGGCGCTGCTCATTCGCCTCGTCAACATCAACAGCGGCACGACCAACTTCGCCGGTGTGCGTC
>DATNDS010000049.1:0-3457 GCA_035553215.1 Gemmatimonadaceae bacterium
CCGTTCGGCCCGGATGAGTTTCGCGCCCGCATTCGCGCACAGCTTCGTCGCGCGCGCATGACGCCGGTGCCGGGTGGCGACGAGCCACTGGCGTTCGATGATGTGCGCATCGACATGGCGCGCCGATCGGTCACGCGCGACGGGAGGACGGTGCATTTCGCTCCCACCGAATGGGCGCTCCTGCAGGTGCTGGTCACGAACGCAGGGCGCACGATGACACACCAGCAGCTCTTTCGCGCCGTCTGGGGGGATGCGTACGGCGATCCGCAGGGCTATCTCCGTGTGTACATCGCGCATCTGCGTCGCAAGATCGAGCGTGATTCGTACGCGCCCCGTCACATCGTCACCGAGCCGGGCGTGGGCTATCGCTTCGAGTCCGACCCGGCGAATGACGCCTAGCCTGCGGCTCAGCGCGGTGCAGCGGCACGCGCTCACGTGGATCGCGGCACTCGCGGCGCTCGCCGCGGTAACGGCGGGCATGCTCGCGATCCGCGTGCATCTCAATCCCGCGCACATCGCGTTGTCGTTCCTGCTCGTGGTACTCGTGGGGAGCGCCACAGGTGGCCGGGTGCTCGGATTCACGCTCGCGGTGCTCGCGTTTGTCCTCTTCAACTATTTCTTCCTCCCACCGTACAACACGCTCGTCATTGAGAACCCGTTTGACTGGATCGTGCTGGCGGCCTTTCTCGTGACGAGTGTCGTCGCCACCCAGCTCCTCGACCGGGCCCGGGAACGCGCGGAGGAGGCACGGTTGCGTGCCGTGGAGGTCGAGCGCCTCGCGGTGCTTGGCTCCGAGACGTTGAGCGCGGGACGCGCGGAGGACGCGCTTGGCGCCATTGCCGACGTCATTCGCGGTACGTTGCAGGTGGACTGCTGCGAGATCTATCTCGAGCAGGGCGTGCCGCCCGTCTACACGCCTGCCGCGCGTGCCGGGAACTGCGGGGTCGCCGCGCCGCTCGACGCCGCGAGTCTTGCGGCCTGGGTGGCGCTCCGGGGCGCGCCGGCCGCGGAGTACGCGGACCGGACGACCGCCGTGGGATGGGACTGGACGGCGAGCCGCGCCACACCCTGGGAGCACGGGCGGGCCTGGCGAACGTCAGGCGACGTTCGAGTCATGCTCGCGCCGCTGCACGTGCGCAGTCGCACCGTGGGCGTTCTGCGCATCGCGCACGCGGCACCCATCGTACTGGATCCCGCGCAGCAGCGCTTTCTCGATGTGCTGGCCTACTATGCGGCGCTCGGTGTCGAGCGCGTGCGCCTGGTGGCTGCGGCAGATCGTGCCGAGTCGCTGCGCCAGGCCGATGAGCTCAAGAATGCGCTCATTGCCGGCGTGTCGCACGACCTGCGGACGCCGCTCACCACGATCAAGGCGCTTGCGCACGGCCTGGCCAGGCACGGCAATGCGGACGCCGCCTCCATCGAGGAGGAAGCGGATCTCCTCAATCGTATCGTGGCCGATCTGCTCGATCTTTCGCGTCTCAATGCCGGCGGCATGCCCGTGCACCTCGAGCTGAACGCCGCCGACGAGCTGGTCGGGGCAGTCCTGCACCATGTACGCGGGCTGCTCGGCAGCCGCGAAGTGCACGTGCGACGCGACGCGAACGATGCACTGCTCTTCGGCATGTTCGACATGGTGCAGTCGCTCCGCGTGCTCGCCAATCTGGTGGACAACGCGCTGCGACACGCGCCGCCCCCGGCGCCGGTGGAGCTCTTCGTGGCGCGGCGTGGTGCAGCGCTGGTCTTCACCGTGGCGGACCGTGGTCCGGGCATTCCCCTGGAGGAGCGCGAGCGGGTCTTCGAACCCTTCTATCGCCCTCCTGGCACGCGTGCCGATGTGGGTGGCGCAGGACTGGGTCTCGCGATCGCGCGCCGCCTCGCCGAGGCGCAGGGGGGAACGGTGCGCCATGAACCACGCGCCGGCGGAGGAAGTGTGTTCGTGTTCGAGCTGCCCGCCGCCGATGCGCCGGTGATCGAAGAACCAGTCTGAGTGTCGCGCGCCGCCGGGGCCAGGCGCCGGCGTGCCCTCGGAATTTCACGAGTTTTTCATGCCGCACAGGGCATTCTTTCACGCGGTCTTCATGCGTGAGGCGGTATCGTTCGCGCTCACCACTCCCGGGAGCGCGTCGATGGGGGATGTTCTCTACGTCGCTGGCACGATCGTGTTCTTCGCGCTCATGCTGGCTTATGTGCGCGGCTGCGCCCGTCTGGGCCGCCCTGCGCGAGACATGTCCGAGCTGTCGTGATGCTCGGCTCCCTCGCTGTCGCCCTGATTGCGGTGGGCGTGCTCGCCTATCTCGTGTACAGCCTGTTGTGGCCTGAGCGCTTCTGACATGACCGCTGCTGGCTGGGTGCAGATTCTGCTGTTCTCCGCGGCCGTGCTGGCCATCACGAAGCCGCTCGGGATCTACGTGCTTCACGTGTACGACGGATCCTGCATGTGGCTGCGTCCGCTCGAGCGCTGGCTCTATCGGCTCGGGGGCGTGGATCCGGCGGACGATCAGCACTGGACACGATACGCGGCCTCGCTGCTGCTGTTCAGCGCGGCGTCCATGCTGCTCACTTACCTGGTGCTGCGACTACAGGGTGTACTGCCGCTGAATCCCCAGCACCTCGGCGGCGTTGCCGAGCGCCAGGCGTTCGAGACCGCCGCATCGTTCACGACCAATACCGACTGGCAGTCGTACGCGGGCGAGTCCACCATGTCGTATCTGTCGCAGATGACGCAGCTCGCGTTTCACAACTTCGCCTCGGCGGCTTCGGGCATGTGCGTCGCGATGGCGCTCGTGCGCGGCATCGCGCGCCGGTCGGGCGGACGACTCGGCAACTTCTGGACAGATCTCGTTCGCGGCACGCTCTATCTCTTTCTGCCGCTCTCGGTGCTTCTCGCGCTCCTGTTCGTGCAACAGGGCGTGATCCAGAATCTCTCGCACAACGTCACGGTCACCACGGTGGAAGGAATGCGGCAGACGCTGCCGATGGGACCGGTGGCGAGCCAGGAAGCCATCAAGCAGCTCGGCACGAACGGAGGCGGGTTCTTCAACGCCAACGCCGCGCATCCGTTCGAGAATCCCACGCCGCTGACCGACTTCTGCGCGATGCTGGCGATTTTCGCGATTCCCGCGGCGCTGACCTGCACCTTTGGCCGCATGGTGAAGAGTGCACGCCATGGTTGGGCGCTGTGGACAGCCATGTACGCGCTCTTCCTCGGGGGCGTCGTCATCACCTGGGCAGCCGAGGCACGCGGCAACCCGGTCCACGCGTCGCATGGGGTGGATGTCACCGCATCAGACATCAACCCGGGTGGAAACATGGAAGGGAAGGAGGTTCGCTTCGGCATCGCGAACTCCGCTCTCTATGCCGTCGTGACCACGGACGCGAGCTGCGGTGCGGTGAACGCCATGCTGGATTCGTTCACGCCCCTTGGCGGACTGGTCCCGATGGTCAACATCCAGCTCGG
>DATNDS010000050.1:0-26195 GCA_035553215.1 Gemmatimonadaceae bacterium
AGGCGGAAGCGCTACTCTGGACTGAAGTGGCGCGCATGGACGAAGTGGCGCACCACGACGCCGATGCGCTGGCGTGCTGGTCCAGGGCGCGCGCGCTGCGCCGCGAGGTGCGCGATCGGGCCGGCGAGCTCGTCGCGGTGGAAGGCCTCGCCCGCGTGACGCGACGGCATGTGTCGGAGCCGTCATTCGCGCTCTCATACTATGTGGAGGCGGTGTCGCTGGCGGCCACGCTTGGCGATGGCGCAGCCGAGGGCCGTCTGCGGAACGTCGTCGGCATTCTCGAATGGGAGAGCGGACGTCACGCGGCGGCACTCGATCAGTATGAAGCCTCGCTCGCGTGTTTCCGGCAGGCCGGGAATGCGGAAGGGATCGGGCTTGCGCTCAACAGCATTGGCGTGACGCTGCGCGCAATCGGACGGCGTGACGATGCGCATCGCGTGCTCGAGGATGCATTGGAGCACAATCGTCGTGAAGCACTCGATGTCCTGCTCGGGCACTCGCTGGGCACGCTCGGAGCGCTCGAGATGGACGCTGGCGAGGTTGATCATGCGGCAGCGCGCTTCGAGGAATCACTCGCCATCCGCCTGCGCCTGCGCGATCGGCGCGGCGAAGGATGGATGCGCTACGAACTGGCGCGCGTCGCGGCGGTGCGAGGCAGTCCGGATACCGGACGGTCCCTGCTGGGAACCGCGGCAGGTCTCGCTGAAGAATGCGGCGACGCGGCGCTCGGCGAAGCCTGTGACCGGCTGCGGCGCAGCGCGGGTCTGTAGCTCACACGAAATCACTCAGGGGGGGGTAAAGTGCCACGCTACATCATTGAACGCACGGTCGGCCAGTTGACGCGGGAAGAGCTGGACGTGGCAAGCCGGCGATCCATCGCGGCGATCAGCGAAATACCCGGCGTCGTCTGGATTCGCAGTTACGTCTCGGAGGCGGAAGGCAAGATCTACTGCGAATACGATGCGCCCAGCCCCGAGGCCGTGCGTGAGCACGCGCGTCGTGCGGGACTCCCCGTGGACTCCGTGGCCGAAGTGTCGCTGGAGCTGAGTCCGACGATGTTTCGGTGAGGGCCAGGGGCACAGGGGCTGCCCCATGGGCTGCCCCTGTGCGTCCGTAACTGTCCCGTAACGTCGGGATAACAGCTCCTCGGGATGCTTCCGCCCAGCACGCCCCTGGCCGTTCGTGCACTTTTCGCCTGGTTTCTCGCGCGACGGCCAACGCCACCATTGCACAGAGCTGCGACCGGTTCGCATAGTATATGGCGACGTGTCGCTCAAGCCCGGGCGTGTGCCCGGCGACCAGTCCAAGGAAACCGGCCCCCATGGACAGCTCCACCATCCGCTTCCGTGCGCTCGGAGGTGCAGACCTCCGCGACGCGGGGGAACGGGAGTTGCGCTCGGTGCTCGCGCAGCCCAAGCGCCTCGCGCTTCTCGCGTACCTCGCGCTTGCGACGCCGGCCGGTTGCCACCGGCGCGACGCGCTGCTCGCCCTGTTCTGGCCTGAACTGGATCAGGAACGCGCACGCCGCGCGCTCCGCCAGGCTGTTCATTTTCTGCGCCGCACTCTCGGCGCGCACGTCGTGGAGGGACACGGCGATGCCATCGGCCTCACTCCCGAGAGCGTGTGGTGCGATGTCCAGGCGTTCAGGGAGGCGTTGTCGCACGGTGACGTTGCGACCGCCCTCGCCCTCTATCGTGGCGATTTGCTGGATGGCTTCTTCATTGCGGATGCGTCGAGTGAATTCGATGAGTGGCTCGCGCGGGAGCGGGCGGCACTGCATCGGCGCGCCATCGATGCGGCGTGGTCGCTCTCGGCATCGCGCGAGGCGGCTGGCGCGATAGCGGAGGCGGCCGAGTGGAGTCGCTGGGCCGCCGCGCGAGCGGCTGATGATGAACCATCGCAGCGCCGGCTGATGGCCTTGCTGGACCGGATCGGCGATCGCACGGGAGCGCTCCGCGCATACGAAACATTCGCGGAGCACATGCGCAAGGAATTCGATGCCGAGCCGTCGGCGGAGACCAGCGCGCTGGTGGCCGCGATTCGTGCGCGTCACACCGTGGGCAGCGTACCGGGCAGCATCACGGAGCATGAACGCATCGCACCACCGATCGCCGCGGCGCAAGACCCGCCGATGCCGGCGTCTCCGACCATCCAGGTGTCGGAGCCACGCCCTGCGACCATCCCGGCTCGCCTCCGCTGGCTGCTTGCCGCCGTGACGATTCCCGTGCTGCTCGCGGGCGCCTATGCCGTGCGATCCGCTCGACAGGGCGACGCCGCCGCGGCGTCTGCCGCGTCGCCGGGTCACGACATGACTACTGATGACGCAGCCGCGACGCAGCCGTCGCGCGCGCCGCACGGGACAGTCACTACGGCATCGCCCACGGCACGGCGACTGTTCGACGCTGGCCTTCGCGCACTCTACGACCAGGGCGATGTGCGCACGGCGCACACGCTGTTCCTGGACGCCCTGCAGGACGATAGCACGTTTGCCATGGCCGCGTATTACGTGTCGCGCTGTGACGCCATTCTGGAACTGGCCGGTGAAGAGCGGGCCATGCTGGCGGGCGCCATGCGCCTTGGCCCTCGCGTCAGCGAACGTGAGCGTCTGATGATTGCGCTGGCCTGGTCCACGACAACCGGCGATCCGAATCGGATGGCGCTCGCCGAGTCACTCGCCACCCGCTATCCCGATGATATGGAAGGCCAGCTCGCGCTTGCCGGCGCACTGGAAGGGATCGGCGATTTCCTGGGCGCGGTACCGCACCTGCGCCGCGTCATTGATTCGGACTCGCTCGCCGGCGCCACGACATCCCTGCTGTGCGAGACGTGCGATGCATTCGATGATCTGGTGAATGCCTATCTGCTTGCCGATTCCATGCCGGCGGCGGAGCGCGCGGCACGTGCATGGATCCGGCGATGGCCGCGGTCCACTGCGCCGTGGTCCGCAATGCGTGAAGTGCTCTCGCGTGAAGGGCGCGCGCAGGATGCGGAGAACGCCGCACGACAGTTGACGGCGCTGGACGCGAGTTCCGATCTGACGCTCTCCACCGCGCTCATCGACATGCATGTCGATGATTTTCCGGCTGCGGAGCAGCTGCTGGCCGCACATTCGCGATACGGGAGCCGGGGCACCATGGAGCTGGAGCTGTGGTGGCTCGTGATTGCGCAGCGGAATGAGGGACGCCTCGATGCCGCGTTCTCGACGGCGCGCGAGCTGCGGCGTCTGAGCCAGGCGGACTCCGCCAATCAGAGCGGAGCCATCGCTGAAGCGCAGGTCATGTTCGAGCAGGGGCGGTATCGGGAGTCGGCGGCGCTGTTTGATTCGCTCTCGGCCATGACGCCGCCCGGTCAACCGCTCGCGCCCAGCTCGCTGGCGCGCCAGCGCAGTTGGATGCTCACGCATGTCGGCACTGCGCTGGTGGCGGCGGGGGACACCGCGCGGCTGGCATCACTCGCCGATACGGTCGAGGGACTCGCGCGATTGAGCGCGTACGGACGCGACTGGACACTACCGCACTATCTGCGCGCCATGCTCTGGAAGGCGCGCGGCGATCCCCGCCGTGAGCTGGTGGAGCTGCGCCGCGCCATCTGGTCACCGAGTGAAGGCTACACGCGCGCCAACGCCGAATTCGCCCGCGCCTCGCTGGCCGTTGGCCTTCCGCGTGATGCCATCCGCATCATGCAGGGTGCGCTGCGCGGTCCCATGGATGCGTCCAACTTCTATCTCACGCGCACGGAGGTGCACGAGCTGCTGGCGCGCAGCTTCGCCGCGGCGGGCGAGACAGACAGCGCCGCCGTCCACCTGAGTGTGGTTGCGCGCGTCTGGCGTGACGGCGACGCCGCGTTTCGCGCGCGTGCGCGTCGCGCGGCTACGAACCCGTGATGTCGATCATGTTGTCGTCCGGGTTCCGGTCAATGAGCTTGTTGTACGGATCAATGCCCGCGCGCGTGGGCTGTTCGGTGACGATGATCCGGAAGCGCTGACGTTCCTGCGTGAGCCTCTCCTTCTTCATGTACAAGGGTTTTTCCTCGTCCTTCCCGCCCTTGAACACGCCGATGTCGATATAGTCGGCCAACGGCATCGGTGATTCCACGCCGGTGCTGTCCGCCTGTACCTTGCGCGCCTGCACGTCCAGGGTGACCTCGTACTTCCCGTCCGGCATCCGCCGCGAGGTCGCGGTGATGGCCTTGTTGTCGTACAGCACGATGCGGTCGAAGCCATCGTCAATGAGGTACTGGAACTCGGGCGGTGTCTGCGCCCGGAGTGCCTCCACGAGCATGCGGGTATCGGGGTATGGCTGGTCGACCGCCGTTGCGCCGCGTGCGCTGTCGGCCGCATCCACCTGATTCCCTGCGTTGGCATACCGGTACTGCATCAGGAAGTTGTGCAGTGCCAGGTTCACCTTGTCCTCTCCGATGTAGTCGGCCAGGGTGTACATGATCTGGCCACCCTTTTCATACCAGACGTACGTCTCGCGCTGCACCCGTGACAGCGGCGGTTCGTGGCGCACTTCACCGGCGCGGCCACGCAGATACCGGTCAAGAAAGTGGCGCAGCACCTTGTGCATGTAATCCCTTCCGTACCTCTGCTGCATCACCATGTACGCCGAATACTGCGCCAGCGTCTCCGACATCATGTTCGAGCCTTCGACCGACCCGCCAATGAGCTGGTGTCCCCACCATTGGTGTCCGAGCTCGTGTGCCGTGACGAAGTAGGTGAGATCCACGTCGGTGGGCTTCACCATGCGGCCAATGAAACCGATGCCCTCGGAGAACGGCACCGTGTTGGGAAAGGACTGCGCGAACGTGCGGTACCGCGGATACTCGATGATGCGGAACTGCGTGAACTGGTACGGACCGAAGTGCGCCTGGTCATAGTCGAGCCCCGCGCGCGCGCTCGCCAGCATGTCATTCACGTCGTATGCGTGCGCCGGATCATAGTACACCTCGAGATTCACCGGCCCGTTGGGGCCCGAATAGACCTCCTTGCGCGTGGCGTACCGGCCCGAGATGTAGGAGAAGAAATCCAGGATGTGCGTGGACCCCATGCTGTATTCATAGTACCGGCGTCCGCCCTGTTGCCAGGCTCGCTGCAGATATCCGGGCGCAATCGCCATCTGGTCGCCCGACGTGCTCACCACCGTGTGATACGTGATCCAGTCCGCGTTGGGCGTGAACAAATTCATCCGGGAATGCACCACGTCGCCCCGCGGCGCCATCTCCTCGAGCGGACCGAGGTGTTCTTCGCGACGGCGGCGCGGATCGTCCAGCTCGTATCCCGCGTCGTAGCCGATCTGCGGGAAGTACCCATTGTCGAAAAAGGTACCGTTGTAGGCAAATTCGGCGGGCTCGTGGCCGTCCAGGAAGCCGCGCGTGGTGTGCGATACCGAGAATGTCAGCGTGAGCACCTCACCGGGCGCCAGCGGGCGTTCGAGCTCGTAGATGGAGTAGAGATCACGCGGCGCCCGGCTCACCAGGTGGAACGGCCGGTCGAACCGGACATGCGACACGGCCTGCTGCTCATCCGTGATGTGCACCTGCGAGATCGGCTGGCTGGACTTGTTCTGCAGGGTGAAGCGTCCGGTGCCGTCGAAGGATCGGCGTTCGGGGTAGATGTTGATGGTTGCATCAACAGCAGTGATCTTTGGCTGCGGCAGCAGCTCGTACTGCTTGAAGCTGGTCTCGTAGCCGGCCTGAATTCGGCGGCGGTCCTTCGCGCTGAGGTATTCGTTGAGGACGTGCGCGTTGTAGAAGTACCATCCGCCGGCGCCAGCAGCGATCAGCAGGAACACCAGCGCCGCCGGCGCGAGGCGAGGTGCTGCGCGTCGCGCCAGCCGGACGCGGGCGCCAAGGGAATCTTCCGTGCCTCGCCGCGCCCACGCAATCGAGACCACCCCCAGGAGCGCGAAGATCGCCCCCCAGTACGTGATGGACCAGAACGTCGCTGACACATAGTGGCCGTACCCGTTCATGTCCGAGTAGGTGTACGGCTGCACCCACCCCACGAGATACAGCGTGTTCTCCCAACCGAAGTTGAACAGAATCGGCGTCAGGACGACGAGGCCGATCACGATGCCATGCCCGACGAATTTGTTGGGAACCAGCGTGTGCACGAACAGCGCCAGCAGCGCTAGGCCCATCACCTGAGCAAATGTGATGAGGTACAACTCCTTGACGTACTGGAGCAGTTCGTAATGGTAGTAGCCCGCGATCGTCTGCATGACGATGCCGACGAGCATCGTGACGGTGAGCAGCACGATTTCGACGAACGCAATGGCGGTGAGCTTGGAGAGCCAGTCGGTAGTCTCGCTCACCGGCAGCGCGTCGTGGATGCCATCGAAGCGGGTCTCACGCTCCCGCCAGACAAGCTCGCCCGCGTAGAGCGTGGCAACGATGTAGAAGAACAGCGTCGCGCCGCCTTCGACTGCCTGGAGCATGAGATAGGTGACCGGCCAGACATTCTGATCGCCGGTGCGACCGGCGAACTGGCCGTTGTTCACCGCGAACACGATCATCAGTCCGACGATGCCCCAGAACGGGATCGAGCGGAGAATGGTGCGGATGCGGAGCCGCGTGAGCGACAGGTACTGGCGGACGGTCGTGGCCGCCCCGAAGAGTTGTCTGACGCGCGGCAGCGTTGCGGCGGCGAACGAGCGGCCGGGCCGGCCCTCCTGGGAGTCCTGCAGCCGGGCCCTGGCAGCCCGCCTTCCCTGGGCACGCTCGGTGAGCGCCTCGACCGACATGGGAAAGAGCACCCACGTCGCAGCCAGCGAGACGACCCCGATGACACTCCACAGCATGCGGTTGTAGAGGAAGACTCCGGGCGAGTTGCCGCTGAAATCCCACGGCATGAGCAGCGTATTCTTGTCGACGACCGTCCAGTAGCGGCTCACATTGTCGACAAGGATCAATCCGACGGGATCCAGAATGCCGGACCAGAAGTGCTCGAGCGACCGCGTCGCGAAATAGACGGTGAGGCCGATGAGATACACCATGAACAGCGCGACGCCCTGCAGGTAGACCACGAAAATCTTGCGGCTCAGCGCGGCGACGGCGAAGAACAATGAACCGAGGAAGAAGATCTGTATGACGTTGATCGACAGAAAGGGTTGGACGTACCACCACACGTGGTTGGGGCCGATTCGCGCGCGATCGGCCCACGGCGCGAACGTCCCGAGATAGGTGCCGAGCATCATGCCGGAGAAAACGAACACGGTGGTGACGAATGAGCCGGCCCATCGCCCGCCGAGATAGGCGATTTTCGAGATCGGCTTCGTGAACAGCATCTGATAGGTCTCGCGCTGGAAATCGCGCAGCGCAGACGTGCCGAAAATGGCAGCGATGATGATCACGCCGAACAGGGAGGCGCCCACATCGTTGTACGTGGCGGCATACGGTCCGTTGAGCAGGACCTTGCCGTTGGAGTTCCCGATCGGCCCGAAACTCTCCGAGGCGACGCAGAGAAAGGAGAATACGAGCCAGATCAGGAAGTACATGTACGTGGAGAGGCTCTTCGCGCGGAACCGCAGCTCGAACGCGAAGAACTCCCGGAACATGGCCATCGTGCGTGCCTCGTGGCAGGGGTTCAGTTGGCGGTGTGGCGGGAGACGCTGAGGAAGTAGACGTCCTCCAGTACGCAGGGAACGGCGTGAAAACCGGCGGCGGGCGAGGCCGGAGCGAATACGCGGACCTCGTGCTGTCCGCCAACCAGATGGCTGCTCACGACCTTGAGCTCGGCCTCGATCTCGTGCAGTTCCTCATCGCTGGACAGTACGCGCGACCACATCTGTCCCTCGAGCGACGCCAGGGACTCGTTGGGTGCGCCTTCGAGCAGCACTGCACCGGCACTGATGATGGCCATGCGTGGACACAACTCACGCACGTCGTCCACGATGTGCGTGGAGAGGATGACCGTGACATCGCGTCCAATGGACGCCAGCAGATTGAGGAAGCGGTTCCGCTCGGCAGGGTCGAGGCCGGCGGTGGGCTCGTCGACAATGATCAGTCGGGGATTCGCGAGCAGCGCCTGCGCGATACCGAAGCGCTGCTTCATGCCGCCGGAGTAGGTGGAGAGGGCCTTCTTGCGAACATCCCAGAGGTTGGTCTGCTGCAGCAATGCCTCGACCATGGCCTTGCGTTCGCCTGCAACCGTCACGCCCTTCAGGATGGCGAGATGGTTCAGCATGTCGAGGGCGGACATCTTCGGGTACACGCCGAACTCCTGCGGCAGGTAGCCGAGGACCTTGCGCACCTCGTCCTTCTGCGTGAGCACGTCGATCCCATCCAGCGTCACCGAGCCGGAGTCGGGATCCTGGAGCGTGGCGACCGTGCGCATGAGTGAGCTCTTGCCGGCTCCGTTCGGGCCCAGCAGGCCGAACATGGTGTTGCCAACGGTGAGCGAAACGTTCCTGAGCGCCTGGACGCCGTTGGGATAGGTCTTGGAGAGACCTGTGATGGTGAGTGCCACGGTGGGTCTCTCCTGGAATGGAGGGTGTCGTTGTCCGCCTGTTTCGATCGCCGGGCGAAAATATTGTTGCGCCCGTGCCAGCGCCAGACTTCGACGAACGAACTGGTGCGTTTCGCGGTGGCATCGTGAGGCGAGGTTGTTACCTCGCCGTTTGCCCGCCGTTACCTGGCGCGACGGCACTGCCCGAAACGCAATGAGCGTCGAATCCGGAAGGAGGAGGGTCTGACCCTCAACGGATCACTCTGACCCCGGACATAGCGGGACATGGGGGCTGCCCATGGGCTGCCCCATGGGCTGCCCCTAGGCCAGCACCCCGACCCACTCTTCCCGCTTCCCCTCGAATCCCGGAAACAGCTTGCCGACCTCCACCGCGCCGAGGTGCTTGCACACGATCTCCGAGAACACCGAACGGAAGTCGGTTGTAAGCGCGAGGTCGCGCCCCTGGTAGAGCTGGTCCGGCCCGAGTCCTGGCCAGCGGCCGTGCACCCTGTGCCCTCGCACGCTCCCGCCAATCACGAACATCGCGCCGGCGTGCCCGTGATCCGTGCCACCATTGCCATTCTGCTTCGCCATGCGCCCGAACTCGGACATCGTGAGAATCACGACGTCGTCCATCCGGTCACCCAGATCGGTCACCAGCGCGCTGATGGACGTGCCGAAGTCCGCGAGCCGTCCGGCGAGCTGCCCTGTCACGTTCCCCTGATTCACGTGCGTATCCCACCCGCCCACGTCGGCGAACGCGATCTCGAGGCCCACGTCGCTCTTGATGAGCTGCGCGATCTGCCGGAGATCCTGCCCGAACGGCGAGCGCGGATACTCCGCGCCGTTGGCCGGCGCGTACTGCCCCGGGTTCGCCGCGCGCAGCATTTTCATCGCGTCGAACGTCTCGGTGCCAGTGCCGTGGATGAGGTCCGCGCTCCCGGTGCGGTAGAGCGCCTCGAGCCGCTCGACATCGCTTCCCGTCGCGCGAATGCTGAACTCTCCAATGCTCGCCATCGCGATCGTGGGCGTGGTCCCTTCGAGAATGCGCGGCGTCTGCTGCGAGAGCGACACCGCGCGGAACGGCGACGACTTCAGCGCGCACTCCGCGCACGTGCCCTGCACCGCGAGATAGCGATTGAGCCAGCCGTCCGCGGTGGACTTCACATCGGGCGTGCCGGTCTCCATGAAGTCCTGCGCGTCGAAGTGCGAGCGCGTCGTACTCGGCGAGCCCACCGCGTGCACCGGTCCCAGCAGTCCACGATTCCACAACTCCAGGAACGGCGCGAGTGCGGGGTGCAGTCCGAAAAACCCATCCAGGTCCACGGCGCCGGGCGCACCACCCGCCACGCCCGCCGATCCCGCCATGAGCTTCGTCGGACGGGGAATGCCGATTGTGGGACGCAACCGGTAGTACTCATCCTCGCCGTGCGGCACGACGACATTGAGCGCGTCGGCCGCGCCGCGCTGGAAGAGACAAATCAGCACCTTGCCCTTCGACGTCTTCGGCAGCGCCTGCGCGAACACCGTGCGCCTGAGGAACGTCGGGCTCAGCCCCATGGTGACGAGCGCCAGCGCGCCCGACTTCACGAATACGCGTCGGTTCATGGTTGCCTCGCTACCGTCGCTGAAATTCGGGCGCGCCCAGCGCGAGCCCGACGAGCTGCGCGAATCCCTCGACCTTCGTCGCTGGCGCGATCGACATCGCCGGCGCCGCCGCCGCGCCCGCCGGTGCCGCCGCCGCCCCCGCGAGCAGCGGATTCACTCCCTGCACGAGCACCTTGCGCGTGTCGGGCGACGCCTCGCCGCCGAGCAGCGCGCCGATCACCGCGTCCACCTGCGCGGCGCGCGAGAGCGTGTCGAGTCCCGACTCATGCTCCCACCGCGCGAGCGACTCGCCCGGCAGCCGCCCCGTCGCGAACTCGAGCCCGAAGTTGATGCGATTCAGAATGGAGCCGGTGTTGATCCACGCGTCGCCCGTCTCCGGCCACCCGTTGGGATCGCGGTGACCGAAAATCGGCTCGCCCAACCGCGCGATGCGCTGCGCCGTGCGCGGCGTGGTATCCGGCGCCGCGTCCGTCGCACGCAGCGCGCTCACCACGAGCTCGAACGGCGTCTTGACCTTTGCCTTGTACGCCTCACGCGAGAAGAACTCGCTCGACGTGAATATGGTGCGCAGTGTCTCGCGGATGTCGCCGCCCGTACGCGTGAACGTCGCGGCGGCGCGGTCCACGAGCGCGGGCGGTGGCGAATCACTCACGAAACGTCGCACGAGCTTCGTCGCGATGAAGCGCGCAGTCGCTGGACTGTTCGCCAGGATGTCGAGCACCTGCTCGCCGTCTTCGATGCCGCGTCCCGCCCTGAGCGTATCACCCAGGAAAATCTTCACGCCGGCATCGTGCACGGCGGGACGAAAGATGAACGCGCCGCCCAGGTTGGGACGGTCAATGCTCCAGCCGGTGAAGGCACGGGCCGCCGCAATGACATCGGCCTGCGTGTAACCCCCGTCCACACCGACCGTGTGCAGCTCCATGAGCTCGCGGCCATAGTTTTCGTTGAGGCCCTTGGGACGCCTGGCTGCCGCCTTCGCCTTCGTGCGGGAGGTGTCCGCGCCCGCGCGACTCGCGCGCCCGCCCTCGGCGGCGCCCGCTGGGAACCGGCGCCCCGGCCGGAGACCGGGCCGGAGTCCCGGCGCCCGCGGTAAGCGGGAACGTTCTGATGCCCGACCAGCCGGCACCGCGGCCAGCGTCGGCTCGTCCGGGTTGGCTGTGCTTTCCCAGTTGTCCAGATAGTAGAGCATCGCTGGACTCTTCGCGACGGCTTCGAGCAGGTCGCGGAACTTGCCCAGCGCGCGCGGACGGATCACGTTCTCGTCGAACGACGCCAGGTAATAGCGCTCGGGCCCCTTGCCCGCGAATACGTTGAAGTGGTTCTCCCAGAAGTCCGTCATCACTTCCTGCAGCTGCCGGTCGCTCATGACGGCGCGCGCCACCCTGGCCGACTGCACGTCGGCGATCACGCGTTGCGCTCCGCGCCGCGCCTGCCGCAGCTCGACGGAATCGTCGTGCGTGAACGCGGCACCCGTGTTCTGCTTTCCCGTGTCGCTCGTCGCGCCTGCATCACCAGCCGTGCCTGGCGCTCCGCGCTGCTTCTCAGCCTCTCGCTTCGCCTGCGCCTTCACGAGACGGGGCGGCGGATATTCGCGCACCAGATCGGCGGGCGCGCTGGCGAGCGTCGGGAAGTGCGCCATGAACGCGTCCGTGGCGCGATCATCGATCCGTGCAGGATCGAGCTGGCCGGCGATCCACCGGTCCACTCCGATCTCGCGCACCTTCTCGTAGTCGCCCGGGCGCGCGCCGAAGGTCAGCCGGTCGATCGCCTGACGGACCTGCTGATCGGCGGTCTGGGTGCGCAGCGCGACCTCCTGCGCCGAGGGCAGCACCACGGGCGGTGCCAGCGCCGGTGCCGGCGCCCCCGGCGCCCGTGCCGAACACCCCAGCGCAATCGAGAGCAGGAGGACAGAGTGCCATTGCATGGTATAGGGTGGACGGGGGAATGGGATGGATGTTAGTAGCTGGTCGCTGGTCGCTGGTCGCTGGTCGCTGGTCGCTGGTCGCTGGAAGGACGTAGGCCGAGCACTTTGCTACCGGCGCACATAGCTGGGTAGCCTGCCTATTTCCTTCCAGCGACCAGCGACCAGCGACCAGCGACCAGCCACCGCCGTTAAACCAACGACCGCCGTTAATCCAGCAACCAGCCACCAGCCACCAGCTACCATTAACAGCATGCCCCGTCGTCACCCGGAACTCCTGCACAAACCAACCTGGAAGGAACGCTTCAGGGCGCTCCGCTACGTCCCGCCCCTCATTCGCCTGGTCTGGGGGACGCACCGCGGCTACTCCGTCCTGATGCTGATACTGCGTGTTGCCCGGGCGTTCGTACCGGTCGCCACGTTCTGGATTGGCAAGCTCATCATTGACGCGGTCATCGCGCTCCGCACCGACGCCTCGCATCTCACGCGCCTCTGGGAACTCGTCGCCGTGGAGATCCTCATCGTCGTTGTCGGCGAGATGCTCGCGCGCGCCAGCACGCTCATCGAAAGCCTCCTGGGCGACCTCTTCTCCAATCGCACCAGCGTGCTGCTCATGGAGCATGCCGCCACGCTCGACCTGGAACAGTTCGAGGATCCCACCTTCTACGATCAGCTCGAGCGCGCCCGCCGCCAGACCACCGGACGCATCGGCCTGCTCACGCAGCTCCTGTCCATGGCGCAGGACTCGTTGACGCTCGCCTCCCTCGGCGCCGCGCTCTTCGTGTACAGCCCGTGGCTGCTGCTGCTGCTCGTGGCCGCGGTGCTGCCGTCGTTCCTGGGCGAGACGCACTACGCGTCGCTCGAGTATTCGCTGCTCTATCGGTGGACGCCAGAGCGGCGCCACCTCGACTATCTGCGCTACCTCGGCGCCAGCGATGAGACGGCGAAGGAAGTGCAGATGTTCGGGCTCGCGGGCTGGCTCACGAACCGCTATCGCACGCTGGCCGACCGCTACTACGAGGAGAACAAGCGGCTCTCCGTGCGCAAGGCAATCGTCAGCACGCTGCTCTCCGTGCTGGGCATGCTGGGCTACTACGCCGCGTACGTGATCATCCTGCTCCGCGCAGTGCAGGGCGTGATCAGCATCGGGACGCTCACCTTTCTGTCGGCGTCGTTCTCGCGCAGCCGCGACATCATCCAGCGTGTGCTCATCACGGCGAGCGACGTCTACGAGTCGAGCCTCTATCTCAAGGACCTGTTCGACTTCTTCGACAAGCAGCCGTCCATCACGTCACGACCGGGTGCGCGCCCGGTGCCCGCGGTCATCCGCGACGGCTTCGTCTTCGACGACGTGGGCTTCCGCTATCCGGGGAGCGAGCGCTGGGCCGTGCGGCACGTGAATTTCACCCTGCGTCCGCACGAGCGCATGGCGTTCGTGGGCGAGAACGGGGCGGGGAAGACGACGCTCACCAAGCTGCTGGCCCGCCTGTACGATCCCACCGAGGGGCGGATCCTGCTGGACGGCGTGGATCTGCGCGACTATGACCTCGCGTCGGTCCGTCGCGCGATCGGCGTCATCTTCCAGGACTTCGTGCGCTTCGACATGCGCTTCGACGAGAACATTGGCGTCGGCGAGATCCATCACGTGCGTGACTACCTCGACCGCGGCAGCGACAACGTGGCGGTGGAGTCCATGCCGCCCGAATGGGCGTACGACGCGAGCCCGCTTTCACTCGGGCATGGCGCACAGGAAGACGACGTGCTGCCGGTGCCGGAAAAGCTGAGCGCGGCCGCCGAGCACTCGCTCGCCGCAACGCTGCTGCCGCGGCTCCCGGCGGGCTATCGCCAGATGCTGGGCCGGCGCTTCGACGGCGGCGTGGATCTCTCCGGGGGCGAATGGCAGAAGGTGGCGCTCGCGCGCGCGTACATGCGCGACGCGGAGGTGCTCATCCTGGACGAGCCCACCGCCGCGCTCGACGCCCGCGCCGAGTACGAGGTATTCGAGCGGTTCTCGGAGCTCGTGGCCGGCCGGATGGCCGTGCTTATCTCCCATCGCTTCTCCACCGTGCGCATGGCGGACCGGATCGTGGTGCTGCAGCACGGTCGGGTGGTGGAGGAGGGCACGCACGCCGAGCTGGTGGAGCAGGGCGGACTCTACGCGGAACTGTTCGCGCTGCAGGCGGCGGGGTATCGCTAGCGCCGCCGCGGACCGGCTTCGAGGATCGCCAGCATTTCCGCCAGCGTTGTCTTCCCGTTATCCCGGGCGTACCAGGTGCGGACCTGCCGGTAGCGCGGTGTCTTCTCCATCCCAAGTCCCGTGGCGAGCATCCAGCTCTGCAGCTCGTCGGGCCGCGGCCCCCAGCGGGCGATCTCATCGAAGCATTCGTCGAGCACCATGACGAGCGGAATGGAGCGCGACCCGTTCGTGAGATGGCTGTCCATGAGATCCGGATTCCTGTCGCGCGCGAGCAGGCGCACATCGAGCGTCGAGGATGCCTCGGCAAGGCGTACGATCACGGGCACGGTGTTCACCGCGTCCCCGCACCAGTCCTCCGCGAGGATCAACAGGTGGCGCTCGACGCCGAGCGCATTCACCCGGGTCACCGCCGCCGCCGGCACAACGCTCAGCCGGTAGAGATCGCGCCAGAGCTCGACGTTCTTCGTGGCAGCCGCGAGGAACTCGGCGAACGAGAGCGCCGAGTGAAATCGGCTTCGAAGGTTCATGCTGAAAGCTAACAGCCGACAGTCGTCAGCCTTCCGCCTTCAGCACGTAGCCGCTCCCGCGCACCGTGTGGATGAGGGGCCGCCCCTGCTCGCGATCGATCTTCCGGCGCAGATAGTTGATATACACGTCCACCACGTTCGTGAGCGGGTCCAGCGGCTGGTGCCAGACGTTTTCGCTGATCATCTGTCGCGACACCACCCGGCCCATGTTGCGCATGAGGTATTCGAGCAGCGCGTACTCCTTCTGCGTGAGCTCGATGCGCTGGCCGCCGCGATCCACGTGGCGCGAAATGGGATCCACCGACAGGTCGTCCACCCGCATCACCGCGCTCTCGGCGGTGAGCGTGGACCGGCGCAGCAGCGCTTTCACGCGGGCCACGAGCTCGGCAAAGTCGAACGGCTTGGCAAGATAGTCGTCAGCGCCAGCGTCCAGCCCGCTCACGCGATCCGGTACCGAGCCGCGTGCCGTAAGCATCAGCATTGGCGTGAGAAATCCGCGCGCGCGCAACTCGCGCGCGACGTCCACGCCACTCATGCGTGGCAATCCGAGATCGAGAATGATGAGGTCGGGCGCATGATCGAGCGCGGCATGCAATCCCTCTTCACCGTCCTTGGCGCTGCGTACCGTGAATCCCTCCCGCTCGAGAATACGGTTCAACACCGCGAGCAGGTCGAGATCGTCGTCAATGACCAGTACGGTCGTCCCGTCGTTCGAAGGCTCAGTCATGGAGGCTCTTATATAACGGCTGAATTCGCGGCTGCCAAGCACTCCCCTTGTACCGCGCACCCTCCTGCCTTTTCTTACCGCGATGCTGCGCGAACGGGTGTATCAGGGAGTGTGGGCGGGGCTCATCGCCGCGGCGGCACTCGGTGGCGTTCTCATTGGATTCGGACGCGCGCACGGCGCCGTCTTTCAGCCGCTCAACTCCATCGCGCACGTGGCCTACGGCACGCGCGCCCTGCTGCTCGATGAATTCCGCGCGGCGGTCACGCTCACCGGCGTCCTGATTCTCATCGTCGCCATGGTGATCTGGGGCATCGTCCTCGCGATCCCCGCGGGGCGGCTGCGCGGAATTCCGCTCCTTGGCGCAGCGCTCGTCCTGGCCGCCGTCTCCTTTCTGTTCAATCACTTCATCCTCCCCAGTCGGGTAGCTCCCGGCCTCGACCAACTGCTGACGCATGGTGAGATGGTAGCGCTGTACCTTGTCATGGCGATAGCCCTGGCGATCGGCATGGGGTTGGCCGCACCACACCCACTGCCGCGGGCGCCGTTGCCTGCGGGCAACGATAGCAATTCAGGCGCCACAGGAGATGTGGCGGAACCGTGACATGTATCACCGCTCAGTCGTGAAGGAGACAGCTATACCTTCCGGGAACTTTCGGTGTCTCCGTGTGTTGGAGCGTTGGAGGATGCACGAACACCGATCGGCCCCGCTTTTGCGCTGTGCGCAGTGGAGAGGCTCGGTCCCCCGGGTGCGGATGCGCGCCCATGGCAGTTTCACCCTGTTGGGAGGGACAATGGATTTTCTGGTGATGCTCGAGGAAAGCCCTGAGCAGTCGCCGGTCCTCGCGCGAGTGGATTCCGTTCCCGCGGTGCTGTCGCCGGAACGACGGGCCCGAGATGTCGTCACGCTGTATGGGACGCCTCGGACTGAATCGCTTGCCCTGGCACTTGCTGCGGCGATGGAGAGCCATCGCACAGGCGGCGACTACGTGGGGGCGTTCCGCCACCTCGGCCTCTGGCCCGAGCGTGGAGCGGTGGGAGACGAGGCGTGGCGCGACACGAAGACGGGCGATCTCGTGACGCGCGACCTCGATTTCCCGTTGGATGTCCTCAACCCGGCCGCACACGAACTGCTGGCCCGGGTCGGGACCAAACTGCAACGGCTGATCGCCGGACTCGCCATGCCCGACTGGCCGGAGGGTGTGCTGCGCGCGATCAGCATCTCGATCGAACCCGTCGCCGACCACGCCCGCGGCGCGATCACCCGGCTGGATGAGTTCCTGGACAAGTTCCGTGAAGCGGATGCGCTCACCTTTGAGTACGAGGGAGACTAGCGAGCACTTCTCTGTCTGACGATTCGCCGCATCATGCGACGGATGCCGCCCCAGTCCGGGCGGCCTCGTGCGTTTTCGGCCCGGGCATCCGCGGGAGAGGCGGGGCTCGTGAGAGTCGGCGCCGGCAGCATTTCACCATACTGCCCGAATCCCGCTCGCCGGATGAGTGCCCACCCGATACCCGCTCCCGCGCACTGGATGAGCACGTGCGTCACATCCAGGAAGCGCTCCGCCACGACAATCTTGCCAAATTCCAGCACCACCGAGAGATAGACCACGGGCCACATGCCGCGCAGCCAGCCGGTGCGACGCACCGGCCACACCGCAAGCAGCGCACCCAGCGGCAGGAAGAGCAGAAACTGCGCGATGATGTCGGTTACGGTGAACAGATCGAACCGCGCGGACAGCGCCATGAGCGGCACGAGGTGGATGGCGCTGAACTGCTCCGCCATGGATGGCGCGTCGACCTGCAACCGGAACGGCCGCCAGCTCCAGAACATGACCGTCACGGCGTATGCCACCGCCAGGAGCGCCGGCCGCTCGCGTCCATGGAACCGCCGGCTGAACGATGGCAGTATCCGGGCGGCGAGCAGCGCTCCGGCGGCCACTGCCACGACGTGGGTGAGCGCCGCGCCAATCAACACCGGCTGTTCCACCACGCCGTGAACGACTTCGAGCGCTGGAAACAGGATGACTCCAGCGAGGGCCGCCACCAGCCCGGCAGCGCCCAGCGACATGCCTGCCTCGGCCAGTGCCGCGGCGGCAAGGAAACCTGCCGGCAAGAAGAGCAGGAGGTCCGTGAGCGGGATCACGCCCACTGAGCTCGTCCGCATCGCCGCCACGCCTCGGGCAATCCGTTGGAACGGGCTGCCGCCGAGGTTCGGGAGCAGGTCCTGTCGCAGAAGCGGATAGAACGACTCCATGCAGACGGCCACGCCATAGCTCAAAGCGAAGATGATCGCTGGGATCCCCACGTAGGACCGTTTGCCCTGCCGTGCCTCCACGATGTCCAGCGCGGCAACGGTTGCGAGCGCGCCCAGCAGACCGCCGAACGTATTGGTGGTGACGTCGAGCAGACTGGACTCCCGAACCGCCGAAAAAAGCTGCAGCGACTCCACGCCCGTGCTGGCCGCCAGGGACACGAGTGTCACGGCAACGACGGAGCGCCACGGACGTCCCGACCGTGACGTGGCGATCCAGACGGCGCCGAGTCCGGCGAAGATCAGGACATTGCGGGCACCATCCACCAGGTCGTGCAGGGCGAGCTGCGGGTGCAGGGCGCGCGCGAGCCGGACGTGCACCTCCGCCGCCGACGGGTCGAAGTGCAGGTCGGCGAGCGTCGCAATGAGGATCACCACGAGATAGGCGAGCCGCGCCGCCACCGCGCGCCGCACGGTGAGTGAGGAAGGGTGCACGCGCTCCGGTTACTCGTTGTCCAGTGACGGCCCGTTGCCCAACGATGCCAGCACTCCAAGGCTTGACGCGGGGCCGCCGGAGTCGCACGCTTGACGCGTGCACCGTCCCTCCCGCCAGGCTCGTCCATACCGCCAGCAGGCCCCGGGCTCCGAGCGCGTCTTTGAAGACGCGTTGTCCCGGCTCTGGAGTGCCGGCCTCGCCACGGCATCCCAGAGCGTTGACGCCGTGCTGTTCACCTGCATCAGCGAACCGCGCGAAGCGCACCGGGCTGTGGGCGTGAGCATGGAATTCGACCTCCTCGGTGCCACGCCCGACGATTTGCGCACGCTGCTCACGGTTGCTCCACGGGTTGGTTTGCTGTGAACGCGGAGTGCACGCGCCACAAGCGCCCTCAGCCGGATGCGCTCACGGCAAACCGGAAGATCGCAATGGGCGCAGGTGAGTCAAGCCCGGTTCCGGTCCGTCTTGCCTCTCCTCTCGCTCCGGCGTAGCATAGCGAAAGAGCCTGTCGAGCAGCCAAGCGAGGGAACGCCTATGCGGGAGTACAGCAGTTCAGAGATCCGCAACGTGGCCGTAGTGGGACACGGGGCCTGCGGCAAGACCACCCTGGTGGATGCGCTCGCTTTCGTGTCCGGCGCGAGCAAACGCCACGGGTCAATCAAGGATGGAACGGCACTCACCGACCATGCTCCCGAGGAAATCGAGCGCAAGTATTCCATCAATCTGGGATGCGCATACGCCGAATGGATGGACACGAAGATCAATCTCATCGACACGCCGGGCTATCTGGATTTCCAGGGTGATGCCATTGCCGGCGTGATCGCGGCCGACGGCGCGCTCGTGGTGGTGAGCGCCATCGGCGGCGTGGAAGTCGGCACGGAAAAGACATTTCACGAAGCGGCGGACCGGAAGGATCCCGTCCTCTTCGTGGTCTCGATGCTCGACAAGGAGAACGCGAGCTTCGACCGCGCGTACGATTCCATCAAGTCGCGTCTTACCACCAAGGTGATTCCGGTGGAGATCCCGGTAGGCGAAGGACCGGATTTTCACGGGATCATCAACCTGTTCTCGCGGAAGATGCACGCCTATCGGAAGGGCACGACGGCCGGCGAGTACGAGGAAGTGGACGTGCCCGCGGAGCACCAGGCGCGCTTCGACCGGTACTACCAGGAGCTCATCGAGACGATCGCCTCCACCGACGATTCCATGCTGGAGCGCTATCTGGATGGCGGCGAGATCACCCGCGATGAGGCCATTGCCGCCATGAAGGAAGGGATGAAGCGCGGCGAACTCTTTCCGCTCTTCGCGCTCTCCGCCGAACTCACGTACGGCACGCGCGCGCTGCTCACCAAGATCGTGGAGCTCATGCCGTCCGCGTACGAAATGGAGGAGCTGCACGCGCTCAAGGGTGCCGAGGGCAATCAATCGGTGGAAATCCACGCGCGCGATGACCAGCCGTTCTGCGCGCAGGTATTCAAGACGCTCTCGGAGCCGCACGTCGGCGACGTCTCCTTCTTCCGGATCTTCTCCGGCATGGTCGTGAACGGACAGGATGTGTTCAACGCCACGCGGAACGGCGTGGAGAAACTGGGCCACCTGTCCGTGGGTCAGGGGAAGGATCGCACGGAGGTCCAGCGACTGCACGCGGGCGACATCGGCTGCGTGGCCAAGCTGCGCAACACGCACACGAACGACACGCTCTCCACGCGCGAGCATCCCGTGCGGCTGCCGGACATCCGCTTTCCCGAGCCGCTCGTGGTCCTCGCGGTGCACGCGACGTCGCGCAACGATGAGGAGAAACTGCAGCAGGGACTGCACCGCCTGCACGATGAGGATCCGACCTTCGAGACGCGCTACGATCCCGAGACGCACGAGACGCTGCTCACCGGCCTCGGCGAGCGACATCTCGAGGTGGGGATGTCGAAACTGAGGCGGAAGTTCGGCGTGACGGGCGAGCTGACGCGTCCCAGGGTGGCGTATCGCGAGACGATCAAGGGGCGCGCCGAGGGGCAGGGACGACACAAGAAGCAGACAGGCGGCCGCGGCCAGTTCGGCGACTGCTGGGTGCGCATCATGCCGCTGCCGCGTGGCGAAGGGTACGTGTTCGATGACCAGATCGTGGGCGGCGCGATTCCGGGGAAGTTCATTCCGGCGGTGGATCGTGGCATCCAGGAAGCCGCCGCCCGCGGTGTGCTCGCCGGCTTCCCCATGGTGGACTTCCGCGTGGAATGCTTCGACGGCTCCTACCACTCGGTGGACTCGAACGAAATGTCGTTCAAGATGGCGGGCATCCAGGCCTTCCGCGCCGTGGCGCCCAAGTGCAAGCCGGTGTTGCTGGAGCCGCTCGACGAGCTGGACATTCGCACGCCTGACGAGTTCATGGGCGACGTGCTCGGCGACATCTCCGCGCGACGGGGACAGATTCTCGGTTCCGGCCCATCGCCCGATGGCCGCGGCACGCAGGTGCGCGCGCTGGTGCCGCAAGCCGAGCTCCATCTGTACGCGACGCACCTCAGTTCGATGACGCGCGGCTACGCGACGTTCACGAAGCGATTCCGGAGCTATGAGGAAATGCCGGCGGAGGCCGCGCAGCGGATCATCGCCGAGGCGGGAAAGACGAGGGAGGAGGCAATGGCGGAGGCCTGATCGTGCCTGATCGCCGGAGGCGATCAGGCACGGGAAGCGCCGCGCGGAGCGCGGCTGCGGGAAGCGTCGGCCTGCGGCCGACTGCGGGAAGCGGGCGACTCCCTATCGGGAGCGCCCTGTGGGAAGCGCCGCCGGGCCGCAGGCCCGGCGGCTGCGGCCACGGGCTACTCCCGCAGATTCGATTTCCCATTCCCGATTGCCGATTCCCAGGGCGGGGTGGGGAGGCGAGGTCAGACCAACGCGGCCGCCTGCGGGTACTTCCGTCGCAGTGCTGCCGCGTCGTCGGCCTGGTCGCGGAGCATCGCGAAGTCCGCGAAGTCGAAGCCCGGACCCACGGTGCAGGTCACCAGCGTATACGGACCCGTGCTGCGCGCCGCCTGCCAGCATCCCGCGTCCACCACGCGCACGGGCAGCACGTCATCGGCGTACGGGCCGAGGAGCCCGGCGCTCATGCGATCGAAGGTCGCATCTGCGGTGTGGAGTTCCAGCGGCGCGCCTTCGAGGAAGCTCCACACCTCGTCGGACGCCACGCGATGCCAGCGGCTCACGTCGCTGTCCGTCAACAGGAAGTAGATGGTGGTGAGCGCGGCTCGCGCCGGACGTCCATCGTCCGGCTGCACCGCGCGCGCAGAGCGATGAATCTCGCGAAAGTACCCCCCTTCGGGGTGCGGCGAGAGTGCCAGCGCCGTCACGAGCTCCGTGGCACGAGGTGGCAGGTGCATGACGAAGCAATCTCCCGTGCGGATGCTGCTGTCGCAATCTGCCACTCCCGGCCACCCCACCCCACCCTTGGGAATCTTCCACGCCCCACCACCCCACCCGTGGGAATCGGCAATCGGGAATGGGGAATCGACCGCCCCACGTCACCCCACCCTTGGGAATCGGCAATCGGGAATGGGGAATCGTGGGAATGGGAAATGATGTGGCGGGGGGAGGCGGCAGTGAAAAAACGGCGGCGGGGTGCGGTGTGGGGAGGTCTTCCTCCCCGATTCCCCGTTCCCGATTGCCGATTCCCAAGGGTGGGGTGACGTGGGGTGGAGGTGGCGGTGGCACGGCGTAGCGAAGCGCGCCCGTCATGCGTATGTTCGCCGCCATCGGGTTCGCCTTTTCCTCCCTTTCCTTTCTCGCCATGATGCATCGATCACTCTTTGCTCTGTGCTTCCTGCTCGGCGCGATGCCCGCCCTGGCAGACGCGCAGCAAGCAGGCCGAATTACGGGACGGGTGACGGACGTGTCGTCCGGCGCTCCGGTCGCCGGCGTGCAGGTCACCATTTCTGGCACCCAGCTCGGTACACAATCTGGGCAGGATGGCTCGTACACACTCGCCAATGTGCCCGCCGGCGCCCACACGATCGTCGCCAAGCGGCTCGGCTACGCCCCCGCGCAGCAGGACATCACCGTGAGCGGCGGCGCTCCCATCACCGCCGACTTCAAACTCAAGGCCGTCGCCCTCACCCTCAGCGCCACCGTCGTCACCGGCACCACCGCGCCCACCGAGAAACGCGCCCTCGGCAACAGCATCACCTCCGTGGGCGGCAGCGAGATCGAGTCCAGCAACTCCACCACGGCGGATGGCGCGCTGCAGGGGATGATCGCGGGCGCGCAGGTCACGCAGAACTCGGGCAACCCGGGCGGCGGCGGCATCTCTGTGCGCCTCCGCGGTACCAGCTCACTCATCTCCGGCTCCGAGCCGCTCTATGTGATCGATGGCGTCATCGTCGACAACAACTCCGATCAGCTCATCAACCTCGGCGCCCGCAGCAACGTCCAGAATCGCCTCGCCGACCTCGATCCCGATGACATCGATCACATCGAGGTCATTCGTGGTGCCGCGGCGGCCGCCCTGTATGGATCGCGCGCCAACAACGGCGTCATCCAGATCTTCACGAAGCACGGCCGCGAGGGCCCGCCGCGCGTCACGCTCTCGTCACGCTACGCCTCGCAGAGCACGCCGGAGCGCCTCAAGCTCAACCTGTACCCCTTCGACTCGCTCGGCGGCTCGCCCGTGAAGCGCTACGACTATCAGGACGAGATCTTTCGTACCGGCTACGTCGCGGACAATCACCTGAGCCTGAGCGGCGGCGACGATCGCTCCACGTACTACATTTCCGGCGGCTGGACGCGTGACAACGGCATCCTGCAGGCCAGCAGTGCCGACCGGAAAGACGTCCGCCTCAACCTCACGCAGCAGCTCTACTCGACGCTGCGCCTCACCGTGGGCGGCGACTTCACCCGCACGCACGACGAGTTTCTGCCGAACGGTGAGCAGACCAACGGCGTGCTCACGGCGGTGCTCTTCACGCCCACGACGTACAGCTACTTTCCCGTCGGTGGCGCCTACCCGCCCGCGTATCTCGGCGGTGCCTTCTCCAATCCGCTGGACGTCATTGCCAACTGGACCGCGCCGCAGGATGTGTCGCGCTTTTCGGGCAGCGCGCGCGTGGACTTCAATCCGTTCCAGCACCTGGCCGTGAGCTACACGCTCGGCTACGACGGCTATCAGCTCGAAGCCGACCAGTACATTCCGCGCGGCAGCCTCGCGGCGCAGCCCACCGGGTCCTCTGCCGCGGTGCTGCGCAACTCGCGCATCCTGGACAACAGTGGCGTGGCGACGCTCACGACGCCGGCCGGCGCCATGACGTTCCAGAGCTCCGTCGGATTCAACTACACCGACCAGCACCTCACGGCCACCAGCGCCTCGTCGCAGGACCTCTTTCCCACGGGCACGCTGGTGAGCGCCGGCGCGACGCCGTTCGCGGGGCAGGGAGTCACCGAGCTGGCCACGCTCGGCTTCTACGGACAGGAAGCGCTCAACTGGCGCGACCGCTTGTATCTCACGGGCGCCGTCCGCTGGGATGCGTCGTCCACCTTTGGCGCCGACCAGCGCTGGCAGCTCTACCCCAAGCTCTCCGCCAGCTACGTGATGTCCGATGAATCGTGGTTCGCCGAGTCGGGCATACACAACATGTTCAGCTCGCTGCGCCTGCGCGGCGCGCTGGGCTATGCGGGCAACCAGCCGTCGCTCGCGAACGCGTACGCGCAGTACAACTCGTACGCGCGCGCCGTGAGCGGCACGCGCGTGGGCGTCGTGAATACGCTCGTGCTGGGCAATCCGAATCTCAAGCCGGAGCGGCAGCGCGAATACGAGTTCGGCGCGGACATGGGCTTCGCGAAGGATCGCGTCTCGCTCGAGGCCACGTATTACAACAAGAAGCTCACCGACCTGCTGCTCGTGGCGCCCCTGCCCACCAGCAGCGGCTTCCTGTCGCAGTACCAGAACGTGGGCGCCATGACCAACAAGGGCGTGGAGCTCACGCTCCAGACCATCAACGTGGAGACGCCGACGCTGCGGTGGACCACGCGCGCCACGTATTCCGCCAATCGCAACAAGGTGACGGCGCTCGTGGCGCCGTTCACCGTGGGCTACATCAACCGCGTGTCCGTGGGCGAGCCGGTGGGCTACTTCTACGGTCAGTACTACCAGCGCAATGCCGATGGATCCATCAAGACCGACTCGCTGGGCCTCCCGCTGCGCAGCGGGCTCGACCCGAGCATTCCCGCGTCGAAGAAGATCGGTGATCCGAATCCCGACTGGATCGGCTCGCTGCTCAACGAATTCCAGTTCGGCAGGAAGCTCAGCGCGCGCGTGCTCTTCGACGGCACGTTCGGCAATCAGGCGCTCGATCTCACGCGGCGCATCCTCGATGCCGATGGCACGGGCGCGGATGCGGCGCTGCAGCTCGCGGGCAAACTGCCCAAGGGCTACCTCGCGGCGCGACTGCCCATATTCGAGGAGTACGTCGAGGACGCCTCGTTCGTGAAGCTGCGCGAGGTGTCCCTCAGCTATTCGCTCAACGATGTGGCGAAGCGCATGGGACTGAGCGCCTGGTCGCTGACGCTCTCCGGCCGGAATCTGCACACGTGGACGAAGTACCGCGGACTGGATCCGGAGATCAACCTGTTCGGCCAGAACACCGTGGAGCGCGGCAACGACTTCGCCGGCATCCCGATCCCCCGTTCGTTCGCCATCAGCACATCCATCACCTACTGAGCCCACGGAGACATCCATGCGCATACGCACATTGATCGTTCCGCTCGCGGGGGTGGCCGTGCTCGCGAGCTGCAGCCTCGATCTCACCAATCCCAACACCGCCAGTCAGCAGTCCACACTCACCACGCACGACGGCATCATTGCACTCGCCGTGGGCCTGCAGGCCCGCTATGGCGAGACGCTGGACAATTTCGCCTATCCCGGCGGCTTCATCACCGACGAAATGGGTGCGCGAACGGGAGCCCTGCTCTCCTACCGCGACGCGGAGAACGGCGTTCTCTTCAACACATACGATGCCGTGGAGACGTCGTGGCAGGCGCACTACCGCGCCATCAAGACCGCCAATGATCTCATTGACAACGCGTCCAGTGTCGCGCTCACGGATTCCACGCTCAGCGGCATCATGTCGATGGCGTTTCTCGTCAAGGCGATGTCGTACGGCCAGCTCCTGCAGCAGTATCAGGATGCCGGGATCAACCTCACCACCATCGGCCAGCCGGCCACATTCGTGGATCGGGCGACTGCCATGGACACCGTGCTCGCGCTCCTCGATTCCGCGCTCGCGCGCTATCAGGGCGTCGTGCCCGGAAGTGAATTCAGAACGAAGGTGCTGGCCCCCGGCTTCGACCTGCTCAACACGATTTACGCCATGCAGGCGCGCTATCACCGGCTGACCAACGACTGGACCGGTGCGCTCGCCGCCGCCCAGCAGGTGAACCTCAGCGTGGTCTCGCAGGTGCCGTTCAGCGCCGTGGAGATCAACCCCATCTATAATCGAAGCGAGCTGGCCGGCTACATCTATCCGCGCGATACACTGCGGCTCGAGGCCGAGGCCGGCGACCAGCGCGTCGGCTTCCACATTGGTGGCGACACCGTGCCCGGGAACGTCCGGCCGCTGCGCCATTTCGCGCAGTATCAGTCGGCGGACGCACCGATCGCCGTGTACTATCCCGCGGAGATCCGCCTGATCATGGCCGAGGCGGCCGCCAACGCGAACGACCTCAGCACCGCGCGCGACCTGATCAACGCGGTGCGCACGGAATGCGGCTCGGCACTTCATGAACCGCAGCCCTGTCTCCCCGCGCTCACCGACACGGATTTGCCGACGCAGGCGGCCGTGATCGCGCAGATCTATCACGAGCGGCAGATCTCGCTCTTCGCCACGGGTCTTCGCTGGGAAGACGCGCGGCGGCTGAATTCCGTAGGCGGCCCCGGCGCGATCGCGAAGCGGTGCTGGCTGATCTATCCGCAGAGCGAGAGTTCGATCAATCCGAACACGCCGGCCGATCCGGAGCCATCGGAGCCATCGACGACGCCGGAGA
>DATNDS010000051.1:0-39315 GCA_035553215.1 Gemmatimonadaceae bacterium
ATGATGTCCGTTCCGCCGCTGATGCTCGCCACATGCACATCGGCCTTGATGTGGTCATGGACATAGTCGAAGCTGTGTGCCGCGAGGGGACTGCCGGTGGAGAGAATCATGCGCAGTGCGGACAGATCGCGCGTCGCCGCCGGTGCGACGGCGCCCTTCTCGGCGAGCGCGAGATACTTGGCGCTGGTGCCGAACACCGTGATGCGTTCCTGCTCGGCGAACTGCCACAGCATGTCCGGAGCCGGCGACAGGGGTGATCCGTCGTACAGCGCGATCGTCGCGCCCACCGCCAGCGCGGACACCAGCCAGTTCCACATCATCCATCCGCAGGTGGTGAAGTAGAAGAGACAATCGTCGCGCCGCAAGTCCGTGTGGAGCAGGTGCTCCTTCTGATGCTGCAGCAGCGTACCGCCGGCGCCGTGCACCATGCACTTGGGCAGCCCCGTGGTGCCCGAGGAATACATGATGTACAGGGGATGGTCGAAGGGCAGGCGGACAAAGTCGGCCACGGCGTGCGGGCCCAGGAAGTCATCCCAGCGCACGCCGCGCGGCAGCGCAGCGAGCGATGCCGCTGCGTCGTCCGGCGCCACACGCGAGCGGTGCGGCACGACGACGACCCGCTCGATCCCGGGAATGCGCTCCACGATGTCGCCCGCTCTCGCCATGCAGTCGTGAACGGTGCCGCGATTGAGATATCCGTCCGCGACGAACAGCACGCGCGGCGCGATCTGTCCGAAGCGGTCCTCCACGGCGCTCACGCCGAAGTCGGGGGAGCACGACGACCAGATTGCCCCAAGCGATGTCGTCCCGAGCATGGCGATGACCGTCTCGGGAATGTTGGGCATCCAGCCGGCTACGCGATCGCCCGCGGTCACTCCCTGCGCATGGAGTGCGGCGGCAACGCGCGCGACCTCGCGGCCGAGCTCCGCATAGGTGAGCGAGCGAAGCGGCCCGCGTTCCGTCCAGCTCACCAGTGCCGGATGCGCGTCGCTGAATCGCAGCAGATTCTCCGCGAAGTTGAGTCGCGTGCGCGGGAACCAGCGTGGGCCGTGCTCCGCGTCGGGCGGCGCCATCCGATCGAGCCCGAAGCCGGCGTCGCGCGGATACGCATCATCCGCTGCGAGATCCGCGATCACGCCGCTGTACCGCCACACCGCCTGCCAGAAGCGATCGCGATGCGCTACGGACCAGGCGTGGAGCGCGGCGTAGTCGAGCGTGCCATCACCATGCAGGGTCTGTGGTGCCCCGAACGCACGAGCGGACTGCGCGAATTCCACCATCCGGCTCGCGGCGCGGCGCGCCGGGGAGGGCGCCCAGAAGGGCGTGTCGCCCGATCCTCGCCCGGAAGGCCGCCGCGCCGCGCGGCGTCGTCCGGTCATGACGGAGCGCTCAGCGCGGCGCCGGCGCCGTCATTCGGGCCAGCACCTCACCCGCACGACGCGCCGCCTCACGCAGCCGATCGGGCGTGACGGTGAGCGACACGCGGAAGAATCCATCACCGCCCGCGCCGAAGCTGGAGCCGGGAATGACGATCACGCCTTCCTGCAACAGCGTCTCGACGAACACGGCGCCGTCAACGTCCCTGGGCAGCTCGAGCCAGAGGTACATGGTGGCGCGCGGCGTCGCGCCGGTGAATCCCGCTGCGCGCCACGCCGCGAGACCTGCATCGCGCCGTTCCCTGAAGGTCGCGACGTTTTTGGGCACGAAGTCACTCCAGCTCTCGAGCGCGGCCACGCCCGCGGCCTGCACCGCCATGAACTGCCCCGTATCCAGAAACGATTTCACCTTGGCCAACGCCGCCACGAACTCCGGCCGGCCCACTGCCCAGCCGCAGCGCCACCCGGTCATGTTGTACGTCTTGGAGAGCGAGTGGAATTCGAGCGCCACGTCACGCGCGCCGTCGATCTCGAAAATGCTCGGCGGCCGATAGCCATCGAATGCCAGCTCCGAGTACGCATTGTCATACACGAGCAGGAGATTCAGCTCGCGACAGCGCCGCACGATGCGCTCGAGATAGTCGAGCGGCGCGATGGCGGCGGTGGGGTTGTTCGGATAGTTGAGATACAGCATCTTCGCGCGCCGCAGCACGTCGTCCGGCACGTCGTCCAGCTCGACGAGAAAGTTCGTGCGCGGACGGAGGGGGTAGTTGTACGGCGTGGCCTCGCTGAGCAGCGCACCACCCAGGTACGACAGGTAGCCGGGTTCGGGGATGATGGCCACGTCGCCGCGATCGAGGTACGCGAAGGCCAGATGGCCAATGCCCTCCTTGCTGCCAATGAGCGGAATGACCTCGCGCAAGGCGTCGAACCGGACGCCAAATCGCTTCTCCATCCAGCTTACGATCGCTTCGCGCCAGGGCATGTAGCCCAATCCGAAGCCGTAGCGCCCGAGTGCCGGCCTGGCCACGGCTTCCTGCATGGCACGAACGACAGCGGCGGGAGGCGCGAGATCGGCATCGCCCGCGCCCAGGTCGATCACGTCTACGCCCCGCGCAATCAGTTCACGCTTTCGCGCGGGGATGCCGGCGAGCATGTACACGGGCAGCGATCGGAAACGGTCGGTAAGCTCAGGCACGGGACCAGGAAAAAGTAGGAGACGGTACAGCGGCCTGTCGGATCACTGGGAATAAAGATATCAGTGCGGTGCGTACCGCCATGACACGAGCGGCCTCAGGCGCCGTCTGCCCCCGCGGGCTCGCCACCCGGTCCGCGCACGCGTCGAATGATGAGAAAGAGCGGCCATGTGAGCCCCAGGATGATGATGGATCGCACACTGTTCGCGCGGTCGCCGATCACCGCGCTCACGAGGAACGCGGCCGACCCCAGGAGCGCCACCCCCGTGGTCCAGGGATACCCCCACGCCCGGTATGGGCGCGGCGCGTCGGGCTCGCGCCGGCGCAGCACGAACACCGACGTGAATGAGAGCAGGTAGTTCAGCACGAAGAAGAACGCGAGCAGCGCGAGCACCTGATCGAACGTGCCCGTGACGATGAAGATGAGCGAGATGGCCAATCCGGCGACCAGCGCCGGCGTCGGCGTGCCGCCGTGATTGACGGTGGTCAGCCTCGCTGGCAGCAGTCGATCCCGCGCCAGCGCGTACGGCACGCGCGACCCCATGAGCACGAGCGCGTTCACGCTGCTCAGCAGTGAGAGCACCATGATGATGTGGATGATCGTGTCGCCGCGCGGACCGAAGAGCGCGCCCGCCGCGGTGCCGGCCACGAGCGTCTGACCCGCCATGCCGCCAATCGGAACGACGTGCAGGAATGCCACGTTGAGCGCCAGATAGATCACGATGACCGCAACCACGCCCAGCATCATGGCCCGCGGAATGTCACGGCCGGGATTGCGCACTTCCTCGCTGAAGTAAATGACGCCATTCCATCCATCGTACGTGTAGATCACGCCCTGCAGCGCAATGGTGATCGCCGCGAACAGGGCGACGCCGTGAGGGATGGCCGCCGCCGCGGGCGTCTGGGCCGCACGCTGCACAGGCAGGAGAAAGCACGCCGCCACCAGCGCCACCAGCACGAGCGTCTTGATCAGACTGGTCAGCTGCTGTGCACTGTCACCCCATTTCACACCGCGCCACTGGAGCACGGCGAACGCAATCACCGCCGCTGCGGCAATCACGGTGACGCGTCCTGCAAGCGGTGCGACCAGCTCCGTGATGTACACGGCCATCACCATGGCCACCGCGGCCGCGCTCCCGCACGTCGAGATCCAGTCGCTCCAGCCCACGAGAAACCCGGCGTATTCACCCAGCGCATGGCGCACGAAGACGTACTGCCCGCCCGATCGCGGAATCATCGCGCCCAGCTCCGACAGCGAGATGGCGCCGAGCAGCGCGTAGCATCCCCCGACAACCCACACCAGAAGAAAGAGCGACGGACTCGGCAAGCGCGCCGCGATCTCGCCCGGCGTCCGCAGGATCCCCATGCCGATGGTATTGCCAATGATCACGGCCAGCCCGAACGCCACGCCAAGCACGTTCAGCAGGCGTCCCCGGTGCACGGGCGCAACCGTGCTGGCTGGCGTTTCCACGGTGGATGTCATTGGCCGGTGGGACTACGCATGAGGCTGGCCTCAGGAGGTGATGCGGGAAGGTGCCGATATTGCATGTTGGGACAGCCGGATGTAAGTATTGGCGACGACAGTTCTGCTCGTCCTCCGCCCGACCCGCTCCCCCAGTTGCCGCACGCCGCGCCATTCGTCACCGAAGAAGACGACGGCGCTTCGCGAGGCACGCCGCCTCGCTCCTTCGCGGTACGCGTCTCACGCACCGCGTTTCTCACTCCACTTCGCGTCACCGCGGTTTCCCGATGTCACCACGCACTCCCCCTCCCTGCACGCATCTTCGCGGCCCGGGCACCACCGTCTGCCTGCACTGCCGGCGCGACGCACGCCGCGCCGCGCAGGCACGTACCGCGCAAGTGGCGCTGCGCATCGGCGCCGGCGTGATTGGTGTGGCCGTGATCGCCGTCCTCATTCGTGCGACGCTGCACGCCTTTCCCGGCGACGCGCATGGAACGGCTTCGCTCGCGGCCAACGGCGCATTGTCCGACAGCTCCGCTGCCGCGCCGATCGCACCGGCGGCCGAGATCGCGAACCCGCATTCGCATGACGGCTCGCCGCGTGAGCCGCGCGCATCACGCGGCAGCGCGATGCCGGCCAGCGCCGCTGCCGCCATCCCGGCCGGATCCGCCTCGGCAAACCTGGTCTCGGCCGCTGTGGATCCATCCGCGCCCACCACCCGCAGAGTAGCCGCCGCGCTGCCGCTGCCGGCGCTCGCCGAAGGGCGCACGGACCTCGGCGACGGCATTTTCGCCATGCGTGAGGGGCGTGTGGTGACGGTGCACTTCGACACTCCACTTGGCCGGACGCGCAAGGCCGACAAGTTCGAGGCAACAGTTCGCTCGACGCTGCCCAGGGTGTATGGGGCCGTCGCCGATTCCGCGCTCGCGCGCGTGCCGCGCGGCGACATCGCCAGCCTTGGCAATCCCGCCACCGATCTTGCCGCGACCGGAATCCGGCTTCCCGCCGGGAACGGCGTGACGCTCGCCCTCTGGCCCGAGACGCGACCCGGACAGGACGGTCCGCTCGCGGTGGGGTATCGGGCGGTGGCTGGTGGCTGGTAGCTGGTAGCTGGTTGCTGGTTTAACAGCAGTCGCTGGTGGGTGGACTCCCCACGCACTACCAGCTATCAGCTACCAGCCACCAGCTACCAGCTACCAGCTACCAGCCACCAGCTACCGTTTTTCTCTTTATCCCCACTAGCTGCCGTTCCAACTCCGCGAGTCGCTCCACGGCGTCACGGCCGATGCGCTGGTCCGCATTCATGGTCATCCCATACAAGTACGTGAGCTGGTCCAGCAGTTTGGGCTCCGAATAGCGAATCGGCGCCGTCACCAGCTCGTAGTGCACTGCATTGAGCATGCGGAGCGTGTCCGCGGCGGCACCCGTGGCATTGGCCAGACGCTCGCGCGCCGCATCGATGCGCGCGCTGAGCTGGTTGGCCCGACCCAATGCATCGCGGACACGCAGGTTGTGCTCGAGCTGGTGCTCGAGGTCCGCCTGCGTCACACCATCCGCCGTCACGCGCGGATCGGCGCGCAGCAGCAGCGATGCTCGTTCGCTGGCGCCATCCACGGTGAGTCGCACCGTGTATGTACCTGGCACGGCCAGCGGACCAAGCGCGCCGCGGCCGGCGCGGCGCGTTCCCTTCTCCCACGGACCGGGATAACGCAGGTCCCAGATGAAGCGGTGCATGCCGGCTCCCGCCTCGAGGCGCGGCGTGCGCGGCGCACGCCGGAACCCGCCCTCATCATCCCCGCCGTCGCCCGCTCCGCCATCGCGCGCACGCGCCACGGTCGCCGCGCTGTCCGCAGTGAAGCTCCGCACGAGTTTTCCACGGGAATCGAGAATGTCCAGGCGCACCGAGTGCGCGGCACCCTGCGCCAGGTAATAATCGATCATGGCGCCCGGCGGCGGATACTCCGGAGCGGCTGGTCCGCCACGCCCGCCAAAGTAGCGCAGTCGATACGCGGGACGAGGGGTGAAGAGATGATGGGCCGCGGATGCCACCCGCGCGTCGAGCTGCTCGAGCGGCGTGAGATCATCCAGAATCCAGAACGAGCGCCCCTGGGTCGAGACCACGAGATCGCCGCGGTGCACCTGCAGGTCCGTCACCGGAGTGACTGGAAGATTGAGCTGCAGTGACTGCCAGTGTCCACCGTTGTCGAACGAGACGAACATGCCGAACTCGGTACCTGCATAGAGCAGACCCGAGCGCACCGGGTCCTCGCGGACGACACGGGTCGGGCAGTCGGCGGGAATGCCGTTGTGGCCATCGGTCAGCAGTGTCCAGCTCCGGCCGTAGTTCTCCGTGCGATAGATGTACGGCTGAAAATCGCCGAGCAGATAGCGATAGACGGCGATGTAGGCGGAGCCCGCGCGGTGCGGTGAAGGTTCGATGTTCTGGACGCGCCCGCCGGGCGGCAGATCATGCGGCGTCACGTCCTGCCAGGTCTTGCCGTTGTCGCGCGTGACATGCACGGGACCGTCGTTCGCCCCGGCCCAGATGACGCCCTTCGCCAACGGCGATTCGCGAATCGCGTAGAGGGTGCTGTAATACTCCTCGCCCGTCGCATCGCGGGTGATCGGCGTGCCCGACGCGACCTGTTTCGACGGATCGTTGGCCGTGAGGTCGGGGCTGATTCGCGTCCACGTGACGCCTTCGTCCGTCGTACGGTGCACGTACTGCGAGCCGAAGTAGATCACGCGCGGATCGTGCGGCGACACTTCCATGGGTGAGACGCGCTGGAAGCGGTACTTCATGTCCTTCGGGTTGTAGCCGTACAGATACTGCGCGCCCACCCAGTAGTTCTTCTCCTGTCCAGTGCGCAGGTCCAGGCGGCTGAACTGCCCCTTGCAGGCGCCATACACCGTGTCCGGGCGAATGGGGTTCGGCATGATCGGGCCGGTCTCGCAGCCGGGACCGGGCTGCCACTCGGCCTGATCGGCAATGTCGGGCAGACTGGGCACGATCACGGTGGACGCATCCTGCTGCGCGCCGTACACGCGGTAGGGATGCTGATTGTCCGTCTCTACCTGGTAGATCTCGGCGGTGGGCTGGTTGTCCTGCGTGGACCACGTACGGCCGCCGTCGTATGAAACATTGGCGCCACCGTCATTCGACTGGATCATCGTGTTCCCGTCCGTCGGGCTGATCCACATGTCGTGGTTGTCGCCGTGCGGCGTGGGCATGCGGTGGAACGTCTTGCCAGCGTCGCTGGACTTGAAAAAACTCTCCGCGCCGCCGTACACCACGTCGGCGTTGGTGGGATCCGCCGCCAGTGTCGTGTAGTAGAACGGCCGCGTGATGAGCGTGGGCTGCGTGTTGATGAGCGCCCAGTGCTCGCCCGCATCATCGGAGCGATAGAGTCCGCTCCCCGGCTTGGCTTCGATGAGGGCATACACGCGGTCTGGCTTCGCCGCGGTCACGGCGATGTTGCTCTTGCCGAACAGACCCGTGGGAAGGCCGCCGCCGAGTTTCGTCCAGTGATCGCCGCCATCCACGCTCTTGTAGAGGCCGCCCTCGTGGGCGCCGCTGATGATGGTCCACGGCGTGCGCTGGCCGCGCCACATGGACGCGTAGATCACGTTGGGATGACCGGGCTGCAGCTCGAGGTCCACCGCGCCGGTGCTGTCGGAGATGAAGAGCACCTTCTCCCAGGTGGCCCCGCCATCCTTCGTGCGATAGACGCCACGCTCGGGATTCGAGGTGAACGCGTTGCCCACCGCGGCCACGTACACGATGTCAGGATTCGTCGGATCAATACGTACGGCGCCGATCTGTCCTGTCTCGCGCAGACCCACGAACGTCCACGACCTGCCCGCGTCCGTGGATTTGTACACGCCTCGTCCGGTGGAGACGTTGCTCCGGATGTCATCGGAGCCGGTGCCGACGTACACGATGTCGGGATTCGAAAGCGCCACGTCGATGGACCCGGTGGACGCGGCGGCAAAGTAGCCGTCGGAGATGGGGCGCCAGCTCGCGCCGCCATCGGTGGTCTTCCATACGCCGCCGCTGGCGACGCCCATGTAGAAGGTCCGGGGCTCGGACGGCACGCCCATGACGGTGGTGACGCGGCCGCCGCGATTGGGACCGATCATGCGATAGTGGAGACCGGCGAAGAGCGTGGAGTCGTAGCCGGCAGGAGCGGCGGCGCTCTGTGCGCGGACGCCGGATGCGAGGAGAAGCAGCAGAGGAAGGCAGCGGATCATGGCGTGGGAGTGTACTGGAGCGGAGGAAGAGCGGAGACGGCGATAATGGCGGCCATCGGCCAGGACGGACAGGGGCAGCCCATGGGGCTGCCCCTATCCGCTTCACCGGTCCGTCATCCGCTTCGGGCGCACGCGGACGTAGACGGACACGCCGGCCGGCGTGCGTGTTCCGTACACGCGCGCGACGGTTGCGGGCACGAAGTTGACTGAAGCGCGCCCGCCCACCCCGATCGTGCCCCCTGGAATCGAGGCCACCTCGCGGATGTATCCGAGCACGAGCGCGCCGATGTCGAATGCCCGCGCGGGATCCACGCCGGGCAGCACCAGGTCCTCCGCGCGCTTGCGCACGTACTCCACGCGGCCGAACACCGAATGCCTGGCGCCGATCTCGAGATTGCTCTCGGCCAGCACGCTGTTCTCGACACGACCGCCATGGTCGTTCGCGCCCCAGATGAGAGAGCTCTCCCACGCGCCGCCGCGCACGCCAGCGCCACCGTACATCAGCGACGCGCCATAGCGATGCACCGACTCGTCCGGATGCAGTCGCTCCGGATCGGGTAGATACCCGTACCAGCCCGCCACGCTCACGCGGCCCGACGGATTCATCGTCAGTCGCCCCGAATACGCGTCGAGCGGCCCGAGGTCGATGTTCCAGCGGTTCTCATCCGGTTCGCGGCCGTTGAACACGGACCCCTCGAGCTTCACCGCGCGCGAGTAGATCCCCGCCGTCACCACACCGAATGAAATGTGCGTCGCATCCTGCCAGTGATGGCCAAGGGGCGCGAGCGGATCGCTCTGCGCGGACGGCCGGTGCATGAACGCCACCGGCCCGAGCGCCGGTTCGCCAGCCACACCGCCGTAGAGTTCGAGCGCCACGCCGTGGCTCACCGGCTGCTGAAACATCGCCGCCAGTTCCATGATCGCGTCGTGCGGATGCTGGCGGTCGTGCAGCGGCTGCCCGCGGTACGATTCCCCCGTCTGGAGCAGCAACGGATACCCCTTGGCGCCCAGGGTAAGCGGCTCGAGGCTCACCATGGCGTGCAGATGGAGCTGACCGGTCCCGATCCGGCGCATGGCCATCAGCATCTCCCAGTCCACGACGCCGAGCTGATGATCGCCGCGCGCGGACCCCTGGTCATCGTACTGTCCGAACGCCACGCCATGGAGCATGACGGCCCAGTCGCCCCACTTTCGATGCGTGGCGTGCATGGGAGACGAGTCGGGCATCCACGAGGTGCCGGACCCCATGCGGACATGGGAGATGCCGAGCGGACCGTTCATCATGCGGCGCATGTCGTGGACATGGAGCATCCCCGGCATGGTCTTCGTCGTGTCACCCGGCATCGGCATTTGCATGGCCGGCATGGCCGACGAATCGCTGCGCGTGGTGTCAGGCCGCGCCGGGGAGGGACGCGGCTGCTGTGCGGGAGTCGAGCCTGGCATGACGGCAGCCATGACGCCCGCGACAAGCGCGAACGTACACAGCCGACGATTCACGCCGTGCGCGAGTCGTCGGGACGCGCCTTCCGCAGGGATGCCAGCGCCGCTTCGCCGTCCACCTGATACCCTTCCTGCTGAATGGCGCGGACCGCCGCGGCGTGCACGGCGCGGGGATCCGCGTCCGGCGCAACCGCAAAGCGGGCGGACCCGATGGCCACGGTGGGATCCACGAGGCCGGCCACGCCGCTCAGCGCCCGGGTGACCGCGGCAACGCAGTGGCCGCACGACATGCCGGCAATGGAGAGCGAGACGGAAGGCGAGGTCGCCATGGGAATGCATCCGGGAAAGGAGAAGTGGCGCGCCGAGGATGAGCGATGCTGGAAGATAGCGGCGCGACAGGCGGCACGCGGCGGCCGGCCCACCAGGTGACCAGGTGACCGGCGACTCGGCGGGCCGGCCGACCGCCGACTCTTGCCCGGGCCATACGTATACTGCATCATAATCTCAATCTGTATACAATTGCGCGCGGCCCGTACCGCGCCGACTCGCCGCCGCCCGGAGCCCACATGTCCCGCCCCGCCCGCCTCCTCGCTACCCTCATTGCCCTCGCCCTCCCTGCAGCGCCGCTGACCGCGCAACGCCCCGCGCAACGCCCTGCGCCTCGCTCCGCCCCCACGGCCGGCCTCGATCAGTACATCGAACACGCCATGCACGACTGGCACGTGCCCGGCCTCGCCATCGCCATCGTCCACGATGACTCGGTGGTGTTCGCCAGAGGCTACGGCGTCCGCGACGTCGGCAGGCCCGACCGCGTCGACCCCCACACCATCTTCGCCATCGGCTCCAATTCCAAGGCCTTCACCTCCACCGCCATTGCGATGATGGTCGACTCGGGCCGCATGCACTGGGACGATCACGCTACGAAGTACCTGCCCGGCTTCCAGCTCTACGACCCCTACGTCACCCGCGAGATCACGGTCCGCGACCTCCTCTCCCATCGCAGCGGCCTGGGCCGACGCGGCGACCTGCTCTGGTATGGATCGCCCTACAGCCGCGCCGAAGTCCTGCGCCGCATTCGCTACCTGCCGCCCAATTCGAGCTTCCGCAGCCAGTTCGGCTACTCGAACATCATGGTGCTCGCCGCCGGCCAGGCGCTTGCCGCCGCCGCGGACACCACGTGGGATGCCGTCGTCGCGCAGCGCATCTTCACGCCGCTCGGCATGACGTCCAGCAGCACCAGCATCTCGGCGCTCGCACAGCAGAACGACGTGGCCACACCGCACCTGATCGAGAAGGACACCGCGCGCGCGATCCCCTGGCGCAACGTGGACAACATCGGACCCGCTGGATCCATCAATTCCAACGTCCTCGACATGGCGCAGTGGATTCGCCTGCAGCTTGGCAACGGCACGTACGCCGGCCGGCAGCTCGTGTCGGAGAAGTCGCTCCGGGAGACGCACTCCCCGCAGACGATCATCGCGTCCCCGCACGACTCGCTCACCCCGTCTACCCACTTCGAGCTCTATGGCATGGGGTGGGTGCTGGAGGACTATCGCGGCCACGAGATCGTCTGGCACAACGGCGGAATTGACGGCATGCTCTCCGAAGTCCGCCTCGTCCCCGAGGCGCACCTGGGCATCGTCATTCTCTCCAACGCCGAAGGACATAACCTGAATCCGGCGCTCATGTACCGCATCATCGACGCCTATCTGGGCGCACCCGCGCGTGACTGGAGCGCGCTGTATCTGGCTCGCTTCAACCGGGCGGAGGCTGCCGCACAGGCTGCCGAGCAGAAGGTGCTCGCGGCACGCGTCACCGGCACGAAGCCGTCGCTTCCGCTCGACGGCTATGTGGGAACCTACGCCGACACCATGTACGGCAATGCGACCGTCACCCTCGAACAGAACAAGCTCATCCTGCGCTACGGCCCCGCCTTCACCGGCGACATGGAACACTGGAATTTCGATACGTTTCGCGTCACCTGGCGCGATCCGCGGCTCGGCGCCGGGTTCGTCACGTTCGGACTCAACGCCATGGGCAAGATGGACCACATGAACGTGGAGGGCATCACGGACTTCCATTTTGTGCCGGACACCACGTCGCGCGCCACTGCGCTTCACTCCTCTTCGAGATAGCATCCTGATGCGACTCCTCGCCGCGCTCGTACTCTGCGTCGGACTCACGCAGCCCCTCCCCACGGTCGTTCAGCGTGCGCCCCGTGGTGTTCCGCAGCGTGCCACGCTGCGGCCGCCGGCGCGTCCAGCCTACGACGCGCTCGAGCAGTTCATCGCGCACGAACAGCGCGAGAAGCATCTCCCCGCGATCTCCATCGCTCTCGTCGACGATCAGCGCATCGTCTGGTCGAAGGGCTTCGGCTACGCGAATCTCTCCGACAGCACGGCGGCTACCGCGAATACCATTTATCGCGTGGGCAGCGTGTCGAAGCTCTTCACCGATGTCGCCGTGATGCAGCTCGTCGAGAAGGGCGTGCTCAGCCTGGATGCGCCGCTCACCAGGTATCTGCCGGACTTCGCGCCCCACAATCCATTTGGCACGCCGATAACACTGCGCGAACTGATGTCGCACCGCGCGGGCCTCATGCGCGAGCCGCCGGTGGGCCATTATTTCGACGCGTCGTCGCCATCACTCGCCCCCACGGTGCTGAGCCTCGACAGCACCACGCTCGTGTACGAACCGCACACGCACACCAAGTACTCCAACGCCGGCGTCGCCGTCGTCGGCCGCGTCCTGGAAGTCACGCAGCACACTCCCTTCGCGCCGTACCTGTCGCGCGCCCTGCTCCGCCCCATGGGACTCACCCACAGCGCCTTCGCGCGGGAGAGCAGCTTCACCAAGGACGTCGCCACCGGATACATGTGGACGTACGACGGTCGCACCTTCCCCGCCCCCACCTTCGACCTGGGGATGGCGCCCGCCGGCAGCATGTACACGTCCGTCACGGACCTGGCGCACTTTCTGAGCGTGCTCTTTGCCGGTGGACGCGGGCCGCACGGCCGTGTGCTCGAGCAGAAGACGCTCGATGCCATGTGGACGCCGCAATTCGCGCAGCCCGGTGACAGCACGGGCTACGGGCTGGGCTTCGCGCTGTCGCGACTGGATGGCCACCGGGTGATCGGGCACGGCGGCGCGATCTACGGATTCGCCACGCAGCTCGCCGCGCTGCCGGACGACAAGCTCGGCGTCGTGGTGATCACGACGGAAGATGGCGCGAACGCGGTCACCAGCCGCATCGCCGACGCCGCGCTGCGCGTCATGCTCGCGGCACGGGACCATCGCGCGCCGCCCGAGCTCGACACCACGACGGCTGTGCCGCCCGCGCTCGCGCGCCAACTGGCCGGTCGCTACGGCATTGGTGATCACGCCATGGACCTCGTGGAGCGCAATGGCGCGCTCACGCTGGAGCCCGCGCGCGGCGGATTCCACGCCGCGCTGCGCATGCTGCGCGACACGCTCATCGTGGACGACCGGCTCGCTTACGGCACCCGCGTGCTGCGCGCGGGCGACGCGATCGTGATCAACGGCGACACGCTGCGTCCCGTCACCCAGTCCATGCCGCAGCCCGCGCCCGCCCGCTGGCACGGGCTCATCGGTGAGTACGGCTGGGATTACAACACGCTCTACGTGCTGGAAAAGGACGGCCGGCTGCAGGCGCTCATCGAATGGTTCTTCGAGTATCCGCTCGACGAGCTGTCACAGGACCAGTTTCGCTTTCCCCGGTGGGGCCTGTACGACAACGAGCCGGTGACGTTCACGCGTGATGCGAACGGACGCGCGACCGCCGTGCGCGTGGGCGGCGTGACCTTCCCCAGGCGCGCCACGGGTCCCGAGGATGGATCGCAGTTCCGCATCACGCCCGTGCGTCCCGTGGCCGAGCTGCGCGCCGCGGCACTGGCCGCGACGCCGCCGCATGAAAGCGGCGACTTCCGTCCGAGCGATCTCGTCGAGCTCGTGACGCTCGACAGCTCGATCCATCTGGACATCCGCTACGCGAGCGCGAACAACTTCATGGGCACGCCCATGTATCAGGAAGCGCGTGCCTTCATGCAGCGGCCCGCCGCCGAGGCGGTCGTGCGCGCCAGCCAGTGGCTGCACCAGCGCGGCTACGGGCTCCTGATTCACGATGCCTACCGCCCATGGTTCGTGACGAAGATGTTCTGGGATGCGACGCCGCCGGACAAACACGTGTTCGTGGCCGACCCGTCCGAAGGGTCGCGGCACAATCGCGGCTGCGCGGTGGACCTGACGCTCTACGACCTGGCCACCGGCACGCCCATCGTCATGACCGGCGGATACGACGAGATGACGGACCGGAGCTACCCGGATTATCCCGGCGGAACGTCGCTGCAGCGCTGGCACCGTGCCCTGCTCCGGCACGCGATGGAGCTCCAGGGCTTCACGGTCTACGACGCCGAGTGGTGGCACTTCGACTATGTGGACTGGCGGCACTACGCGATCGGAAACGTGGCGTTTGAGAAGATTGGTAGCTAGTAGCTGGTCGCTGGTCGCTGGTCGCTGGTCGCTCCACGCACTTCCAGCTGCGAGCAACCAGCAACCAGCAACCAGCAACCAGCAACCAGCAACCAGCAACCAGCAACCAGCGACCAGCAACCAGCTACCAGCTACCACGCTCCCCCAGACTCACGATGACCCGCGTCAGTCGTGCCGCGGCGTTGCGCCAGTTGCGCTCGACGGCCTTCTGCGCGCCCTCGGCGCTGCCGGCGGCAATGCGGTCGATGATCGCCGCATGTTCCACGACGGACTGTCCGATCTCATCCACCAGTGCGCTGGTATAGAGCCGCACGTAGCGTTCCGCCTGCGGCTTCACGGCATCGTGCAGCGCGAGCAGGCGCGGCCCGGCTCCGGCTTCCACGTAGCGCCGGTGAAAGCCGGTGTCGAGATCGAAGATGCGAACGGGGTCCGGCCGCGGTCCCTTGCCGGACGGCGCGAGCTGGGCGTTCCTCGAGCGCAGGTCCTCTGCCAGCGCCTTGCGCGTCGCCGGCGGCAGCGCGGCGGCGCCGCGGGCGGCGAGCCCCTCCACGGCTCCCACGACGTCGAACAACTCGCGGGCATCCTCGCGGGTGAGCGGCGCGATGACGAGGCGGTGCTCCTTGCGGCGGCCGACGCCGGTGATCCAGCCTTCCTGCTGCAGCCGGTGGAGGGCGCTGCGCACCGGCGTGCGGCTCACGCCGAGGCGCTCGGCGATATCGCTCTCGATGATGCGGGACCCGGGGGCGAGTCGTCCCCAGATGATGAGTTCGCGGAGCTGGTCGTAGGCGCGCGCAATGCGGTCGCCGCGCGTGGTACGCGGGGTGCTCGCGGTGACGGTGGCGGGCCTGGTTCGCATCGCCTGTGGCATGGTCGTCCGGTCAGAGGGTGAAGGCGTAAGACACCCGGGGGCGAGGCGACCCGTGTCCGGGCTGGCGCTATCGGCTCCCACATATGAATACCGCCGGGTATACTGATCCGTCAGGGCCGGGGGCAGTTCCAGGATGAGGCGGACGGGAGTGCCGGAACCGGAAAATCCGATGTTGTATACCTTGCAGTATACTAGTTAGCATCGCATTATGTTCACAATATCGCCGCCCCGGGCGGCCTTCGGTTCCCGACGTCCGACCCGACCCATCCGACCATCCCCATGCCTCCCTCGCATCCCGAGTCCGCGCCCGCTGCTGCCGATACCCAGGCCCGTGCCGCCGCGCGCCCGGCACCCAGGGACTCGGACCTCCCGGGATTACAGGTCCGGCACATCCATACCGCGGACGAATTCAACGCCTGCGTCACCCTCCAGGAGGAAACCTGGGGCGCGCAGTTCAACGAACGGGTCCCCGCCGCCATCCTCAAGGTCTCCCAGCGCGTCGGCGGCATTACCGCCGGCGCTTTCGACCGCGATGACCGCCTGATCGGTTTCGTCTTCGGTCTCACCGGCGTCGAACGGGGCGACCTGGTCCACTGGTCCGACATGCTCGCCGTCCGACCCGAGTTCCGCGATCACGGCATCGGCCGCCACCTCAAGGAATTTCAGCGCGAGGCCGTCAGCCGGCTCGGCGTCGTCCGCATGTACTGGACGTTCGACCCGCTCGTCGCCCGCAACGCCCACCTCAATCTCAACCGGCTGGGCGTCCGCATCGCCGAGTACATCCCCGACATGTACGGCCGTGAAACCAGCAGCACGCTGCACCGCGGAATCGGCAGCGACCGCTTTGTCGCCAACTGGGCCATCAGGGAAGCCGGTCCCGCGCGCCGTCCCGATCTCATGGCGGGATTCGCCGGCGTTCGCGATGTGCCGGTGCTGAACAGCCCGGACCACGCGGGCATTCCCACCGCTCCCGATGGCGCCATCGCGCACGTGAACGGGCTCTGTCGCGTAGCCATCCCGCTCGACATCGAAGCCGTGCAGCAATCCGCGCTCGCCGCGGCTGCGCAGTGGCGCGCCACCACGCGCCAGGCGCTGCAATGGGGGTTGCAACACTCCTATGCGATACGCGGCTTCTATCGCGATGATGCCGCCGGCTACGGATATTACGTTCTGTCCACGACACCGCTTCCCGAAGGAGAACCCTGATGCACCACCGCGCATCGACACACGCACTGCGAGTCCGCCCGTCCACCGGAGCCGAGTGATGCTCCGCCTCGACCGCATCACCTTGCGCGAGATCCGACTGCCGCTCAAGGAGCCCTTCCGCATTTCCTCCGGCGTCGTGTCGGAACGGCGCATCTGCCTCCTCGAGCTGCGCGACACCGATGGCCGCTCCGCGTGGAGCGAGTGCGTCGCGGGCGAGAAGCCCAACTACACCGCCGAAACCATCGACACGGCGTGGTTCGCCATGCGCGAGTGGGTCGCGCCGCGCGTCGTGGGCCGCGATCTCTCCGGCCCGCAGGTGGTGCACGAGCTGCTCGACCACGATTTCCGTGGCCATCGCATGGCCAAGGCCGCCGTCGAAATGGGCTGCTGGGCCCTGACGTCCATCATCCTTGGCGTCCCGCTCTCCAAGCTGCTCGGCGGCACGCGCACGCGCGTGGCGACGGGCATCTCACTCGGCATCCAGTCGAGTCCGGACGCACTCGTGCAGCGCGCCGCCGCGGCGCGCGAGCAGGGGTATCGCAAGATCAAGATGAAGATCGCGCCGGGATCGGACGTGGCGTTCGTCCGGGCCGTTCGCGAAGCACTCGGCGCCGATGTCGAGCTCATGGCCGATGCCAATTCCGCGTATTCGCTCGCCGATACGCCCACCTTGCAGCAGCTCGATGCGTTCGAGCTTCTGATGATCGAGCAGCCGCTGGATCGCGAGGATCTCGTGCGCCACGCCACGCTGCAGAAGACGCTGCGCACGCCCATCTGCCTGGACGAATCCATTACCGATCTGGATCGCGCGGATGACATGATCACGCTCGGCAGCGGGAAGATCATCAACATCAAGCCGGGGCGCGTGGGCGGATTCTCCTCCTCACTCGCGATTCATGGGCTGTGCCAGCGCCACCGCATTCCTGTCTGGTGCGGCGGGATGCTCGAAAGCGGGATCGGACGCGCGCACAACGTGGCGCTCGCGTCGCTCCCAAATTTCACGCTGCCCGGCGACGTGTCTCCCAGCTCCAGGTACTGGGAGCAGGACATCGTCACGCCGGAATGGACCATGGACGCGGAGGGCATGGTGTGCGTGCCGCTCGACAAGCCCGGTCTGGGCGTGACCGTGAATCTCGATCGTGTGGATGACCTGACAGTCCGCTCGGAAGTTCTCGCCTAGCGCGCTCGCGGAGGGAGGCCTCCATGCCCGATCGGACCGGCGGCGCGCGGCTTCCCGCAGCCATCGAACAGCAGTTCCCGGATGCGTTGCGCCACGCCCTCGTGGCGCTTCGGCGCGACCTGCACGAACATCCGGAGCTGTCCTTTCAGGAACATCGCACGGCGGACCGCCTGCACGCGGCGCTCGACGCGCTGCATCCAGTGCAGCTCGACCGTGTGGCCGGCACCGGTATCGTCGCGCGATTCCGCGGTCGCGACACCGGCATCCCGGCCGTCGCCATCCGCGGTGACATCGACGCGCTCCCCATCCAGGAAGCCACGGCGCTGCCCTTTGCGTCGCGAGCCAGCGGCGTGATGCACGCCTGTGGCCACGACGTGCACGCCACGTGGACCGTCGCTGCCGCGCACCTGCTCACGATGCAGCCGGCCGCTGGCGATGTACTCGTCGTGCTGCAGCCGGCCGAGGAAGTGGGCACGGGTGCCATGGCCGTGCTGGAATCGGGCGCGCTGGACGGCGTGGCCGCGATCTTTGGCGGACACGTGGATCGTCGCTTCGCGGTGGGCCAGGTCGTGGCGGAGGCGGGGCCACTGGCTGCGTCAGCGGATGAGTTCGAGATCACGCTCACGGGAAGCGGCGCGCACGGGGCCCGGCCGCATGAAGCCGCGGACCCGATCGTCGGCGCCGGGGCGCTCATCGGCGCGCTCCAGACCATCGTGTCGCGCCGGCTGAATCCCGCACATGCGGCGGTGGTGACCGTGGGCACCGTGCACGCCGGCTCGGCGCCAAACATCATTCCCGACCGCGCGACGCTGTCCGGAACGCTGCGAGCCACGGAACCAGCGGTGCGCCAGCGTCTGCACGATGAGGTGCGACGCATCGCCGCGTCCGTCGCCGACACGTACCGTCTGACGGCGGACGTCGTGGTGCGCTCAGGCCCACCACCCATCGTCAATCCGGCCGAGCCGGCATCCTGGGCGCGACAGGCGGCAACGTCCCTGCTGGGTGCCGATGGCGTCGTGCCGCTCGGCTTTCTCAACATGGGTGGCGAGGACTTCGCCTGCTACATGGAGCGCATGCCGGGGTGCTTCCTGCGCATTGGCGCGCGCGAGCCCGGTGGCGAGCCCATTCCCGCGCATTCGCCGCGCTTCTACGCCGCCGAGGAGAGCATCTTCGTGGGCGCCGCGGTCCTGGCGCACACCGCGCGCATCGCGTCGGAGCACATCGCTGCATCCCACACTTCCCGCCCGGACGGCCCATGACACAGTCCGATCACACGCTGCAACGCATGCTGGGCCTGAGGGACCTGGTGCTCATCGTCATCGGGTCCGTCATCGGGTCGGGCATTTTCATTGTCCCGGCGACGGTGCTCCGGCAGACGCACGGCCACGTAGGCATCGCGCTGCTGGTGTGGTTCGCGGCCGGCGTGCTCTCGCTCCTCGGCGCGCTGACGTACGGCGAAATGGGCGCGGCGAATCCGGAGGCCGGCGGTCTCTACGTGTACATCCGCGATGCGTTCGGCGCACTGCCGGCATTTCTGTATGGCTGGACGGCGTTCTTCGTCATCAGCAGCGGCGCGGTGGCGACGCTGGCCGTGGCCTTCACGGGCTACCTGGGCCAGATCGTCCCGGTATCGCCGCTGGCGGGCAAGGCGGTGTCCGTGCTCATGATCGCGGTGGTGATGGCGGTCAACATTCGCGGCACGCGGCAGGGCGCGGACGTGCAGAACGTGACGACGGGCATCAAGCTCGTGGCCCTGGTGCTGATCAGCATTGTGCTGCTCGCGGTGGGACATCAGTTCACCGTTGCGGCGCCGGCAGGCGCCCCCGCGGTATCCGGCATGTCGCTCGTGTCCGCCTTCGGCCTGGCAATGATCGGCGTGCTCTGGTCGTACGAAGGATGGCAGTACGTCACCTTCTCCGCGGGCGAGACGCGCGATCCGCAGCGCACATTTCCGCGCGGCATCATTATCGGCACCGGCGTGATGATCGTCGTGTATCTGCTGGCCAACGTCGGCTACATCGCGGCACTGGGGCCGGCGCGCGCGGCGCAGTCCGACCGCATCGCGGCCGACGCCGTCGCCTCGCTGCTCGGCCCGCTCGCGGGCAAGCTGATCGCAGCGGTGATTCTGGTGTCCATGTTCAGTGCCGCGAACGGCATCACCATCACGACGCCCCGTGTGTATTTCGCCATGGCGCGTGATCGCGTGTTCTTCCGCAAGATGGCGGAGGTGCATCCGCGCTTCGGCACGCCGGCGGTCGCGATCTTCTGGAGCTCGCTCTGGGCAATGTGTCTGGCCGTGACGGGCACGTTCGAGCAACTGCTCACCTACGTGGTGTTCGTCGGCTGGATCTTCTACGGGCTGGGCGCCATCAGCATTTTTGTCTATCGTCGGCGCGAGCCCGACATGGTGCGGCCCTTCCGGGTGCCCGGGTATCCGGTGACGCCACTGCTGTTCGTCGCCTCGGCTGCGGCGATCGTGGTGAACACCATGGTGACGCAACCCGGGCGGGCCTTTCTCGGTCTGGGCATCGTCCTGCTCGGGGCGCCGGTCTTCTTCATCTGGCGGTTCAGGAGCCGGAGACAAGCGGGAGAGGCACTGGAGAGCAGCTGAGTCCCTGTAACGTTTGCGGTCATTCCGCAAACTGACTGCCCCCTGGGAACTCGGCTCCCAACAATCCTGTGAAATCCCAAAAATCCTGTAAATCCTGTCAAAGTGGTACCGCTATTCCCGGTATCCCGGGCCGCGCACGACCATTCCGGGCTTCGCCCCCGTCGCCTTGCCGTCCAGCACGACCTCCACGCCGTTCACCAACACGTGCTTCATCCCCACCGACAGTTGGTGCGGCTGCTCGTACGTGGCGCGATCAATGATCGTCGCGGGGTCGAATACGACGACGTCGGCGTACATGCCCTCATGCAGCAGCCCGCGGTCACGGATGGACAGTCGCTGCGCCACGGCCCACGTCATCTTCCGGATCGCATCCTCGAGCGTGAGCACGTGCTGCTCGCGCACAAAGCGCCCCAGAATGCGCGGATAGTTGCCGTACGCGCGCGGGTGCGTCATGCCCTTCGCACTGTCCGGATCCATGCCGTCCGCATCCGTGCCGAACTTCATCCAGGGCTGGCGGATCTGCATCGCGACGTTCGAATCCGATGCGATGAAGAGGATCTGTCCCAGCGTGTTGTGCTCCGCCACCGTGAGATCCATGAGTGCCACCGGCCAGCTCCGGTTCATGGCCTTCGCAATGTCCGCCAGCCGCTTCCCTTCGTACTGCTTCAGCGAATCCACGCGAAAGCCCACGACCTCCACGCCGGCTGGCGTCGCGCTCAGGCAGAGATTCTCCCAACTGGTGTCGGGGCGCATCATGTCCGCGCTGATCCTGGCACGCTGCGCCGGATCGGCCAGTCGCTGGAGCAGCTTGCCATCGGCGTGCGCCCAGGGTGGGATGCACGACGAGAGGCCGTTGGCGCCGGCGGTGTACGCATACTGGTCCGCGCCCACATCCTGCCCCGCCGCGCGCGCGGAATCGATCTTCGCGATGACCTTCACGGCCTTGGGCCAGTTCTGCACACCGGCGGCCTTCAGGTGGTAAATCTCCACGGGTACGCCGCCTTCCCGCCCGATCGTGAAGGCTTCGTCCACTGCCTCCAGCAACCGGTCGCCCTCCGAGCGCATGTGTGTGATGTAAATCCCGCCGTATGGCGCCGATGCTTTCGCCTCCTCCACGAGCTCCGACGTGGACGCATAGCTTCCCGGCGGATAGATGAGCGCGCTCGCTACCCCAAAGGCGCCGTCCGCCATCGCGTGCCGCACCACGGCGCGCATGGTGTCCAGCTCCGCCGGTGACGCCGCCCCCTCGGCCATCCCCTTCGCATAGGCACGCACCGTGGCGGCACCCAGGAACGAGCCGAAGTTGGTGGACGCCTTGCGCTGCTGCATCTCCGTGAGCCAGTTGCCAAAGCCGTGCTCACCCCTGAATCCCTGAAGAATCCGCAGCGTGGCCGTGTCGCCGCCTTCCTCCTTGTAGAGCGCGAGAATCCCGTCATTGACGGGCGCTGGTGTTTCGCCCTCGCCAAAGATCATGGTGGTCACACCCTGCGTGATCATGCTCACCACGCGGCTGTCCCCGTTCATGAGCTGTTGAACGGACTGCGCCTGGATGTCGATGAAGCCGGGCGCTACCACCAGGCCGGTGGCGTCGATCCGCCGCGTGGCCTTCGCATCCTTGAGCATGCCAGCGGGCGTGATGCGCGCGATCCGGCCTCCCGTGATGGCCACGTCTCCCCGGAACCAGGGATTCCCGCTTCCGTCCACCACCATGCCGTGTTCGATCACCACATCGTACGGCCCCGATTCGGACCCCGCGGGCAACGCACCACCGCCGTGTGCGCACGCGATCATCGCAAATGCCGGCAGCACCAGGGACCATTTCATGGGGCAGTATCTCCGTGAGAGAGCTTCGGGAAGTCGCCAACGTCCTGCAGGTGAAGCGATGCCACCTCACCCCTGGCGTCGAGCGTGAAGGTGATCCAGGTATCGCCCAGCGCCGGATCGCGCCAGGTGACCTTGAAGGTGTCGAAGTGCCAGTGCTCGGCGTCGCCCGTGAAGGATGGGCCGAACGACACGACCAGTCGTCCGGCGCTGTCGCTCACCACGATGGAACCGTACAGGCTGTCCTGGTACGTCGCCGCGTACTTGTCGAGGGGAAGCGAGGGGTGGGTGTTCGGCACGCGCGCAGCCTCGAACGCCCGGCGTGTGCTGTCATCCGTGGCCTGCGCCTTCTTCGCCGCCGCGAGCATGAGCGTGCTCCAGTCGCGCGGTGGCGCGCCCATGTACGCATCGAGCACGCGATACAGCATGGCGGTGGGAAAGTCGGTTTCATCCAGATTGGCCAGCACCACCACGCCGAGATGCAGCTCCGGAATCAGCCCGATCTCCGTGCGCATGCCGTCAATCACTCCACCATGACCATCCATCTTGCGGCCATGATAGTCGCGCAGCGACCATGCCAGCCCGTACGCCATGAAGTGCGTGTCCGGAAACATCGCATGGGCGTCCTTGCTCATCCGGATCACCATCTGCGGCGTGTGCATCTCGTCCATCACGGAGTCGCTGAGCAGGCGCGTGCCGTTGTACACGCCGTGACCCAACTGCAGCCGCAGCCACTGCGCCAGATCCCACGCGCTGGAATTGATCGCACCGGCGCCGCCGAGGTTGTCCATGTTGCGCCACCGGATCACTCGCACAGTATCGTGAATGATCTGGTGCGGCATGGCCACGTCCGTCTGGCCGGCGAGCGCGCTGATGCTGGTGCTGCTGTTCATCATGCCGAGCGGCGTGAAGATGCGCGCGCGCACGAAGTCGTCCCACGTGGAGCCGCTCGCCGCACCCACCACCTGACCCGCGGTGATGAACATGATGTTCTGATAACTGTATCGCGCGCGAAAGCTCCACCGGGGCTCGAGGAATCGCACCCGGTGCAGCACCTCCGTCCGGTCGAAGCCCGACGCGTACCACAGGCGGTCGCCGCGCGGCAGTCCGGTGCGATGCGTGAGGAGATCCCGCACGGTCACTTCGCGTGTGACGTAGGGTCCGGCAATCTGGAACCAGGGGAGAAACTTCGTGACCTTGTCGTCCCACGAGAGCCTGGCGGAGTCCACGAGCATGGCCAGCGCGGCAGCGGTGAACGCCTTGGAGGTGGAGGCAATGCCGAACACGGTATGTGCATCGACCGGAGCGGACTTGCCCAGCTCACGAACGCCGTAGCCCTTGATGAACACGACGGAATCGTTTCGGACCACGGCGATCGCCGCGCCCGGAACCCGCCAGTCGCGCAGCGCGCGCTCCACATAGGCGTCGAGCCCGCGCGGCGGCGGGCTCTGGCCGAAGACCACGCCGGGAATCGCAAACGCGATCCCCAGCACGGCCCCGGTGAAGAACTGCGAGCAGTTACGCCCCACGAGATCTCCTCAATGCACGTTCGGGTTGTTGAACCGTTCCACGTCAGGAAGTGCCAGGCAGGTGGTGTTGCCGTAGAAGCCGCCGTTACGGAAGGCGGTGCCTGGCGCGGGAATGAGCGGCAGATTGAAGCGTTGAATGTCGTAGTTCCGGAACCCTTCCGCAAAGAGGGCGCGGCGGCGTTCGTCGGCCACGAGCGCGGTGATGGATGCCGCGTCGGTTGCTCCGATATAGTGCGGTAGCCCTGCCGCATCCCGGAGCGCGTTGATGATCGTGACCGCGCCCGTCCCGCCTGTGGCTTCGGCGAGAATGAGCTGCGCTTCCGTGTAGGTCGCGATGGGAAGCGGGCTGTCGTCGGCGGAATATTTCGTGGGATAGAAGATCGTCTGCGTCGGGTCCGCCGCGCGCGTCGCGGCCTGCGCCACGGCGGAGCGGGGATCGGACACGAACCCGGCGGTGCTTCCTCCCGTATACACGGTCGGTCCGACCAGCAGATTCCGAGACTGCGGATCAACGGTATAGTCGCCAAACTGCGCCGTGGCGGCGTACACGCGGTTGTAACGCCGGTTGTCGTCCGATCCGGTGCTCGCATCGAGCTCGAATCCGGCTGGCACCAGCTGCGCATCGGAGGCCGCACCCTGGGTATTGCCCTGATAGAGGCGCACGCGGGCGCGCCCCACGTACGCGGCGTTCACGACGTCCTGATCGCCCGCGGTTCCGCCATCGGTGATCGCCGTACCGAAGCGATCTTCCGCGAGCGCGAACATGGCCATCTGATCCACCGGCGCGCCCAGGTCGAAGGCCGCCTCGCACATGGACATGCCCATCAGGGTGTAGCTGAAGCCGGCGTACAGTGCAGCCTGCGCCATGAGGTCCGTGCGCGCGGAACCGACGTCTTGATCGGTCCAGCCTTGCAGCTTGGTGAGCGCATTGTCCGACGACCAGCGCGCCGTGGACAACGGCGTGTAGACGCCGGGATTCTGGTTATTGGTGCACGGATTGGTGCCGTAAATCCCGCCGGTCTGTGTGCCCGCATCCCGGCGATCATATGGCCACCCCGCCGCGCCAAGTTGCGCGTCCGAGAATTCGTCCGAAATGATCGCCTCCACCAGCGTGTACGAGCCGATCGCGCAGTCGAAGTCTCCCACGGCACTGTTCACCATGAGCGCAGCCTGCTTGGGGTCATCGATCGTCGAGGCCGGGACGCGGTCCGGGGCGTTGGCGTTGAGCAATTGATCGGTGTTGCACGCGGCGAGCACCGCGAATGCGGCGGCCACGACGAACCAGCGGCTCCGCAGAGATCGGGCGCGGCGCACGACGCGGCCACGCATGGCAATCCGGGTCATTGGATCGTTCCTCAGAAGCTCAGGTGTGCAGTCAGGACATACGAGGTGAGCTGCGGCAGCATGGACTGGTCGATGAAGGTCGAGCCATTCCCCGACCCACCGGATACGAAGAAGTCCTCCGGGTCCGGACCGGTGTAGTCGGTCCACGTATGCAGATTCCGCATGGCGAGGCTCAGCGTCATCGCCTTCGCGCCGAAGCGGCTGACGTACTCCGTTGGCGCGTCCCAGCTCAGCGTGACTTCGCGCAGCTTGGCGTACTTTGCATCATCCACCACGAAGTCCACGAGCGTCCCGCTGCTCTGCATCTGCGCGATGACCCGCGGATCGTACTTCTCCGGCTCCATGTTCTCCATGCAGGTGCGAAAGACCTGGCAGCGCACGCGCTCGTCGTTGTTGTACTTCTTGTAGTGCGCCTTGAAGTCCACCATGGTGGTGAGGCGGAAGCGCTTGAGGAAGCGCACGTTCGAGGACAGCGAGCCTTCAATGGCGGGTACGGCGCGCCCCAGGAACACGCGCGGCGCGATGACCTTGCCGTTGGCGTCGTAGCAGGGCGTGGAACCGCCATTCCCATCGTCGCACATGACGTCCACGGCCTGTCCCGTGTTGGGATCGAAGCGGGCACTCACCACCTTTTCACGGAACCAGGAGTCGGGTGCATAGCCCACGCGCTGTTGAATGCTGCCGTTCACGATGGTCGTGTCGGAGCCCGACAGCTTGATCACCCGTCCCTGATTGGCCGAGAAGTTCAGGCCAAGGTCCCAGCCGTAGTCCTTGCCGTTGAAGATTTGCCCCTTGAGCAGCGCTTCGATGCCGCGGTTCATGATCTCACCGGCATTCACATACTGACTCTGCGCGCCGAACCCCGACGACGGCGCCACACCGCGGAGCAGGATGGCGTTGTGCGTATGGGTGTCGTACAGCGTGAACTCGAGTCCCGCGCGATCGTTGAACAGACCCGCGTCGAATCCCAGCTCGATTTCCTTGCCGCGCTCGGGTCCCAGGGCGGGATTTCCGATGGACGCCGGCGTCAGCGCCGGGGTGCCGCCCGGGCCCGGCACCGGCGAAAACGTGCGCAGCGCGGTGAACGTGCTGGGCTGCTGGCCGGATTCACCATACGCGGCGCGCAGCTTGAACGTGTTCACGAAGGCCGGCATGTGCTCGCGGAACATCGGCTCCTCGTTCAGCACCCACGACAGACTCGCCTTCGGATACGTCACCCACTTCACATCCTTGCCGAACGCGCTGTTGTTGTCCACGCGCAGCGCAGCCGTGAGGAAGAGCCGGTTCTGCCAGCCGAACTGCTCCTGCGCGTAGAAGCCCAGCGTGTTGTTGTTGGAGTAGTCGTCCAGCGTGGTCGGCTTCGTAGCCGCCGACGAAATGGTCTCGAGACCGGGCGCGGGGAAGAAGTCCCCTTCGCCGGTAATGTTGGAGAAATACTTCGTGTAGTACTGCACGCCGAAGCTGGTGGACGAATTCACTTTCGGCGTGACGTCGAACTGCACCGTGCCGTTGTAGTCGTACGTGTTGAATACCGCCTCATCCCGGTCCTGGTACTTCCAGCCATCTGCGTAGGACCCCCAGAAGTAGCGCAGGGTGTCGTTGGTGAGATACGGCAGCAGCTCCTCGTTCTTGGTCTGCGTGAAGTCCGTCCCGACGGACAGGCGGTGTGTCATCCACTTGAACGGCTTGAAGCGCATGGTGAAGCTACCGGTGAAGCGGTTGATGTCCTGCCAGTCCTGCATCGCGCGGTCCGACTCGGGCGGCGAACTCTGGAAGCCGCGCACCCACGAGCACTGCGGCGGCGCGTCGGGCGCGCAGTTCTGCGGCAGATTGGCGGGAGTGGAGAACCAGGCGCCCCACGTCGCACCGCCGCAGCCGCCCTCGCAGCTCAGTGTCGTGTGGCTCTGCACGTAGCCCAGGCTCGTTTGCAGATCGATTTTCTCATTGGGCGTGATCTGCAGATTGGTGCGCGCGTTGAACTGATCGCGGCCGTTGTTGGGCTCGGCGCCGTCATTCGTCCCCTTGCCGGCCGACACGAAGTAGCGCAGCGTCCCGGCGCCGCCGCTCACGTTGGCGGCCCAGTCCTGCATCTGCCCGGTGCGGAAGATCGGCGTGCCGCGCGCGTCCTCGGTCTGCACGACGTTCACGGACTGGATGGTCCCGCTGGGATCGCGCCAGTAGTTGGTGGGCACGCGGCCTTCGGGATTCATGAACCAGTTGGCGCCCTGGCGGATCGTGAAGCTGTACTGCGTCCCCTCCGCCGCGCCTTTCTTGGTGATGATGTTGATGACGCCGCGCGCCGCCTCGGTGCCGTACAGCGTGGCCGCTGCGGGTCCCTTGAGAATTTCGATGCTCTCAATGTCGTTCGGGTCGAAATCGTTGAGTCGCGACACGACGCCGGATCCGAACGCCTGAACGGCCATGCCCGTGCCGGTCTGATTGTCCACGCGAACGCCGTCCACGTAGATGAGCGGATCGCCAGAGAGCGAGAAGGTGGACACGCCGCGAATGCGAATGTTGGCGCCGGCGCCGATCATGCCGGTACCCGGCATCACCGTCACGCCCGGAGCTCGGCCATTGATGAGACTTTCCACGCTGGGGATCGGTGCGTTAGCCACCACTTCCGCCGCATTGACCTTGGCGACGGAGTTGCCGAGCGCGCGTTGCTGCTGGCCGCCCGCCGTCCCGGTCACCACGACCTGATTGAGCTCGACCGGACGGTCCGCCAGCGCGAAGCGGACGTCGGTCGCGCCCACGCGCACCGTCTGCGATGCCGGCCGGAAGCCGAGCATTCGGGCGTTGAGGGTCACCTGTGCACCGGTGACACCGGAGAGGTGAAAGTGGCCCGATGCATCGGTCACGGTCCCCGTGCCGGTCTGTCCCTCCACGACGACCTGCACGCCAGCGATAGGGCGCTGTGAGCTTTCGCTGACGATGGTGCCGCTGATCTCGCCGGACTGCGCCAGCGCCGAGTGCACGGGAACGACGAGCAGCGTGATCAGCGCGACGAGCGCCGCGACGCTGTGCATCGCGGCCTGCCCATGGCGCTGTGGCCCTGTGCCAAGACTGGGCCGTGCAAACCAGGACATTCGATGTTGCATGGGGTACCTGCCTCCGCGGGCGCGGTGAGTTGAACGTGAAGGGAAACAGCGGAATGGACTGCGGATTGGCGCTCCGGCGCCGGACGTGGCGCAGTACCGGGTAATCGGGCGAGCGGCGTCAGGGCTGAGCGTCGTACGCCGCGGCCGCGATCTCTCCCAGCGCCTGTCCCACGACCGCGGTGATCGCGTCAGGCGCGAGTGAGACCGGCACGTTGTTGGCGTAGATGGCGAACGCGAGCTTGCGGCCATCAACCGTGGTCAGATAGCCGGCCAGCCCCTTGCCATCGACCATCATGCTCCGATTGAGCAGGTCGTCCCGCCCATATGTGCCGGTCTTGGCATGAACCTGCCCCGCCGCCGGCGAGGTGACATCGATGTTCCAGAGCGTGCCGTCCCGTCCCAGGATGGGGAGCGACGCCAGGTACTTCGGGAAATCGGGCCGCGCGGCCATGTAGGCGAGAAAGTGCACCATGAAATCCGGCGTGAAGTGCGCGGAGCCGCCGGCACCATCCCCCTGCGATGCGCCCGAGAGGTCGAGTCCGGCCTTCTGGAGAAAGCCACGCTCCTGATCGAAGCCGGCCTGCGCGGTGCCCTTGTGTCCGAGGATCGCGCCGAGCACGTAGGGCATCATGCTCGCGTGCAGGTTCTGGCTCACCTTGAGCGTGACCTTGACGTCCTCGCTGAGGGGCGGCGACACATGGTCGGCCACGGCGTTGGCCGCGGTGTACGAGGCGGCGAGCCTCGTGAAGCCGGCGGTGTCGCCAGGCGCCGGCAACGTCGCGGTCACGCCGTTGGCGCGCAGGGCTTCCACGAGCGTGACCTGCGCGAAGCGGCTCGGGCTGGGCACGGCATAGCTGAACAGGATGGCCGGCTTTCCCGCCGGCATGTGGCCGGTGACGGTCACGGTGTGCGATCCATCCGGCCCCGTGACGTCGGATGCCCAGCGGATGTGCGGCGTGGAATCCGCGCTCGCCGTTGTGGCGTGATTGATGAAGCGGACGTACGACGTGGCCGGCGAGACGTGCATCGTGACCGAATCCCCCGGCGAGTGACCCGGCGCGATGGTCACGTCCACCAGGTTGTCATTGACGACGATGGGCGAGATGACGACGCCGGTGCCGAGTTCGCGCTCACCCTCGGGAAAGAGGGTGGCATCGACGAGCACGCGCCCCCGGATCTTCGTGATCCCATGCGCACGCACCTGGGCGGCAAGCTCGCGGATGACGAGGAGCGGATCTCCAGGCACGGCCCGCGTGTCCGGACTGCCGTCGTAGGTATGGTCTTCGTTCTCGAAGGCGAGCGTGCCATCGGGCTGGATGCGCCCTGAGAGGTTGGCGTCGCCGCTGGCCACGAGGACGAGGTCGCCGTTGAGCGTGCCCGTGGAGCTGACCGGACCGGTGCGATAGATGCGGGTGTGAAAGCGGTAGTCGGCGCCGAGCAGCTCGAGGGCGGTGCCCATGGTGAGCAGCTTGGTGGTGGAGCCGGGCACGAAGAAGGTGTCGCCGTTGCGGGAGTAGATGGGCTTTCCGCTGCTCAGATCGTAGAACTCGATGCCGAAGATGCTGTGGCGGAATTCGGGCCGGCTGACGATGGCGTCGATGCGCTGGGCGAGCGGCGCGGTGGCCGGCGTGGCGACGGCAGCGCCGCCGGGGAGCGACTGGGCGCCGGCTGGCGAGGCGGCGAGGATGAGTGCGACCGCTTGGGCGAGGCGGCGGACGGCGGCGGCAGTGGTGTGGAGGGTCATGGGCGGAGCGGGGGCGAGGCGGCGGAGCGCACGCGGCGGCGTTGCAGTGTACGACGATGTGTGCGCGCGGAGGTGTCAACTCTGTATACTAAACGTCGCCAGTATACGGGCCCCCGATGGACCGCGCAAGACCCGCCCTCAACCCGGACGCCGCAGCCCGGACTCGAACAGCAGGTGCCGCGTGAAGCTCAGATGCCGGTATCCCCGCGGCGCACACAACGTCGCCAGATGAAAATGCCAGGCCTGGTCTCGCCGCTGCCGCGCCCGGTAATGCTCCGCCAGCTCGTGATACGCCGACGCCCGGTTCAACCGCACGTACTCGATCACGCGCCGGTCGTAGTGGCCCAGGGGAAGCAGCTTCTCCAGCAGGTCCAGACGAGCGTGCAGAAATGTCGATGACTTCGACAGCGACTCCGGCGTGTCGTGCACCACGTACGTGTCCTCGGGCAGGAAGGCCGGCGTCCTGAACAGCGCGACCCGGAACGCCCAGTACGTCCACTCGTATACGGTGGTATCGGCGAAGAAGGATGGAGGGAAGGACGCGCGGCGGAAGAGCCCGCTGCATGATCCCATCCAGTTCGCCGTGAGCAGGCCACCCAGTGGATCCCGTTCGAGTTCAGCTGCCCGCGCCGGAGTGGCGGTCCAGCGGCGCACATCACCCATTGGGCCGCGTCGCACGCCATTCCCCAGGACGATATCCACCGCCGGCCGCTCGAGCAGCCGCTGCAACCGGCTTGACACGGAATTGGGCAGCAGCTCGTCGTCGTCGTCCAGAAAGCAGAACGTGTCTTCCTCAACCTGCTCGACACCGAGGACACGCGCCCTGGCGAGATCGCCATCCGGCAGGTGCACCAAGGTGACGCCGGGACGTGCGGCAAGCCGCCCCATCACCGCCGGATCGCTCCGCCCGCCGTTCACCACTACGATCGCGCGGCACTCCACCCCCCGCTGCTCAAGCACACTCGTCACGGCGCGGTCGAGATCGCTGCGTCTCGCCGCATCCGCGAGGGTGGCGATCGTCACCGCTACGCGCAGCCGCCCGCTCTCGCCCATGGCCCCACCCCGGAAGGTCCGAACCCGCCTCAACATCGAAGCGCTCAGAAAATTCCGGGCCACGGGGGCCACGGGGGCCCGTCTACTCCATCCTCGGGTCGGACCGCACCGTGAACGGCTGTGTGTAGCTGTGTCCGTTCACGGTGAGTTTGGCCGTGAACGTGCCGGTAAGCAGCGGCGGGCGGCGCCGAAAGCCTTCTCCACCCCCGCCACCCCGCCCCGTCCCGCGCGCGCTGTCGGCCACCGGCACCCAGTACACCCGATGCATTCCGGCCGTGGCCAGAAATTTTTCGGGCTCGCGCCGCCAGAGTGCGGTCGTGTTGGGAATGCCGCCGCTGCGTCCACGGCCCCGGCCGGGTTCCTGCGACTCTGCCGCACTCGAAAAGGTGTGCAGCGTCTTCCCGCTCGCGTCCAGAATCTCGAGCGTCACCGGCGCCCCATCGGCCGAGTCCGCCTTGAGGTAGTAGTCAATGACTGCCCCGGCCGGTGGATTCTGCGCCTGCGGTTCGTCCTTCTGCAGCGGCGTGCCCTCGTCACCACCCTGGATGACGTTGATCGCATCCGCCGGCTTGAAGAGATACGCATCCCCCGCCAGGAGCGTCGCCGCGGCCTGACGGAGCGGACTGATGTCATCGATGACCCAGATGCCGCGCCCGTGCGTCCCCACGATCAGGTCGCCGTCGTAGATCTCGAAATCGCGAACCGACGTCACCGGGAGGTTGAGCTGGAGCGACTCCCAACTGTCGCCGTCGGTGAATGACACCCAGGCACCGTGCTCCGTCCCGGCCACGAGCAGTCCCTGCCGCATGGGGTCTTCCTTCACCGAATGCACGTAGCCACCGGCCGGCAGCCCGGTGGTGATGCGCTGCCAGCTCTTGCCCATGTCACGCGTGCGAAAAATGTATGGATCGAAATCCTCGAGCTGATGGCGATCCACCGTCGCGTACGCCGTGTTGAAATCGAAGTGCGACGCCTCGATCATCGTCACGCGGCTCCACGCTGAGAGCGCCGGCGGTGTCACGTTCTTCCATGACTTGCCGTCGTCGATGGTGACCTGAATGACGCCATCGTCCGTCCCCACCCACACCATGGGAACGAGCAGCGGCGAGGGTGCGATGGTGTAGATCACGCCACGCTGACCGTTCGTCCCCGTATCGGCCGCCGCGGCCGCATCCATGAGTTTGGGGACGCCCGGCGCGGGACGCGTGAGATCGGGACTGATGCGCGTCCACGTCCGCGCCGCATCGCTCGACTTGAACAAATACTGATTCGCATAGTAGAGCGCCCGCGGATCGGCGCGCGAGAGCACGAGCGGCTGCGTCCAGTCCGTGCGTGCCACATCCGGCTTCTCCACCGGCGGCGACGTTGTGCCGGGAATCGGCGCGTTGATGGCCAGATCGAATCGCGTCCCGGTGCCGCCGTAGATCACGCCCGGATGCAGCGGGTCGCCGGCGGTGTAGCCGCTTTCGCCGCCGGCACCCGCCGGCTCCCAGTCGCGCATGGAAATCTCCCCGAACTTGCCTCGCGAACGCACCGCCACGGCACCCGAATCCTGCTGCGCGCCCGTCACCCAGTACGGGAAGCGATAGTCCACGGACACGTGATACATCTGCGCGGTGGGCTGGTTGAGCCACGAGCTCCAGGTGATCGCCCTGGGATCGGCCGCCTTCGCGTTGCGCGTGATGATCGTGCCCTGGTCGCTGGCCACGATCACCGTGTTCGGATCGTCGCTCGACACCCACGGCTGATGATAGTCGTCGCCGCCGGGTGATCCGCGCACCGGGACCCACGTATGACCGCCATCCATGGACCGTGACATGGAGACGTTCGACACGTACACCACGTCAGCGTCCGTGGGATCCACGGCGACATGCTCGAAGTACCAGCCGCGCCCCCACAACGCCGGATCCGACGAGAGCCGCGTCCAGCTCTCGCCCGCGTCGTCCGAGCGGAAAAATCCGCCCAGCCCCGAGAGTCCTTCGCCGAACTGGCGGGCGGCGCGCGCCGCCGCCGTGGTGTCGACCGGGACGGATGGATCCGGGAGCAGATCGTCGATCACCGCGTACACGCGGTGCGGATTGCTGGGACACACGGCGATGCCGCTCTTGCCGATCCCGCTCGCCGGCAGTCCGCTCTTCAATTCCTTCCACGTGTCACCGCCATCGGTCGACTTGAACAGTCCGCCACCTGGTCCATTCGTCGGCGCGTAGACGAACCACGGCGGTCGCCGCGTGTTCCAGAGTCCGGCGTAGACCACGCGCGGGTCCGTCGGATCGATCACGACGTCAATCGCACCCACGTTCTCGTTGCGGTAGAGCACCTTCTTCCAGGTGCGCCCGCCATCCGTCGAGCGGAACACGCCGCGCTCCGCGCTCGGACCGTAGAAGTGTCCGATGGCGGCCACGAACACGGTGTTCGGATCCTTCGGGTGCACCGCCACCTTGCCGATGTGCTGCGTGTCATCCAGCCCGATGTGCGTCCACGTGGCGCCGCCATCGACCGACTTGTACATGCCGTTCCCGTAGCCGGTGGAGTCGCGCAGCGTACATTCGCCGCTGCCCACGTACACGACGTAGGGCGCGGAGGGCGCAACCGCGATGGCGCCGATCGAGGCAACGGGCTGTGCATCGAACACCGGCTCCCACACCCGTCCCGCGTCCACCGTCTTCCAGACACCGCCGTTCACCGAGCCGAAGTAGAACTCATTCGGTTTGCCGGGCACACCACACACCGCGTCGGTGCGACCGCCCCGAAATGGCCCCAGCAGCCGCCAGCTCAGTCCGGAAAACAGCGGAGCAAAGCTCGCGGGCGCGGCGTTCGCGGCGTATGCCCGCATCGGTGCAGCGACATCGCGCGCGAGCTCCGTGGCCGGCAGCAGCCGGTGCATGGCGGAGGGGCCCAGCAGCGACACGGCCCAGCCGGCCTGGCCGGCGCGCACGAGAAAGTCACGGCGGGACACCTGGGACGGCTGCAGATCGGATTCCGGCACGTGCGGGGAGCGGCGCTTCTTCGCCACGGGATGACTCCTGAGAGTGGGAATTCGCTCTGCGAAACGTCCGGTCAGAGCGATGCGGGTCGGGCTTTGCCGTGCAGAGGACCGGCGAGAATGGTCAGATACGAAGTGGGGGGTGGCCTGTCAAGCGGCGGGCTCTGGAGTGCCGCGCCGGATTCACCGCTGCCGCACGCTTCACAGCAGCCACTCGATGGGAAGCAGCGAGAGCAGCTTCACCCCGGCACGCAGCCAGATCGATGTCCCCGGATCGTGAGCGTGCACGATCTCACGGCCATCGGACCACTCCACCCATTCGAGGGCGCCGGATCGGTTCAGTCGAACCGTGTACGAGCGATCGGGAATGCTGTTGATGAACGCATCGGCGATTCCGCCGGCCAGTGCGCTGCTCTCGATAATGAATCCCATCTCGGTGTTGAGCCGCCTGGAGCGCGGATCGAAGTTGAACGATCCGACGAAGAGCCGCAGGCGATCCACGGAAAAAGTCTTCGTATGCAGACTGGAACTGGAGCTGCCGCCGAAGCGGTGATCCTTCCCGCTCCGCCCCGATCCGGTGCGCTTCAGTTCGAAGAGCGTGACGCCGGCGGCGAGCAGCGGCTTGCGCCGGCGCGCATAGCCCGCGTGCACCGCCGCGACATCGGTCGCTTCCAGCGAATTGGTCAGCACGGATACGCGCACTCCGCCGCGCGCCAGGCCGGCAAAGGATGCCGTCGCATGCCGTCCCGGCACGAAGTACGCCGAGATCAGATCCAGCTCTTCCGCCGGTGTGTCAATGACCTGTCGCAGCCGAACCGCGAGCAGCTCCTTCCGGGAGACGCGGTCCAATCCCTTGGCCGGATCGTCGCTCACGAGGTGCACCGGTACCCACTCGAGCGGCAGATCTCCGGCGAGCAGCTCCTGCACGAATCGCCGCCGCGCCACCGCCTCGATGTATGCCTGTGCCTCCGGCTCACGCTCGGCGCGCTCGCATGACGCCGTCAGCGCCGCAAGCGATTCGGGCTGTGCCGCGCGAATGACGCGCGCAACCGGAGCGGACGAGGCGGACTCCCAGTAGCGACCGAAGTCCGCTGACACGTCCTGCACGACCGGCCCCACCGCAAGGACATCGAGATCAATGAACGAGAGCTCCTGATCGGCTCCGAAGTATTCATCGCCCACGTTGCGCCCGCCAACGATCGTGACCTCGTTGTCCACGGTGAACGACTTGTTGTGCATGCGCCGATTGAGACGCGAGAAGTCGGTGAGATAGCCCAGCGCCCGAAACCGCCGGTGGACGAATGCGTTGAACAGCCGTATCTCGATGTTGGGATGGGCGTCGAGCGCGGTAAGCGTGGCGTCGAGCCCCACGGTGGAGTTGTCGTCGAGCAGCAGGCGCACCCGCACGCCGCGATCGGCGGCGCGGTGCACGGCCTCGAAGAGCAGCGTGCCCGAGAGATCGGCATGCCAGATGTAGTACTGCAGGTCGAGCGTCCGCTCCGCGGCATCGGCGAGCAGCACGCGCGCCGCGAATGCGTCCCGCCCATCGGTGAGCATGACGACACCGGAATGGCCCGGGTGCGCCTGCACCTGGGGCTGCAACACCGTGGCCAGTTTCGTCTCGACAGGACGTGCGATACTCACGACATACGTCTCCCCCGGGGGCGATGACGGTTTCCAACGTGATTTTGCGCTAGGTCAGATACGGCCGAGGATCCTCGACATTTCACGCGGAGGCTGTCATGACCACGCGCGCGCCCCACCGTCACATCGCATTTCTCATGCACCGTGCTGCCGCGGCAACCGCACTGGCGCTGTTCGCCGCCTGCAGCGACGGCAATCCCACCAGTGTAGCGCCCGAATTGAAAGTGAACGCGGTGGTATCCACCAGCCAGCTCAGATCAGCACTCCTGACCGCGGTAGGCAGTCCGCCCTTCGCGAGTGGCAGCCCGAATTACAACGGAGGACTCTCGCTGAACATGTGGGCGACGGTCCTGGATCGGAACGGCCTGGTGGTCGCGGTCGTATTCACCGGGCCCGCGGAAGGCGATCAGTGGCCGGGCAGCCGGATCATCTCGGCCCAGAAGGCCAATACCGCAAACAATTTCAGCCTCCGGCAGCTCGCGCTCTCCACCGCCAATCTCTACGCCGCGGTGCAGCCCGGGGGCAGTCTGTTCGGCCTGCAGGACGCCAACCCGATCAACGAGGAAGTCGCGTTCGGAGGAAAGACGGAGGACTATGGGACCGAACGGGACTTCATGATCGGCAAGCGAATCGGCGGGACGAATGTCTTTGGCGGCGGCTTCCCGCTCTATGATGCCAACGGCAACATCGTGGGCGGGCTGGGCGTGAGTGGCGACACGTCCTGCGGTGATCATGCCATTGGCTGGAAGGTTCGCCATCTGCTCAATCTCGACAACGTGCCGTCCGGAGTCGCCGACGGCGGAACGGATGACAACATCATCTACGACTTCTCCAACGGCCAGAGCGCGGGCGGCTTTGGTCACCCGCACTGCATCAACCCGTCGGCGGAGACGACTATTGCCGGACTGCTGACCACGCAGTTCCCGATTGGCGCAGGCGAGTAGCGGAACCACGGAACACAGCGCGAGCACCGGGTGCGGATGCGAAGGTGGAGCGAGACGGGCCCGCACCCGGTGCAGGTGGTCACAGCCCTTAACACGGAGACGGAACGCAGATCCGGCAATTCCCTCTCCCCCTACTCCAGCCGGTAGAGGCGCGCCGCGTTTTTGCCGAACATGCGTGAGCGCTCCTCGGGCGTGACCTTCACCGCCGCGAGACTCTCCTTCATGCTGGCAATGCTCCCGATCTGATGCGGATAGTCGCTCCCGGCGAGCACATGATCCGCTCCCGCGAAATCCACGGCTTCACGCAGCGCGACCGGATCGAAGTTCACGGTGTCGAAGTAGAATTCCCGCAGGTATTCGCTCGGCGCGCGGGAAATGCGCGCCCGGCAGTCAGGGAACGCGCGCCAGCCGCGGTCGAGCCGCTCCGCCATGTAGGGTATGGCGCCCCCGAGATGGCTGAGGACGAACCGGATGTTCGGATAACGCTCGGGCACGCCGGCAAAGACCAGGTGTGCCGCGGCGAGCGTGGTGTCGAACAGAAAGCCGACGAGCGGCATGAGCCAGTACTCCTGCATCGCGTCCACGCTCACCGGATTCGTCGGATGAATGTGCAGGACGGCATGCAGTCGGTCCGCTTCGGCGAACAGCGGCTCGAATCGAGGGTCGGCGAGCGGTACGCCATTCACGTTGCTGAAGAGCATCGCGCCGGCAAAGCCGGACTCCGTCATCGCGCGCCGCAGTTCGACTACACTGGCGCCGGGGTCGGCGAGCGGCAGCGTGGCGAGCGCCTGGAATCGGGGCGCATGGTCGCGCGTGATGGCGGCGAAGGAATCGTTCACGAGGCGCGCCAGCTCGACGGCGCGAGCCGGCGCCTCGACGTGCGTGCCCGGCGTGGTGAGCGACAGGATCTGCGCATCCACTCCTTCCCGCTCGAGCAGCTCGCGCCGCCAGGCGATGTCGCGATGCCCGCGCACCGCGACATTCACGTCTCCGGGATAGTGCACGCAGGGATTGCCGTCACCGTCTTCGGTGACGTGCACCACACTGCCGCCCGTGCGCAGGGCATCGAGATACGCGGGCGGATAGAAGTGGTTGTGGACATCGATCAGCATGGGCGGCTATCCGGGTGGTGGTCGCTCGTGGCCGTGGCGTGCGGCGCCATGCCGTCGAGCGAGAAACGAAGGCGGGCGCCGACGCCGCCGCCATTCTGCTCCAACTGCGTGGCCGCGTCGCCGGAGACCGTCTCCACGTCGGCGCCAAGCGCCAGCGCGGCCCGCACATCGTCCTCGGCCTCGCGCGGATGGGCCTGCACATACTGCGACGTGAGCAGCAGGAGATCAACCGCCCTGGCACCCAGTGCACGTCGCACGGCGGATACGCCCAGCGCGCTCCGGCCGCGCGATCCCAGCCGCTCGAACAACTGGTCCATGAGCGTGCGCGCGCGGACCTCACGCATGGCGGCCGCGGCGTGCTTGGCCGCCTGCGCAATGGTGTCGTCCGTGGCATCGTGATCGAGCGAGTCGGAGATCGTCACGCGCCCGGCGAGCGTCGCGGGCAGTGCCTCACCGGCCAGACCGGCCCATTCCGTGGTACCGCCAACGAGTACCCAGCCATCGTCGCCGGCCAGCTCCACCACGCGTGCCGCCAGCGACGCGGCCATGCGCTGGAATATGGCGCGCCGGCGATGATCGGCACGTTCGGTCCCCAGCGCGCCGCGCGGCGCCGGCGACGATGTGGCATGCGTTTCGGCGCCAGTTCGCTCGAGGACTTCATCCTTCGCGGCCAGTGTCATGCCGGGCAGTGGCGTGAGCGTGCCCCACGCGTAGTGAAAGAGCCGCGCCGAGCGCGAGTCCACCAGCGCTACGATGACCGGATTCCGCTGTTTGAGCACGCGCACGTAGGGTGAAATCACGGGTCCATCGCGCCAGACGACCAGCGTGGGGACACGCATCGGGACATCCGAGGCATAGCGTGGTCCGTCGGCCGCGAGGAATGCCACCCACCCCGGAGCGCCGAAGACGCCATCGAGGGGCGGCCAGGGATTGTCCAGATACGCGGCGGCCCGATCGAATTCGTCGAGCGCCGCGGCGTCGGCGATGCGGGCCCGCGCATCGCGTACGGCCGTCATGAGCGCGGGGCGCCATGCGTGCCGCATGGCGGGGTCGGTGACGCGTGCATCGAGATAGATGCTGAGCATGCGCGTGGCCGCATTGTCGCGCGCGAGCGCGCTGAGTTCGTGCGAGTTCAGCAATTCAGCCTCCTGGTTGGGGGGAGGAGTCATCTGCATGTTACCACCGTGACACTCCCCCCGACTACCGCGGGGGACAGGCCGATCGGGCACGAGGCGCGCGACGCGCCAAGCGACGCGCCAAGCGACGCGCGTCGGCGACAGCACTGCACACCTGCCGCCGTGCGCTCAGCTCGTCAGGCGGCGCGTCGCGCCGAGTGGTCCGGTGCGTTGGCGAGTGCCGGACGGCCACGGCGGCGCGTGGCCAGCCAGCCATCCACGGCCAGTGCGCCAGGCCCGGCGAGCGCCAGCGCCACCGTCGAACCGAGCATCGCGAGCGCGAACTCGGCGCCGTTGGGCAGGAAGAAACCGTTCTTCATGTGCACCAGCATGATGGCGCCGAGCATGTTGAAGGCGAGGCCGAGCGCCGCAGGCCGGCTGAGCAGACCGGCCATGAGGGCGAGGCCGCCGAAGAATTCGAGCAGCGCGATGAACGGCCCCATCACGTGCGGAACCGGAATGCCCATCTGGGCGAACGCGCCGGCGACGCCGGCAAATCCGAAGACGAAGAGCTTCTGCGCGCCGTGGGCGAGAAAGATGCCTCCGGTCACGAGACGGAGCAAAGCGAGCGCGCGCTGAGCCTGACGCGGGGATGCGGGTTCGAGGAACGACATGGCTGAATACCTCCGATGCGGCACTGCGTGAATTGGGGATTACTGCGTGTTGCACTATTTAGTGTTGCAACACCTATGTAGTGAAAAAAACGACTACGGCTGGCGCTGCACCTCCTGCAGCAGGTCAACGAGCGTGTGCAACTCTGCGT
>DATNDS010000052.1:0-95414 GCA_035553215.1 Gemmatimonadaceae bacterium
CCCACACGGTAGCGCTCGGCCTGCCGGGTGGTGTCGCCGAAGCGGGAGAGCGAGCGCGGTGTGTGCACGCCGAAGTCGGTGCCGGCGGTTGCTTGCAGTTGTCGCTTGAACTCTTCGAGCGTCGGCGGGACGGCGCGGTCCTCGGCCACTCCCTCGGCGGGAACCACGACGCGGTACACTCCGTTGCCGAGATGCCCGAGGCCGAAGCGCTTCTCGGTCTTGCGAACTTCGCTCACCAGGGCTGTCAATGTCTCCTGCGGTACGCCCACCTCCATCTCGCCCAGCAGCGTCTCGACGCTGCTCGGCTCACCGGGGAAGTCGACGCCGAGCTGCTTGCGCGCGGTGCTGCGGCCGCCGTCGCAGCCAACGAGGTAGCGCGAGCGGAGCTCGGTGCCGTTTGAGAGCTCGGCGGTCACTCCGCGTTCGTCCTGACTGAGCCCCACCAGCTCCTGGCCGCGCCGGATCTCGGCGCCGAGTTCCACTGCGTGTTCCGCGAGCACGCGCTCGGTGACGGGCTGCGGGATGCCGAGGACATAGCAGTGCGCGGTGTCGAGCTGGACGGGCTCGGGATTGTCGATGGCGGCGAAGAAGGCGCCGGTGAGCAGGTGCTTCCTACCGTGCGCGAGGAAGCGATCGAGCAGGCCGCGCTGGTCCATGATCTCTATGCTGCACACGTGCATGCCGAGCGAGCGCACGACCTTCGTGGGTTCGGCGTCGCGCTCGAGGACGAGGACGCGCACGCCGTGGAGGCGGAGCTCGGCGCCGAGCATCAGGCCGGTGGGGCCGGCGCCGATGATTATGACATCTGTCGTGTGTGTCGCATCAACCATGAATCCCCCATGCCTGAAAATTGAGTGGGCGAGTGTAATGGGGGGCGAGGGGCTTGTCGCAAGCCCCGGGGTGGGGTATATGTTGGAAGTGGCGGGGGGAGCTCGAGAGAGCTGCCCCCCGCCTTTTTTCGCCTCGCGGCGTGTGCGCGTTTCCCACACGCGATGAGTTGTGTCGGCCGTGACCTGTGTCGCGTCACGAGGCGCGCCAACGCGCCGACATCCGCTACAAGTCTGTGCCGCTACAGGACTACTCGCTCCGCGAGTGGACCGGTATGCATCGGCGAACGCCGTCGCTCAGAATGCGATCCATCAGAATGCGACCCAGAGGAAGACATAGACTGTGTTGTTGCCGGAGGCATTGCGGCCCACGCCATCATATGCGAGCGATGCGCCGTTGAACTTGTCGTACCGGATGTACTGCGCTCCGACCCGCGTGTTCAGCCAGGCATTGAAGTCGATCTCCCCGATAGTGCCGCTGCTGCTCGGCGATCCGTGTGCACTGCCCGTGACGGCCGCGGGCGCGAAGAGCGCCGTATCTCGAGTTCCCGTGGTCGTGAAATAGCCGGCTGTGAACGTGAAGCGCGTCGTCGGAAGGTAGGATGCATTGATCCGGAACTCGTTCAGCGCGTCCGTCGGGTTCGGCACCGGGGCGCCGGCGGCCGTCTCAATCGACCCGGTGAGCGACTGGCGCTCATGCAGATACGTGGTGCGGGCAATCAGCGCTCCAGTGCCCAATCTACGCTCGTACTGCGCATCGACGCCGACGTCGGTGAAGCGGTTGGTGAACTGGCTTACGCCGGCCGGGTAGAGCGTCGCGTCGAGACCGTACGTTCCGACCATCAGATAGTTCGGCCCGAACGTGCGCTGCACGGCGAGTCGCCAATACGGAATCACGCCCCGATTGGCGTTGACCGAGGTCGGCCCTGGCGGCCCGGCGACGCCTTGTTGGGCGGAGCGGTACGTCGTCACTTCCGCGTACAGCGTCTGGTCCCACATTGCATACGCGCCCAGCCCCACCACCTGTTGGGCAAACGCTCCCTCGACTTGCATCGCGGCGGCAGGTGACGGCGCGACGCTCGACGTGACGAACGGGAATCCCCATGCCGGCGTCGTGTTCCAGAGGTCCTGCATGCTCGGATTGTTGTTCAACGTGAGGCCATAGATGACCTGTCGGCCGCCCACGGTCGCGTGGTCGGCAAATCGAATCTCCGTATTGTCAATGCCGATCGATCCGGCATCGGCGGCGTACGTGAGTTGCGTAAACGCGCCGATCTTTGGTGTGACCTGGCCTCCGAGAAACACGCTCAACTGCTCCGGGAACGCGGTGGCGTCGTTCTGCGCTCCGGGTAGCGCGGTCTTCAGGTGCGTGAGCGAGGTAACGATCATCGCTGACGCGGGCGGAATCGGAGCCAGCTCGAGTGTTTGACGCACCGAGTCGCCGGCTACGATCGTCGGCAGCGCGGTGAGCGTATAGCCATTGAGCTTGAACAATCGCCCGAACGGCGTAAGCTCGGGGAATCCGTAGTGACAGGCGCTGCACGCGAGCTTGGTTTGACGCGAGAAGCTCGGAATCATGCGCGCGTAGGCGACGCGATACGCGCCGTGGGGCATGTTCATCCGGTCGGCGCGCACGTACCCGAATGGGTCCGTCGAATCGGTCTTCCTGCGCGCGGCAGGCTCCGCCGTCGCGGTCCGCGTCGAAAGAGCAATCATTCCCACCAGCGCGACAACGGCGAAGCGAGTGCGGTTCGGCGAGCCCGGGCACGCGAGCATGGTGTCCCCCTGTTCAGGTCTTCGTGCCGATGAGCACGAGGAGTGTGTGGAGTGCTACTTGACGGATCCGACCATGAGAGTACCTCGCATGCCGACTGACTCGTGGGGATCGCATGCGAACGTGTAGGCGCCATCGGGGAAGCGCGCGTCGATTACCAGGTCGTACGTCTGACCGTTGTTGACCAAATACGGCCCGACCGCGGCGTCTCCGAGGTTGGCGCTCTTGGGGTGCGTGCGGAACGAGACGTTGTGCGGCGCCGAGCTCTGCTGAACAAAGCGCACCGTATCGCCCCGCTGGGCGTTGATGGTCCCGGGCTCGAAGGCGAACTGACCGTTCGGCTTGTCGACCAAATGAACCGTGATCACGTGGCCAGTGGGTACACCCTGCGCCGCACAGATAGGAGCAGCAAGGGCCATCGCGAGCATGGCCAGGACCGGGCGAAGCGCGTGCGACATAGAGCCTCCACGATGAGCGTCCAGGGGCGAACGGGCCGATCATCCGGCTCCGCGCCAAGTGTCGTAGCGTCGCGATCGCCCCGCAATCGGGCAAAGCCCTTCACACTCTCAGGCAAACGCCACACGGCCTCAATGAGTCTGATGTCGGGAGTTGCCCGCGTGGTGGCCGCGTTCTGCCCGAACGAGACACGTCGCGCCAGCGTGGCGTTGCACCGGTGGCTTCACCCGGAGCGGACGGCCGGCGCTGGAGCATCAAGCAGGCTTCGGGTGGCACAGTCTGCGACACGCGCTTCGCCAGCTGCGAACGGAGAGCACCAACGGAGAGCACGCTGCAGAACCGGGGATGCAACAAGCCCCGCCTAACCGTTCAGGGCTGGACGAGGCTTGAACTTAGAAAAAATGGGCCTGGGAAGAGTTGAACTTCCGACCTCACGCTTATCAGGCGTGCGCTCTAACCAACTGAGCTACAGGCCCCTGCCAAGCCAAGAAAGTTAGCCGGGCCAGACAATCGCGTCAACGCGCCGCTGCAGCGCGATTTCGCATAGCAGCGCCGCAACGTCCACGCGCGCTGCAATGCACTCCCCGCCGCACCGCACCCCCTCTGCACAACGCCTCGCCGCTCATGTCGAGCGGCGAGGCGTGAACGCATTTGCGACAAGCGTCATACAACGGGTCCAGGCGCATCCTCCGCCCGGTACTCCGTTCCCGCTTCCCTATTCCCTACTCCCCTCACTCATCGAACCGGTGCGGGTGCCCGGGTTTCGGTCGCTGCACATCCAGATCGTCGTACTCATCGTCGAGATCCACGAGGTCATCATCGTCCTCGTCGTCATCATCGTCCTCATCCTCGTCGTCGTCCTCGTCATCCTCGTCGTCGTCGTCGTCGTCCTCATCATCGAGGTCGTCATCATCCTCGTCGAGGTCCGTGTCATCCTCATCCTCGACGTCGTCATCGTCATACTCGTCCTCGTCCAGCTCCATCTCGTCGAGGTCGTCATCGCGCGCTGCTGCCCGCGCCTGTTCCAACGACTCGAGCTCGTACCGCATGACCCGGATCTCCTTGAGGGTGAATTACACAATTACAGGGAAGCGCGCTCGCGCTTCGCTTCCCGCGAAAGCTTCCTGCGATCGTTCGCGCTCAGATACCGCTTGCGCAGCCGGATGGATGCCGGCGTCACTTCGATCAGCTCATCCTCCTCGATGTACTCCAGCGCGAGCTCCAGTGTCAGCTCCCGCGGCGGCTCGAGCTGGATGTTCTCGTCGCTCGCCGTGGTCCGCATGTTCGTCAGCTTCTTCTCCTTCGTCGGATTCACGTCCATGTCGCCGGGACGCGAATTTTCCCCGATGATCATCCCCTCGTACACCGGCGTGCCGGGGGCAATAAACATAGTGGCTCGCTCCTGAAGATTGAACAGGCCGAACGCCACCGCCATACCGGGCTCCATGGACACCAGCGTGCCCCGCTTGCGGCCCGCGAGCGGGCCCGCCCACTGGCCGTACTCCAGGAACCGGTGATGCATGATCCCCGTCCCCCGCGTGTCCGTCATGAATTCCGAACGATACCCGAACAGGCCGCGCGCCGGTATCCGGTAGAGCAGCCGGACCATCCCCTGCCCAGGATTCTTCATCTCGATCATTTCTGCCCGACGCGGACCAAGCTTCTCGATCACCGCTCCCAGATAGGCCTCGGGCACGTCGATGGACAACTCCTCATATGGCTCCAGACGTTCCCCGTTCGCGCCGGTGCGCGTGATCACTCTCGGCCGTGACACCTGGAATTCATACCCCTCGCGCCGCATCGTTTCCATGAGAATCGACAGATGCAGCTCGCCCCGACCCGACACGGTCCACGTGTCCGTGCTCTCGGTGTCCTCTACCCGGAGCGCCACGTTTCGTTCGAGCTCCCGGTACAGCCGGTCGCGCACCTGACGCGACGTCACGTACTTCCCATCCTTGCCGGCGAAGGGCGAATTGTTCACAATGAAATCCACCGAGATGGTCGGCTCCTCCACCGCGATGCCGGCCAGCCGATCAGGGTGCTCCACATCCGTCACGGTGAGGCCGATCTCCACGCCTTCGATTCCCGCCAGCGCGACGATCTCGCCCGAGGGCGCTGATTCGAGCTCGACGCGCTCCAGCCCCTCGAAGCCGAACAGCTTCGTGACCTTGCCGCGCTCCATGGGCCGCGAGGTCTCGAGCGGCAGGAGCGCCACGGGATCGCCCACGTGCACGGTGCCGCGCTCGATGCGGCCAATGCCGAGCCGTCCCAGGTACGGCGAATGATCGATCGTCGAGATGAGCATCTGGAAGGGGCCGGACACATCGCCCGGCGCCGGCGGCACGTGCTCCACGATGGCCTCGAACAGCGGCACGAGATCCGTGCCCGGCGTGTCGAGATCCATGGTCGCCGTCCCGTTGCGCGCCGAGGCGTAGACGACCGGCGCGTCGAGCTGAGCCTCGTCGGCTTCGAGCTCGATGAGCAGGTCGAGCACTTCATCGTGCACGCGGAGCGGGTCCGCTCCCTGGCGGTCGATCTTGTTAATGACGACGATGGGGGTGCGACCGAGCGCGAGCGCCTTGCGCAGCACGAAGCGGGTCTGCGGCATGGGGCCGTCAAAGGCGTCCACGACGAGCAGCACCCCGTTCACCATGCGCAGGATGCGTTCCACCTCGCCGCCGAAGTCGGCGTGTCCCGGCGTATCCACCACGTTGATCTTGACACCATGCCACCGCACGGAGGTATTCTTCGCAAGGATCGTGATCCCGCGTTCCCGCTCGAGCGGATTGGAGTCCATCACCCGCTCCTGCACGACCTGGTTCTCGCGAAATGCCCCGGCCTGCCGGAGCATCTTGTCCACCAGTGTAGTCTTGCCATGATCCACGTGCGCGATGATGGCGATGTTTCGAATCTGCATAGCCTGCAAATCTATCGGATGATGACCATCGCTAACAGGCACGGCACTCGGAACGACGCGGGATCGCTACCGCACGCGTTGCCCATCACCCGGCGGCCGGCAGGGCCGCACCGCTTCCACCCATTCCCGGAGGAGTCATGGAAGAGCACGAGGCGGAACAGGAAGCTGAATACCCCCGCGGGCGCGGCTACGGCCACGATTACATGCGCGGTGGCGAGGTGTTCGGCGGCTACGGATACAGCGATCGCCACGAATACCTGCGCCCGCGGGGGGCCAGCGGAGAAGATCCGACAGCACGTGATGACGAGGAATTTCCCCAGGATGAGCGCGCCGGCGGCTGGGAGATTCCGCACGAGATGGATGACCAGCCGGCGGACAGTGCCGCGCCGGCGGATGCGCTGCCCGATGGCGAGGGCGAGGGCGAGCTCGATGGACAGGATCTCGGCGCGGGTGCGCCGGTGCCGCTGATCGATCGGACGCTGGGCGGCGCGACGATCGGCGGTCTCGACCGCTCACGCAGCTACTACGTGACGCAGGCCCAGTTGCAGCAGCGGTTGTACAGGGCGCCCAGGCAGGACGAACCCGGAAAGAGCTAGAGCGTCCGCGAGGGGCCGCCTATCTCACGCTCGTCGTCCGCGATGCACCCTTGGCGGACACCTGCCGCGCCGCTGCGGCATCCGGCCCCTCCACGAAGCTCGTGTCGTGGCCGCGCTGGGCCATCGTGGCGAGCAGCCCCTGCTTGTCGGATGCCTTGAGATACGCTTCCTTGGGCTCCACGGTGCCCGCGTCCACGTGCACCATGAGCGCGTCATTGAGCATCACCATGCCCAGGCGCCGCGACGTCTGCAGGATCGACGGAAGCTGATACGTCTTCCCTTCGCGAATCAGATTCGATACCGAGGGCATGCTGAGCAGCACCTCGAGCGCGGCGACGCGGCCGCCGCCGATCTTGCGGCACAACACCTGGGAAATCACGCCCTTGAGCGACTCGGAGAGCATCACGCGGATCTGCGACTGGCGGTCGGCGGGGAACTGATCGATCAGCCGGTCCACCGTGCTCACTGCGCTGGTCGTGTGCAGCGTGCCGAACACCAGGTGGCCCGTTTCCGCGGTCTCGATCGCGATGGACATCGTCTCGAGATCGCGCAGCTCGCCCACCAGAATGATGTCCGGATCCTCGCGCAGCGCCGCGCGCAGCGCGTGCTTGAACGAACCCGTGTGCGTCCCGACCTGGCGCTGCGTGATGATGCACTTCTTGTTCTCGTGCACGAACTCGATGGGATCCTCGATTGTGATGACGTGATCGCTGCGCGTGCGGTTGATGAGATCAATGAGCGCCGCCAGCGTGGTGGATTTCCCGGAGCCGGTTGGCCCGGTCACGAGCACGAGCCCGCGCGAGAGGTTGCACAGCGCCTGAATCTCCGGCGACAGGCCCAGCTCGTCCGCCGTGACCACGCGCGCGGGAATCACGCGGAACACCGCCGCCGCGCCATGCCGGTCGCGCAGTGCGTTGCAGCGGAACCGCGCCAACCCGGGCAGCTCGTACGCGAAGTCCGTATCATGGTGCTCGGCGTATTCACCGCGATTGCGATCGGGCGCGATGGCGTGCAGCATCGCTTCGAGCGCCGCGCCGTCGAGCGCCTCCTGCCCCTCCAGTCGCGACATCTCGCCGTGCAGCCGGACAATGGGCGGCTCGCCGACACGCAGGTGCAGATCGGATCCGCCGCACTCCACCAGTTCGCGCAGCAGCGCGTCCATGCGCGCGCGACTCGCGCCGTCGTCTTCCGGCGCCGCTTCCACAATGACAGCGGCAACCGCACTCCGCGCGGATGCCGGCGTCGATGCCAGCGTGGCCGCCGGCGTGGGTGCCGCCGCCGGCGCCGGCCGCACCTCGGCGCCCCAGCCGGTCGCGCCGCGACGTGCCTGCACGCGATACTCCGCGCCGTCCACGCGATACGCAAACAGCGCCGTGCTGCCGGAGTCCAGCGCCTGGACCGACTCGGCCGGCGCCATCTCCCTGAGGAGGGACTGCACCTGGGCGCCCGTGAGCGGCTGTTTCGTGATGGCGCGCGACGCGCCCGAGACGTCGAGACACGCTGGCTGGTCGGCGGCGAGCTGCAGCACGGATGCGTGCTGGCTCCGCATCACTTCCAGAAACCTGTCGATGGCCGGCATGTCAGTCGAGCGGACGCACGCACTCGATCCACGCCCGATTGATCAGACGAATGCCCTGATCGGTATAGAGCGTGAGGAAGTGCTGGGAGGCATCGTTCAGGAAGTCGAGGAGTCGCGGCCGGCCCGTGCGCACTTCCAGCCGCATGGAGCCGTAGTGGCTGATCCCGCCGGCCAGGCGGACCTCGAGCAGCGCCATGGGGGTGCTGCGCCGCAGCAGTTCGTCCTCTTCGCCCACGGGCAGGCCGGAGAGCTCGGCGACCTGCGACTTCGCGATGAGGAGCACTTCGCCGCTCTCCGTTTCCATGGGGAAGAACGGATCACGATCGTTGAGCAGCACGGCCGGGTCGTCGAAGCCGCGGTGGCCGGGAACCGGCAGGTGCACGAAGATGTGGCCGCGAATGGTCGTGCCATGAGCGAGCGCGAGGGTCACATCGAGCCGGTGCTTCTGAATACGATAGTCGTCCAGCGGGGCGAGCTCGCGAATTTCCATGAGAGTGGTGAGAGGGCGGGGGTCATTGGGAGACGAATGATCCCGGCGGGACGCAACGGCGGACGCGACTGTGCGCCGCGGCACGCGCCTGACGCGCTTGCGGCGCGGCGGTCACGCGTGCAGGTGCATCTCCCGCTCGTACATTTCGCGCCGCTCGAGCTGGATCGTCACGTGCTGGATGCCGAAGAGACGCATGGCGTCGTGCACGTGCTCCAGAACGTGCTGGTGCCGTTCGGACTCGCGCACGATGGCGTGCGCGCTCATGGCCACCACGCCGGACGTCACGCTCCAGACATGCAGATCGTGCACCGACTCCACGCCGGGAATCGCTTCGAGCTGCGTGCGGACCGCGCCGGCGGAAATGTTGGCGGGCGTGGATTCCAGCAGCACATCCACGGACTCCCGCACGAGCAGCCACGCACTCCGGATCACCAGCAGCGTCACGACAATGGACGCGATGGGATCCGCCTGGAGCCAGCCCGTGAAGCGAATGAGCAGCGCGGCGATGAGTGTGCCCACGGAGCCGAGCAGGTCGCTGAGGATGTGGACGTAGGCGCCGCGTACGTTCAGGCTGCCGGAGCTGGCCGGGTGCAGCGTGCGCGCCGCCACGACGTTGGCCACGAGGCCAATGGCGGCGACGATGAGCATGAGCGTCCCGCCCACCGGCTCCGGCACGGTGATGCGGCGCACGGCCTCGTAGACGATGAAGCCCGACACCAGCAGCAGCGTGGCGCCGTTGAAAAATGCGGCGAGAATCTCGAGGCGGCGATAGCCGTAGGTCCGCTTCGGGGTCTCGGGCCGACTGCCGAATGACGACGCGAAGAGCGAGAGTCCCAGCGCCGCCACATCGGTGAGCATGTGCCCCGCGTCGGCGAGCAGCGCGAGCGAATTGGCGGCGAACCCGCCCACGACTTCGGCCACGAGAATGAGCGCCGTGATGAACAGCGCAACGCGCAACCGGCGCGCGTGGTCCGTGCCGGTGTCGTGACCATGATCGTGATCGAGCCCGTGCAGATGGCCCGTATGCGAGAACGACATGCCGCCGTGGGTCAGAGCGTGGACGGCTCGCGGGGATCGGTCCGTCCGGGTGTCGACGACTGTGCAATAACGTTCGCAATGCGCGCACATTCAAGCGTGGCCGTGATCATGCTGCCCGGATCGGCCAGGCCCTGGCCGGCAATGTCGAACGCGGTCCCGTGATCGGGTGACGTTCTCGGAAAGGGGAGTCCGAGGGTCACGTTCACGGCGCGGCCGAAGCTGGCAACCTTGATGGCGGTCATGCCCACGTCGTGATACGGCGCGATGACGGCGTCGAATTCGCCGCGCAGGGCGCGCACGAACACGGTGTCCGCGGGGAACGGGCCCGCGATGCCCGCGGCGCGCGCCGCCGGCGCGAGCAGCGTATCATCTTCGCTGCCGAACCGGCCGCCATCGCCCGCGTGCGGATTCAGCGCACAGAGCGCGATGCGCGGCGCCGCGATGCCATACCAGTCCTGCAATCCGCGCTTCGTGATGCGCGCCGCATCCACGATGTGCTCCCGCGTGAGTCGGGCGGGTACCTCGGCAAGGGGCACGTGCGTGGTGGCGAGCACGACCCGCAGGCGATCGGACGCCAGCATCATCGCCACGGGCACACCGGCCAGGTTTGCCAGCATTTCGGTATGGCCGGGATAGTCGTAGCCGCCTTCGAGCAGCGCGTGCTTATCTATTGGAGCGGTGACCACGCCCTGCACCGCTCCGGCGAGCGCGAGCTGCGCCGCACGCTCGATGGCCCGGCCGGCGAACTGTCCCGCGAGCGCGGCGCTGCCACCGCTCCGCCAGCTGCCCACGGACTCCTGCACGGCGACGCCGCATCCGTCCGGCCCCACGACGAGCAGCTCGCACGCGCCGCGCAGGCGCTCATCCGCAAGTGCGCGGGCGACGATCTCCGGTCCAATGCCGCGTGCGTCGCCCAGGGTGACCGCCAGGCGCGGGCGCATCACGTCGCCGGCTCGTCGCGCACGACACGGTAGAGCGTGCGGGCGCGCTCGCGGCTCACGTTGCCGGCGATTTCGCCCGTGAGCTCGACCTCCAGCGTCCGATGCGCGTAGTCCACGCGAACGAGGTCGCCCGGCCGCACCTCAGCCGAGGCGCGCGCGCGCTTGCCGTTGATGAACACCGCACCCACGTCGCACGCCTCCTTCCCTTCGGTGCGGCTCCTGACGAGCAGCAGCCGCTTGAGCGCGAGATCCACGCGCACGCGTCACTCGCGAACGGAGACGAACGTCTGCCTGCGCAGATTGTCCAGGTAGCGGCGCACGCCCTTCTGCTGCGTGAGCCGGTCGCGGATGTCCTGACGGTAGTCGGCCAGCGTGGGCTCGCGGGCATCGTCCACTGCGGTGAGATCCAGGATGAAGAACTTCGGCACGCCGCGCGAGGCGTCCATGATGGTGAACGGGTCCAGGATGTCGCCGGCCTTGTGCCCCTTGATCGCCGCCTGGTACTCCTTGGGGAGCTGCGCCTGCGGGAAGGGGTCAGGCATGATCTTCTCCTCGGACGGATCGTGATACTTCGCCACGAGCGAGTCGAAGTTCGCGCCGTTGCGCCAGAGTTTCGCCACGCTGTCCGCGAGCACGCGCGCCCGCTGCACGTCCGCCGAATCAATGGTGGGGCGGATGAGAATGTGGCGCCCCTTCACTTCCGACGGCTGCACGCGGTCCACCTTGATGATGTGATACCCGAACGTCGTCTTGATGACCGGGCTCACCTGTCCGGGCCGCAGCGCGAAGTAGACGCGGTCGAAGTTCGGCACGAACTCACCGCGCCGATGCCACCCCAGGTCGCCGCCCTGATCCTTGTTGGAGTTGTCCATGGACTCGCGCTTGGCGATCGTCGCGAAGTCTCCACCCTTGCGAATCTCCACGAGCAGCGATTCCGCCTTTGCCAGCGCGGCGGAATCCTCGCTCGCGCTGGGCTGCGGCGTGATCACGATCTGCCGATAGGTGATCGTGGCGGGCAGCTTGGGAATCTGCCCCTGCACCTTGCTCGCCTGGAAGAAGGAATCCACTTCCGCCTCCGACACCGGTGCCGGCGGCAGCTTGTTCTCCTGGCGCAGCTTCTCGAACAGCTTCTGCTGCAGCGCCGTGCGACGCGCCTTGTCGAGCAGCCAGCGGCGATATTCGTCAGGCGTCCCGAAGCCCGAGAGCTTCAGTTGCTGGCGATACTCCGCGTCCGTGGCAAACCGGCCGCGAATCTGCGCGACCTGCTTGTCCACCTCGGGGCTGATGTCGTTGTCACTGACCTCGATCTTCTGCTTCTTGGCTTCCGCGACCATGAGGTCGTCGTCAATGAGGCCGTTGATGATGTCGTTGATGAGCTGTTGCTGCGCGGCCGAGTCGGTGGGCATCTGCTGCCCCTCGGCTTTCATTTTCCCGAGCTCTTCCTCGACCTCGCTGCGCAGAATGGGCTCGTCGCCGACCACCGCCACGACCCGGTCGATGGACGTGGTACTGTCGGGCGACGGCGCCACGGGCCCTTGCGCCATGGCCGGAGCGACCAGGGCGGCGGCCAGAGCCGCAATGAGACTGACGCGAATTTTCAGCATGCCTGTCCTACCCATCGCGGTCACTCCTGATCCCCGTCAGCCCTTGGGCTGCTCGGGCGTTGCCGGCTTCGCGGCCGGCGGCCCCAGCGGCACTGCCGATGGCGGGCGGTTCTTCGCCTTCACGGAATCCGCCGCTGCGCGAGCCTTCGTCGCCTGCTCCACCGCCCGGGCCAGTCCGGCCTGGTTGATCTTCCAGGAATACTTGTCGCGCAGCACGCTCTTCAGCGGAATGGGCACATCCACGTAGCGCGAGCGCTGCGTCATGAGCCCGTCCATGTACTGCTCCACGTGCGCCGCGGCAACACGCTCGCGCTGGCTCTCCGTCTTGCCGCTGTCCGCGAGCACCTTGGGGCTCACATTGAGCCCTTCCCAGGCGGCCGTGACCAGACCGGCGAACTTGGCGTGGAGGTCGGCCATCTCGCTCGAGTCGAGCTCCACCTTGGCACTGTCCGCCTGGTGCAGCACGAGCTCGTTCCGCATGACGTTCTTGAGAAATCCGGTGACCTGACTGTCCGGCGCCTGGGCGAGCCCGTGCTCGATCTGCGCCCGCTGCGGGTACGCGCTGATCCAGTGCACCAGCTTGGCCATGGTGAAGTTCCCGGCCGTCGACGTCCCCAGCACCGCGTCGTCCTTGGCGTGCGCATCCAGATCCTTGGATGCCGCGCGCATCGTGCCCACGGCGTCATCCTTGATCTTGATGTCCGACGTGCGCTCGAGATTCGCGAGATACGCACTGTCCGCCTGCTGCGTGGCCGAGGCGTTCACTTCCTTGCTGAACTCATCCTTGACCTCGGCAAACGTCGGCCGCCGGATGATGTGGTAGCCGAACTCCGTCTGCACGACTGGCGAAATCTCGCCGGGCTTGAGCTTGAGCAGCGCGTCCTGGAACTGCTTGACCATCGCGCCTTTCGGGAACACGCCCAGGTCGCCGCCGTGCACCGCCGAGCCGGGATCCTGGCTGTTCTCCTTGGCGAGCTGCGCGAAGTTCGCGGACGTCACCTGCGCGCGCACGGCTTCTGCCTTGCGGCGCACGGAGTCGCGCTGGGCCGGCGTGGCCGACTGCGGAACGACGAAGAGGATGTGACTGGCCGCGAGCATTTCGCCGTTGGCGTAGCGCGTTGCAAGGTTGGTGGTGTCGACGCCCGGGAAGGACTTCGTGAGCTGGTCGTGCCACTTGACCACGCGCTCCTGCGAGATGACAGGCCAGAGCGCGGCGTCAACGAGCTTGGGATCCTTGAGCGAGTCGTTGTGCGCGGCGGCCTGTCCCATCAACTGATAGTTCACCCAGAGATCCGTCACCGCCTTGGCCATCTCGGCATTGGGTGGCACCTTCGCCTGGGCGAGCAGGGAGTCCAGCCGGTCCACGGAAAGTTCCTGGGAGCCAGCCGACGCCACCACGTCAACGTGGGCGGTCATGGCTTCCTTGAAGCCCTTGCAGCCGCCCAGCGCCACGAGCGCGGCGGAGACGACGACGATTGTACGATTCATTGATGGCAACACGAGTATGCGTGGAGGCGGAACGAGATCAGCGCGGGTTCGCGAACGAACACAAGGACGCGGCGGCGCTCGGGGAACGACGGGCTGCGGCAGCACACCCTCGCCATCGCGCCCCCACGCTGCCACGTCCTTGCACGATCATCCGGCCAGTCCCTTGAGCGCGCGCACGAGACCGTCGAGCAGCCCCGCTCCTCCGAGTCGAGTGAGCTTGAGCACCAGCGGTTTCGTCCGACGCACTTCAGCCTGGAACTGTACTTCATGAAACGCGGCCGTGAGCCCCTTGAGGCGCGGTACCGCGTCAGCCCGAAAGCTAATACGTGCCTCCGCGCCATGCACAAGTATCCCCTCGATGCCCAGCCGGCCGCCGACGATGCGCAGCAGGGCTGCGGCAAAGAACGCCTGTGCCGGCGGCGGCAGCGGCCCGAACCGGTCGCGCAACTCGGCGCGCAGCTCCTCCACCTGCGCCGGTTCGGTCATCCGCGAGAGTCGCCGGTAGACATCCAGCTTGGCCTCCTGAATCGTGACGTAGTCGTCCGGCAGGTAGGTGGGAATGTCCATGGAGACATCCGCGGGGAGCAGCCTCGGACCCTCGTCGCCGCGCATCAGCCGCTGCACCGTCTCGTCGAGCATCTTGAGGTAGAGTTCGAACCCCACGGCCTGCACGAAGCCGGACTGCTCGGCGCCAAGCAGATTGCCGGCGCCGCGCATCTCGAGATCCTTGAGCGCCACGTGATAGCCGGAGCCGAGCTCGGTGTGATGCTCGAGCACCTGCAGGCGCCGCTCCGCATCCGGATCCAGCTCATCGGGGACGAGCAGGTAGCAGGTGGCCCGGCGGTAGGAGCGCCCCACCCGGCCGCGCAGTTGATAGAGTTGCGCCAGGCCGAAGTGATCCGCGCGATTCACGAACATCGTGTTCGCGTTCGGCACGTCGAGCCCGGACTCCACGATCATGGTGGACACGAGCACGTCCACCTCGCCGGTGACGAAGCGCCGCATCACCTGCTCCAGTTCACGCTCGCGCATCTGCCCGTGCGCCACCGCAACTTCGGCACGCGGGGCGAGCCGGCGCACGTGATCGGCAATGGCCTGGATGGTCTCGACGCGATTGTGCACGAAGAACACCTGCCCGCCGCGGTCGAGTTCCCGCGCAATGCCTTCTTCGATGAGCGCGTCATCCCAGGGCTCGAGCGAGGTAAGCACGGGCGAGCGGTCCAGCGGCGGCGTCTGAATGAGCGTCACGTCGCGCAATCCCGCGAGCGACTGGTGCAGCGTGCGCGGGATGGGCGTGGCCGTGAGCGTGAGCACATCGGTCTCCAGCTTGAGCTGCTTGAGCCGCTCCTTGTGCTTCACGCCGAAGCGATGCTCCTCGTCCACGACGACCAGGCCGAGCTCGGCGAAGTGGACGTCGCTGCTGAGCAGGCGGTGCGTACCAATGACGATGTCCACCTTCTTGTCAGCGAGGTCCTTCAGGATGGCCGCCTGTTCCTTCGTCGTCTGAAAGCGGCTCAGCGTCTCCACGCGAATGGGGAAATCCGCGAGGCGTTCGCTGAAGGTGCGGCCATGCTGTTCGGCCAGGATGGTCGTGGGCACGAGGACGGCCACCTGGCGGCCCGACTGCACCGCCTTGAATGCGGCGCGCACGGCGACTTCCGTCTTGCCGTAGCCCACGTCGCCCACCAGCAGGCGGTCCATGGGCCGCGCGCTCTCCATGTCGTGTTTGACCTCGACCGTGGCGGTGCGCTGATCGGGCGTGTCCTCGAAGAGAAAGGACGATTCGAGCTGCCGCTGCCAGGTGGTGTCGGGCAGTGCCGGCGCTTTCGTGGCCGTCCGCCGCCGTGCGTACAGTACGAGCAGCTCTCCCGCCAGCTCCTCCAGCGCCGCGCGCGTGCGCGCGCGTTGCTGCGCCCAGCGCTTGCCACCCAGCGTGTGCAGCCGCGGCGGCGGCGCATCCTCGGACACATCGCTCGATGAACGGTAGCGCTCGATCAGATCCACGCGATACAGGGGGACGTTCAGCCGGTCGCCCCCCTCGTATTCAATGACCGCCACCTCGATGGTGCTCTCGCGCACGAACATGCGCTCGATGCCGCGGTAGATGCCCACACCGTGCTCGAGGTGCACGACGTAGTCACCCGGCTGAAGTCCGGTGAGTGTCTCCAGCGGTGTGCCCGTGACGTAGCGGCGGCGGCGCCGGATGCGCCGCTCGCGCCGGAAGATCTCATGATCGGTCAGCACGCGGAGTCCGGGCGACGTCGCGTCGGGCGGCACGGTGAATCCGCCATCCACGACGCCCACCGCGAGCGCGGCGCCAACGGGATGCGTGCCGTCGCCGTTGCCGCTCAGCAGCTCTTCCAGCCGCTCCGCCTGCCCGGCGTTGTCGCAGAGAATAAGTGTCGGGACGTCGCCGTCCACGATCCGGCGCAGGCGCTTGATGTCGCGCTCGATGGGCTCGGGCGAACGGATGGGAAATGTGATCTCCGCCGCGTCGTCGCCCCCGACCTCGCCCGACTCGTTGAGCACAATCGAGCCGAATGCGCGCGCGACCGCCAGGACCTCACCCGGCGGCTGATACAGGGCGTCGCGATCGGGAACGTCCTCGCCACGGCGCCGCGCCAGTTCGATATGGTGTCGCGCTTCCTCCCACGTGCGCTGCAGCTCCGGCTCCATCCGTGGCGCCGCCGTGTGCACGAGGAGCGTATCGGGCGGCAGCAGTTGCGCGATGCTGCCGCGCGTGGTTGCATCACCCACCGCACTCGCGCGCCCGTCCACGGGAAGCACGAGCGCCATGTCGGCGTCACGCGTCGAGCGCTGCGTCACCATGTCGAAGTGCCGGAGCGATGTAATCTCGTCGCCCCAGAACTCGATGCGAACCGGATTGGCCATGCCGAAGCTGTAGATGTCCATGAGGCCGCCGCGCACGCTGAATTCCGCGACGTCTTCCACGAGCGGCACGCGCTCGAAGCCCACGGCTTCCAGATGCGCGGCAACATCCTCGGGACGGCGCAGATCGCCCACGCGCAGCTCGAGACGCGCCGAGCGCAACGCGTCGGGCAGCCTCGTGCGCTCCTGCAGCGCGCGGAACGTCGTGACCAGCGTACGCACGCCGCCGCGCGCGACGCGCTCCAGGGTTTCCACGCGCTCGCCCGCCACCTCGAGATGCGGCTCCGTTTCGCCGAATCCCTCTCGCGGCGGATAGAGCGCCACGACGCCCTCTTCCTGCAGCGTGGTGAGATCGGCCAGCCAGCGCTCCGCTTCGGGCAGCGTGTCGGTGACGATCATGAAGAAGCGCGTCGCTCCCACCCATCGCACCAGCGTCGCGACGAGCGCGGCATCGCTCGACCCGGGCAGTCCGCCCACGCGGAGCGCGCTTCCCGGTGCGGGAAGCGCGCCGGCGACGCGCTGGAACGCACCCAGCCCTTCAACGGCATCGAGGATTTGCGGAAGCGCCATCAGGCGCCTCCGCGCGTCCGGCCCGTCAGTGCGCTCTCGGCGACGAGTGCGACGACGGCCAGCAGCAGCAGCGGGACCACCAGCGGCCGGCGCGGCGCCGAGTCGAAGGCGTGCACGCGAACCGCCGCGCTGTCCTCGCCCGACCGGACGTTCGCCGCGCGAATGCGCGAGGCCAGCGCCTGCGGGCTCAACCGCCGCAGATCGGATTCGGCGGGTTCGGGGTTCACCACGAGTGCGCCGGCCCGCGTGCTCCCGGTGAGGAACGGATAGACGCCGGCCTTGTCGGGCGCAGCGAGCGAGTCGCCGGACAGCGCCTGGCGCTGCCCCTCGGGGAGCTCGAGTGCATCCACGCCGGCCGGGCGCGCGAGCATGGCGCCCGGTGTCGCAGCCACGATCGTCCCTGCTTCCCGGCCGAGTCGCTGCGAGAACATCTCGGCCAGCCAGGGCACGAACGCCGCGCGCACCGGCAGTGTCGTCGCGTCCGGTGTGAATGGCGACGCCACGAGCACGTAGCCCGGGCCCGCGACGATCCAGGGCTCGCCCGCCGTCACGGCGAGCGTGTCGGTTGCGGTCGGCGCATTGGCGACCAGCCGGTAGCGCAGCAGCACGTTCACATCCTTGAATGTGGAGTCGTTGCGCGTAGCGCTCTCCACGGAGCTCTCGGCACGCCGCAGATCGCCGAAGCGCCAGGGAATGTCGAGGCGGGCCAGCGCCCGATTGGCGGCTCCGATGTGCACGGGGTCCGACGGAGCCACGAGCAGCGCGGGAAGCGTCGTGGCCTCATCCGCCGGGCTGAAGGCGACATCGCTGCCCATTGTGGCGCGTTCCGCCTGCACGAGCGCCTCCACCGCGGTCGTGGCGAAGCGACCGAGCGCGGCGGACACGCGCACGGCCGGCGCCGGCCCAATCCACGCCGCGAAGTAGCGCGCATCATCGCCGCGCATCTCATCGGGTTCGACCTCGACGGTCCCGGTGCTCCAGCCGCGCTCCGCGGGTGAAGCGCGCACGAGGATCTCCTGATCCTTCACCGCCGTTCCGCGCGCCAGCGTCCGGCCATCGATCGTGATGCGGAAGGCGGCCGAGTCCGGCGTCAGCACGCGCGCGCGCACGGCACCGCGCGGTGTCCAGCGCGGCGGCAGCGCTTCTGCCTCGATCACGGCCGCGTTGCGCGGCGGGTCCTGGCGCGGCCGGTACACTTGCACTCGCGACTGCCCCAGCGTAATCGGCGCACTCCACGACGTCGCCTGTCCATCGGTCACGATGGCGACCTCGCGTTCGGCCAGCCCTGATCCGCCCACCAGCGATGCCGCACGCACGGCCGCATCCTCGATGTTGCCCGCGCCAGCCAGTGGCCCGGTGTGCTCGATGGCCTGCACGACCGCGTCACGCGTGCCACCATGTACCGTTCCATCCGCCGTAATGAGCCAGAGCCGGTCCGTGACGGCCGCCCGCGAGGCCACGCCACTGGCGACGGCGCGGAGCTCCTCGACCACGGGATGCCCCGCCGTGATGGCCGACGAGCTGAGCGAGTTGTCGAGCACGATGGCCATTGCCGTCGGCGCATGACCGCTGCCCGCGACGCGAATGAGCGGGCGCGCCGCCGCGGCTGCGATGAGGACGATCGCGGCCACGCGCAGCAGCATCAGCAGCAGGTTGCGCAGCTTGAGATTCCGGCTGTGCTCGCGTTCCGCGCGCGCCAGATAGCGCACCGCGGGAAACTCCACTCGCGTTCCGGTGCGGCGGCGCAGCAGATGAATGAAGAGCGGGATCGCGGCGGCTCCCGCCGCGATCAGCCAGAGCGGCGTGAGGAACTCGATCACGGCATCTTCTGCCGCGTGGCGAACACGCGGCGCAGGGGAACGCCGAAGGGCGCGTCCGTGAACACCGTTTCGTAGGCCGCCCCCGCCGCCGCCAGCGACTGTCGCCATTCCTGCAGCGCCGCCGTGACCGTGGCATGATAGGCGCCGCGCACGTCCGCGCTGGCGGCCGGCACCTCAGCGCCGCTCTCGGGATCGAAGAAGAGGGCGTCGCCGGCGGCGGGAAGATCGAGCTCGGCCGGATCGAGCACGTGCAGCACGACGAGCTGATGTCCCGCGTGCCGCAGCGCGCGCACCTGACTCAGCACCTCATCGGCATCCATGAGGAGGTCGGACACGATCACCACGAGGCCACGGCGCGGAATGAGCCGCCAGGCCTGCTCCAGCGCCGCCGCGGCGTGCGACGCGTGCCCCGCGCCCGGATCGTCGAGAGCCGCCACGATGCGCTGCCACTGTCCCGAGCGCACACGGGGCGCGAGCGACGTCCGCACCAGATCATCGAAGCGCACGAGGCCAACGGCATCGCGCTGGCGCAGGAGCAGCAGCGCCATGGCAGCGACCAATCGCTCCGCGTAGGCCAGCTTGGTGAGGCGCGCGGCGTCGCCGCGCCACGCCATGGACCGGCTCACGTCGAGCACGATGGTGGCGCGCAGGTTGGTCTCTTCCTCGTACTGCTTGACGACCCAGCGATCCGCGCGCGCCGCGATCTTCCAGTCCACGTAGCGCAGGTCGTCGCCCGCCTGATAGGGCCGATGCTCCGCAAACTCCACGGAGAACCCCTTGCGGGGTGACCGGTGGAGTCCCGAGAGAAAGCCGTCCACGATCCAGCGCGCCACGATTTCTATGCGGCCCAGCGCGGCGATGGTCGCCGGATCCAGCAAATCGGCACGACGCGCGCGTGCAGTATCCATTGAGAGCGTGGAAGCTAGAAAGCGCGCACCGCTGACGCCAGCGGGCCGTCCGTGCCGGCCCCGGCATGCGGCGCATGTATATTTCGTGGTTGCATCACACACTCACAGCCGGGTTCCCGTTGAAGCTCGATCACATTCGCAATTTCTGCATCGTCGCGCACATCGATCACGGCAAGTCCACGCTCGCCGACCGCCTTATCGAAGCCACGGGCGCCATCGAGAAACGCGAGCAGAAGGATCAGATGACCGACACGCTCGATCTCGAGCGCGAGCGCGGCATCACGATCAAGCTCAACGCGGTGCGCATGACGTATCAGGCGCGCGGCGGCGAGTCGTACGAGCTGAATCTCATTGATACACCGGGACACGTGGATTTCACCTATGAAGTGTCGCGCTCGCTGGCCGCATGCGAGGGCGCCATTCTCGTGATCGATGCGTCACAGGGAATCCAGGCGCAGACACTCTCGAATCTCTTCCTCGCACTGGATGCCGGGCTGGAGATCATCCCGGTGCTCAACAAGATCGATCTACCCGGCGCGGAGCCGGAGCGGCGCAAGCGCGAGGTGCATGAGCTCATTGGCGCGAACCCGGACGATATTCTCCTCGTGAGCGCCAAGGAGGGCATTGGCGTGCCCGAGCTGCTGGAGCAGATCGTCGCTCGTGTCCCGCCGCCCCGCGGGCGCCCCGACGGCCCGCTGCGGGCGCTCATCTTCGATTCCCACTACGACCGCTATCGCGGCGCGATTCCCAGCATTCGTGTCGTGGATGGCATGCTGCGCCCCGGCATGCAGATCACCTTCGGCGCCAACGCGGAGAGCTACGAGGTGAGCGAGGTGGGCTACCTGCAGCTCCGTCAGGTGAAGGCCGCGGAGCTCGGCACCGGCGAGGTGGGCTACGTCGTGGCCAACGTGCGCTCCGTGCAGGAAACCCGCGCTGGCGACACGATTTTCGACGTCGCGAACCGGGCCGCCGAGGCGCTGCCGGGCTATCAGGAAGTGCACTCGATGGTGTTCGCGGGCGTCTATCCCACGGACACGAGCCAGTACGAGACGCTGCGCGACGCGCTCGCCAAGCTGCAGCTCAACGATGCGTCGCTGCACTACGAGCCGGAGACGTCCACGGCGCTGGGCTTCGGCTTCCGCTGCGGCTTCCTCGGCCTGCTGCACATGGAGATCGTGCAGGAGCGCCTCGAGCGCGAGTTCGATCTCGATCTCGTCACGACGGTCCCGAGCGTGGAATACAAGGTATTCCTGAACGACGGCTCGATGCAGCTGCTTGAGAACCCGTCGCTCATGCCGCACGGCTCACTCGTCGCGCACGTGGAGGAGCCGTTCGTCAAGGCGCGCATCGTGGCGCCGGCGGAATACATCGGGCCCATCATGACGCTCGGCACGGAGCGGCGCGGCGTGTACCGGAACATGAGCTACATTGACGCCTCGCGCGTGGAGTTCGACTGGGAGTTTCCGCTGGGCGAGATCATCCTGGATTTCTTCGACCGACTCAAGACGATCAGCCGCGGCTACGCGAGTCTCGACTACGAGATGCTGGAATACCGGCCGAGCAAGCTCGTGAAGCTCGACATGCTGATCAACGGCGACGCGGTGGATGCCTTCTCGGTGATCATTCACGCGGACAAGGCGTACGACTGGGGACGCAAGGTCGCGGACAAGTTGAAGGAGCTCATTCCCAGGCAGCTCTTCGAAGTGGTGATCCAGGCGACGATCGGCTCGAAGGTGATCGCGCGGACCACGGTGAAGGCGCTGCGCAAGAACGTGCTGGCCAAGTGCTACGGCGGCGACATCACGCGGAAGCGCAAGCTGCTGGAGAAGCAGAAGGAAGGAAAGAAGCGGATGAAGCAGGTGGGATCGGTGGAGATTCCGCAGGAGGCGTTTCTGGCGGTGCTGCAAGTGGACTGACGGGGGCGTCGCGCTCCGCTTCGCGTCGCTGCGACGCGGGGAAGCGCCGCGCGAAGCGCGGCTGCGGTAAGCGTCGGCCTGCGGCCGACTGCGGGAAGCGGTCGCCGGAGGCGACCTGCGGGAAGCGCCGGCCGGGCCGCTGGCCCGACGGCACTTCCTACACCCCACGCTCATCCTTTCGATTCCCAATTCCCCATTCCCGGTTTCCACTTGCCGATTCCCCGCTTTCGCAGTTCCGATTCCCCATACCCGATTGCCGACTCCCAAGGGGAGGGCGCCAGGGAGAGGCCTCGCAGTCGCGCTCCGCGCGACGCTTCCCGCAGGGCGCTCCCGTGAGGGAGCCGCCCGCTTCCCGCGGCCAGCCACAGGCTGGCGCTTCCCGCAGTCGCGCTTCGCGCGACGCTTCCCTCGTCGTCCAGACATCCTTCCTCGGCGATACCGTGCTCACCACTCCGCTCATTGCGGAGCTGGCGACGCGCGGGCCGGTGGATGTGGTCGCGGGGCCCGCGGGCGCGGGGTTGCTCGCGAACAATGGCGCGATCCGCCACCTCATCGTGTACGACAAGCGCGGCGCGGACGCGGGGGCGGGGGGACTGTGGCGCACGGCGCGACGCGTACGACGGGCGCGTGCGGCTGGCGAATACTGTACGGCGTATCTCGCGCAGGGCTCCTTGCGCAGCGCGGCGCTCGCGCGGCTGGCCGGGTGCGCTCGCCTCGTCGGCTTCGATACTTCGGCCGGCCGATGGCTCTATTCGCAACGGGTACCGTATGCGGCGGATCGTCATCACGCCGAGCGCCTCTGGCGGCTCGCCGGCGCGATGGACAGTGGGTCGCCGGCGCGCGACGGCGCGCTCCGTCCGCGACTCTATCCGGGCCAGCCCGAACAGCGGGCCGTGGACGAACTGCTCGGACAGCCCGATGCGTCGCGCCCGCTCGTTGGGCTCGCGCCGGGGAGCGTGTGGGGTACGAAACGCTGGCCATACTACGCCGAGCTGGCGCGGCGCATCGCACCCGCCGCCCGCCTGGCGGTGATCGGCGGCGCAGATGATGCTGACCTCGCAACGGAGATCGTGCGCGCCGCCGCATCGAGCAGCACGGTGAACGCGGTGGGCGCGCTGTCGCTCCTCGAATCCGCCGAACTGATCGGGCGCTGCGCGCTGCTGGTCACGAACGATTCGTCGCCGCAGCATCTCGCATCCGCCATGGGCACGCCAACGATCACGATTTTCGGACCGACCGTTCCGGCCTTCGGCTTCGGACCGCTGGCGCCGGGATCGGTGACGCTGGGGCACGAGCACCTCGACTGTCGTCCGTGCCACCATCATGGTCCGCCGACCTGTCCACTGGGGCACTGGCGCTGCATGAAGGAGCTGGATGTGTCGGTCGTGGAGCAGGCGGTACACGCCGCGCTGGAATTGCGCGCGTCATAGGGCGCCGTCGCGCGGCGTCAACCGCTGGTCCAGGCCGGCGGCATGCACTTACCTTATCCACACGCTCGCGGTCATCCGGCTCCAGGCCTCAACACCGGTTCGCACATGGCCCGTACCCGCACGCAGTACATCATCGGCGTCGATCTGGGCGGTACCAACATCGTCGCCGGTGCGATGCCTGAGGATGGCAGCCGCGAGATCGGCGTCCGCACGGAATCCACGCGTGCGGAACACGGCGCGGAAGCCGTGGTGGACCGCATCGTCTCCATGGTGGCACAGGTCATGTCGGATGTGATCGCGCAGCACGGCGCGCAGCCCAGGGATTTCATGGGCGTTGGCGTGGGCGCGCCGGGACCGCTCGACCGGGAGCACGGGCTCGTGGTCGTCGCACCCAACCTGGGCTGGCGCGACTTCCCGCTGCGCGACGCGATCTCCAATCGCATTCATTTGCCGGTGACGCTGGACAATGACGCGAACTGCGCGACGTTCGGCGAGTGGTGGCGCGGCGCCGCGCAGGGCGCGCATGACGTGGTGGGGCTGACGATCGGCACCGGCATTGGCGGCGGTCTCGTGATCGACGGCAAGCTGTATCACGGCGCCTCGGATGTGGCGGGCGAGATCGGCCACACCACCATTGACTCCACCGGGCGCTACTGCCGCTGCGGGAACTACGGCTGCCTCGAAGCCTACGCCTCGGGGCCCGCGATCGCATTGCGCGCGCGCGAGGCGCTGGAGCGCGACGAGGCATCCATGCTGCACACCGCGGTGGACGGAGATCTCGACCGGCTCACCGCGGCGCAGGTGTATGACGCCGCCAATCGCGGCGACGCGCTCGCGCTCGAGGTCGTGCGCGACACGGCGAAATTCCTCGGCACCGGCGTCGCCAATCTGCTCAACGTGCTCAATCCGGACGTGGTCGTGATCACGGGCGGCGTCACCAGGGCCGGCGACCGCCTGTTCGAGCCATTGCGTGCCGAAGTGAAGCGCCGTGCCTTCCGGCCGGCGGTGGACGCATGCCGCATCGTGCCGGGCAAACTGAACGGGACGGCGGGGATGGTCGGCGCGGTCGCCACCTTCAAGCAGCAGAAGCTGGGTGCCGTGTGAACGAGACTCAAGCCGGGCCCGTATCCCGCGCGAAGCGGCTCGGTGTGATCGGGACCTTCGTGTGGGACACCATCCACGGTCGCAACCCCGCCGGCGGCCCGGTGGAAGAATGGGGCGGCATCACCTATGCGCTCAGCGGTCTGGACGCCGCGCTACCGGACGGCTGGGAGATCGTGCCGATCATCAAGGTCGGGCACGACCTCGTGGACCGCGCCCGCGAATTCATCGCGACGCTGCCGCGCATGGCGCCGGATGCCGCCCTCATCGATGTGCCCTACCCCAACAATCGCGTGGAGCTGCGCTACGAAACATCGGAGCGCCGCTGCGAGCGGCTCACCGGCGGCGTGCCCGGTTGGAGCTGGCTCGGACTCAAGCCGCTGCTCGCGGGGCTCGACGCGCTCTATGTGAACTTCCTGAGCGGGTGGGAGCTCGATCTGGAAACGCTGCAGCTCCTGCGCCAGCACTTCACCGGTCCCATCTACTGCGACCTCCACATGCTGGTCATGGCCGTGCAGCCCAGCGGCTGGCGCGAGCTGCGCCCGTTGCCGAACGTGGCCGGGTGGTGCCGCTGCGTGGATGTGCTGCAGGTGAATGAAGACGAGGTGGGTGCCATGGCGAGTGATGCGATGGCGCTCGCCGCCACCGCCATGAGCGCCGGCGTGCGCTGCCTGGTCGTCACGCTGGGGAGCCGGGGCGCGGTGTATTTTGCGTCGCCCGACTTCGACCGCCTGGCCGATCTCGCGCAGCCTCGCGCGCTCGGCGCGACGGTGGGTCCTGTTCGCACCGAACGGATCCCGCCGCCGCGCGTGCTGCTCGATGGCGATCCCACGGGGTGCGGCGACGTGTGGGGCGCTACATACTTCTCCCGGCTGCTCGCGGGCGACCGGATGGGCGAGGCCATGCGTATCGCGCACGAGGCGGCCGGCCGCAACGTGGAACATCGGGGAGCAACGGGGCTCGCCCGACACCTGCGCGGAGAGTTGAGCACGCGATGACCGAGGTCCTGAACCTTCCGCCGTCACTCGATGACAGGACGTTCGAGAACCTCCTCGAACTGCTGGCGAACGTCCCACCGGATGCAAAGGTCATCCTGAACGCGCGACACACGCGCTGGGCGTCGCCGTTCGGCCTGACCGCGCTGCTCACGCTCGCGCAGTCGCGCGCGGAACCGCCCGTTCTCTACGTGCCCGAAGCGGAGGAGACGGCACACTACTGGGCCCGCACGGGTTTCTTCACGCACGCGGCCACCCTGTTCGAGCTGCACGGACAGGTGCCGCGCGTGCACGTGAGCGGCGAGTCGGACGTACTGCTCGAGATCACGCCGGTGTCCGGCAGTGAGGACGTGCACGACGTCGTGAGCCGCATCCAGAAGAAATCGCAGCAGATTCTCGTGAAGGAGCTGGCGCTGGACGCGAAGGCCACCATGGGATTCGCCATGACGCTGAGCGAGGCCTGTCAGAACATCGTCGAACACGCGGGTCGCGGTGGCTGGGTCGCTGTACAGACGTATCGATGGCAGAAGCGACTCGGCCGCCGCGTGGTGGTCATCGCGGTGTGCGATGCGGGCGTTGGATTTCGCCAGTCGCTGGAAAGCGCACCCGGACGCCATCTGAGCGACCGCTGGGACGACGGCATGGCGCTGGAAGAGGCCGTCATGCGCGGCGTGAGCCGGTTCCGTGACTCGGGACGCGGCCAGGGACTTGCCGGGATTCGACGATACATCGGACGCTGGGACGGCAAGTTGTCGGTTCGGTCCGGAACGGCTAGAATCGCTATCATTCCTTCGTGGGATGACGACGTGCCGCTGCTGAAGGACCTCTCCCCATTTCCCGGGACGCAAATGCAAATCACCATCCCGGAACGAATCGCTGACCGGTGATCAATCACATCGACCTGAGCTCCGTGTTGCGTCGCACCGTATGCGACCTGTATTCCGATCTGGTGACCCGGCCCACGGGCGCCGCCGTGCGCAACGGGATCGAGCGGCAACTCGCCGAACTGGGGGAGCGCACACTCACCGTCATTGACTTCTCGCACGTCGGACTGCTCGACTATTCCTGCGCCGACGAGATTGTCGCCAAGCTGCTCATGCGCTACACCAGGGCGGCTGCCACCGATGCCGCGGCTGCGCCGACTGCCGCGGACGCCGCGGACGCCGCGGACGCCCCCGACCAGTCGCCGCGCGACGCGTACTTTCTGTTCCGCGGCGTGAGCGAGTCGCACCTCGACGCAATCGAAACCGTGCTCGACCGGCAGGCGCTCGCGATCGTCGCGCAAGCCGCGAACGGCGCCGTGATGCTGGTGGGCCGGGTGGACGATTCCGAACGCCGCGCCTGGGAAGTGATGTATCGCCTGGGGCGCGCGGTGCCGGCCGAGCTGGCACGCGAAGCGGGTGTGGATGTGCCACAGGCGACGGAGTTGCTCGATGGACTCTGCCGTCGCCGGCTGGCCATGCGGTTCGACGAAGGCTACGTTGCCGTGGGCGGCACGACGTGAGCGACAGCTACAATCCGCCGCTTCGCGTGCTGCGGCTCATCGCGACGCGGCCGCCGGATCCCGAGCGCGGCCCGATGGTGTGGCTGCGCGGTGAGGACGCCTCCTCGCGCATGCTGGTGGAAGGCGAGCTCGTGTGGGTCGTCGGGCCGCGCCGCCGTGAGCTCGCCACCGTCGGCATCGACGATTCCCTCCCCCGCGGCGACGTGGTGCTGCGTGACATTGTCGGCGCCTCGCCGTCCGAAGATGTGAAGGTCCTGAAAGTCAACACCGATGAACCGCCGCGCCGCGGCATCCTCGCCTGAAGCCATCTCTCATGACACCTCGCCGACGCCGGCAGGGCCTTTCCACCACCGCCGTGCACGGTGGACAGGACGCGCACGAGACCGACACGCCGGTCGTGTCGCCGATCTACCAGTCGGTGAACTTCCACCAGGAAGTCGGCACCGAGGCGGGGTTGCGCTACGCGCGCTACGGCAACAACCCGAATGCGGAGCTGCTGCAGCGCCGCCTCGCGCTGCTCGAAGGAGCCGAGGCAGCGCTCGTGCTGGGAAGCGGCATGGGTGCCACCGCGTGCGCGCTCCTGGCGCTGCTCCGGCCGGGTGATCACCTGCTGGCGAGCGACTGGATCTATGGCGGATCGAGCCGCCTGTTCAGCAAGGAGTTCGATGCGCTGGGCATCGAGGTCACGCTCGTCAATCCGCTCGAGCCGCGCGTCTGGCGCCGCCGCCTGCGCAAGCACACGCGCGCCATCTTCGTGGAAACGCCGGTGAACCCGTCGTGCCGCGTCCTCGATCTGCGCTCGATCAGCTACCTCGCCAAGGAAGTGGGACTCGCCCTCGTGGTGGACTCCACCTTCGCGTCGCCCGTGAACTTCCGCCCGCTGGAACACGGCGCGGACGTCGTGATCCATTCGGCCACCAAGTACCTGAACGGCCACCACGATGTACTCGCGGGCGTCGTCCTGGGCACGGCGCCGTTCATCGAGGAAGCCCGCCAGAAGATGATCCTCTGGGGGCAGGCGGCGGATCCGTTCGCGTGCTGGCTGCTGGAGCGCGGGCTCAAGACGCTCGACGTCCGGGTGAAGCGGCAGAACGAGAATGCCATGCAGCTCGCGCAGTGGTGCAGCCAGCGATCCGAATTCTCCGCGGTGCACTATCCCGGGCTTCCCTCGCACCCCGATCACGAGATCGCCACGGCGACGCTCGATGGGTATGGCGGCATGATGGCCGTGGTGCTCGCGGGCGGAGGCGGCGCCACCGAACGCTTCATCAGCCGACTCAGAGTAGCGGCACACGCGCCCAGTCTCGGCGGCGTGGACACACTGGTGTGCGAGCCGCGCTACACGTCACATTCCCATCTCACCGCCGCCGCGCGCGCGGCGGTGGGCATTCCGGACGGCTTTGTCCGCGTGAGCGTGGGCATCGAGAATGCCGACGACCTCATTGCTGATTTCACGCAGGCTCTGCGATGACCGCACGAGCCGGACTGTTTGAGTGATGATTCGATTTTCCCACGTTTCCAAGGAGTATCCCCGCACCGGTCTCGCCTTGAAGGACGTGTCGTTCCGCCTCGCCAAGGGGGAGTTCGCGTTCCTCACCGGCCCGAGCGGCGCCGGCAAGAGCACCATTCTCAAGCTCGTGACCATGGAGGAGCGCCCCACGATCGGTGAGGTGCGGGTGAGCGGCGTGCTGGGCACACAGATCCGGCGCTCCGAGATCCCCCGGCTCCGCCGCAAGCTCGGCGTGGTGTTCCAGGATTTCCGGCTGCTCGATGACCGGACGGCCGAGCAGAACGTCGCGTTCGCGCTCGAGGTGACGGGCACGTCGCGCTCGGCGATTCCGTCGCGCGTGAGCCGGCTGCTCACGCAGGTGGGACTCGCCTCCAAGGGCACGGCGTATCCGCGCGAGCTCTCGGGCGGCGAACAGCAGCGCGTGGCGATCGCGCGCGCGCTGGTGAACGACCCCATGGTGCTCATCGCGGATGAACCCTCGGGCAACCTCGACGAGCGCGCCACGCGCGGCATCTTCCAGCTCCTGCGCGAGATCAACGCCTCGGGCACCGCGGTGCTCATGGCCACGCACAATCTCGAGCTGGTTCGCCGCCACGAGTATCGCGTCATCGAGATCAATCGCGGACAGCTCGTGTACGATTCGGCGGAGCCCCCGGCCGCCGGCGCGGGCGCACCACCCGCCGGCTGATGCGCCTCACATTTCGCGAGGTGATGCTGGGCCTCCGGCGTGCGCCGCTGCTGAGCATCCTCAGCATCATCACCATCGCCTTCAGTCTGTTCGCGCTGGGACTCTTCGGGCTCGTGGCGCTCAACGTGAGCCGGGCGCTGCGCGGGATCGAGGAGCGCGTGGAGATTCGCGCGTTCATCACCGATGGCGCGCCGATTGAAGCGGTGGCCGCAGCGGTCGGCGACATCCGCGCGTTCCCCGAGGTGGCGCGCGTGGACATCATCACGCCGGACGAGGCGCTGGCACGGGCGCGCAAGGAGCTCACCGAGTTCAAGGATGTCTTCGACGCGGCGTTCCTCCCGATGTCGCTCGAGATCCGGCTCAAGCCGGGCCACCGCGACCCTGCCACGGTGCGCGCCGTCGCGGAGCGGCTGAAAACCTACACGTTCGTGGATGACGTGCGCTACGGCGAGGAGTGGGTGCAGAAGCTCTACAGCATCCGCAACATCGCCGGCGCGACGGGCCTCGTGCTGGGCATTGCCTTCGCCGTGGTCGCCATCATCATCATTGGCTCGACGATCCGCATGACGGTGCTCGCGCGCGCGAGAGAAATTTCCATCATGCGGCTGGTGGGCGCCACGGACGGCTTCGTGCGCCGGCCCTTCCTCATCGACGGCTTTCTCAAGGGCGTGCTGGGAGGCGTGGTCGCGCTCGGGATGGCCTGGTTCGCGCACTCGCTCATCGACCGCTATCTCATTCAGACCGTCTTCTTCGCCAGCGGGACGGCGCTCCTGGGCATCGCCGGTGGCGGGCTCATTGGACTCGTGGGCAGCGCCGTGTCCGTGGGGCGACATCTGCAGGATGTCTAGCGGTATACCGCGTGTGCGGCGCCGCGCTCCACGCGGCGGTCGCAGCACGACCCTCCGTGTCATTGCGTTCGTCGTGGCCGTCGTGATGGGCGGCGCTTGGCCGGTGGCCGCGCGCGCACAGGACAGCGCCGCCGTGAAACTGCGCAGCGAGCGGCAGAAGCTGGATCAGTTGCGCCACGAACGCGAGCAGCTCGAGCAGCGTCGGAACAGCCTGCGCAGCACGGTGCACGACCTCTCCGAGGAAGTACAGAGCCTGGACCGCGAAGCGGACATGACGGCGCGCGTCGTCGCGTCGCTCGATGCGCAGCTGGCCACGATCAACGGCGAGGTGGAGTCGACGACGAGCGACCTCATTCGCACGCAGGATGAGCTGACGCTGGGCCAGGCCATTCTGCAGCGGCGGCTCGTGGACATCTACAAGCGAGGATCGCTCTACTCGGCGGAGGTTCTGCTCTCCGCCACCAGCTTCGGCGATCTCGTCGCGCGCTACAAGTACCTGCACCTCCTGACGCTTCGCGATCGCGCCCTGGTAGAGCGCGTGGCCGGGCTGGGCGAGCGCATCGGCCGCCAGCGCGGCAACCTCGTGCAGTTTCAGCGGGACATGCAGGAGAGCCTGCAGGAAAAGGCCGATGAGGAACAGCGGCTGCGCGATCTCCGCGATCAGCAGGCGGGGAGCCTGAAGAGCGCGCAGCATCGCGCCCAGGATACCGATCGGCGCCTCGCGCAGCTCAGCAGGGACGAGAAACGGCTGGGCGATGTGATTGCATCGCTCGAAGCGGCCCGCCTGCGCGCGGAACGCGCCGCCCCGAATGCAGCGCGCGAGTCGAGCACACTGCGCGCAGGCGGCGCCCGATTCGCGTGGCCGGTGGACGGGCAGCTCGAATACAGCTTCGGTCGCGTGGTGAACCCGAACAACACCACCGTACGCTGGAACGGCATCGGCATTGAAGCGCCCGCCGGGACGCCGGTGCACGCCATCGCCGCGGGCAAGGTGCTGGTGGCCGAGTCGTTCGGCACCTACGGACTCACGGTGATCATTCAGCATCCCGGAGGCGACTATTCGGTATACGGCTCGCTGAGTCGCATCGCCACGGAAAAGGGCGCCGTCGTGGGCAAGGGCGACGTGATTGGCTACGTGGGCACGACCGATCCCGCGCTCGGTCCGCATCTGCACTTCGAGCTGCGTCCCGAGGGTCACGCCGTGGATCCGCTGGACTACCTCACGCCGAAGCCGTGACGCCGCTGCTCGGTGCGCACGTCTCCACCGCCGGCGGCATCGCGACGGCGCCACCGCGTGCGCGGGCGATCGCGGCCACCGCCATGCAAATCTTCACCAAGCAGGCCAACCGCTGGGCCGAACGCAGTTGCGAGGAACAGGAGGTCCACGCCTTCCGCGCCGCGCTCGCGGACACGGATGTCCGGGTCACCGTGTCGCACGATTCGTATCTGATCAATCTCGCCAGTCCCGACGCCACGCTGCGCCAGCGCTCCATGCAGTCATTCATCGCCGAGCTGCGACGGTGCGAGGCGCTGGACCTGGATTTCCTCGTGTCGCATCCGGGGAACTATATGGACGACCGGAACAGCGGCATCGCGCGCAACGCGGACGCCATCACGGCGTGCCTGGAACAGGTGCCGGGGCGCACGGTACTCTGCATGGAGACCACGGCGGGCGCCGGCACGGCGCTCGGCGCGACGTTCGAGGGGCTCGCGGGGATCCTCGATCGCATTCCGGCAGCGTTGCAGCACCGGCTCGGCGTGTGTCTCGACACGTGTCACGTCTTTGCCGCGGGATATGATCTCCTCAACGACTATGCGGGTGTCTGGGCACGATTCTCGGACGCGCTCGGTCGCAACCGGCTGCGCGTCATCCATCTCAATGACTCCAAGGCGCCGTTCGGATCACGGCGGGACCGGCACGAGCTCATTGGTGAAGGGGCGCTGGGCGAGGAGCCATTCCGCCAGTTGATGAACGACGAACGCCTCGAAGACGTCGCCATGGTCATCGAAACGCCAAAGGGGGATGACCACACCGCGACCGATACCCGCATGCTGGACCGGTTGCGCGGGTATCGGCTCACAGCGGGCGCAACGTGACATGGCCGCCAATCGTATTAGAATGATGGGCATGCTGAGCCTCCTTCGTCCGCGGAGCCGTTCCAGGGTGCTGCGCGTCGTCGCGCTGGTGGTGATCGCCGCGCAGGCGGTGAGCGTGTGCCTGGCACCAAGCGCGGAAGCCTTCGCATCGCGCAGCGCGCCCGCGCACGTAGAGGAAGGCGGCACGCACCTGCACCATTCGCACACACCGGAAACGTGCCCCGCCTGTTTCGCCCTGCAGATCACGGGCGAACCGCCGCAGCATGATCCGGTGCTGGCCCGGCTGTTCACCACATTCGACTCGCCGCGGCCCAGTGAGCCGCACGTCGCTCCTGCGCGGCGCATCGCGGCCAGCTCCCCCCGCGCTCCACCACTCGTCACGCTCGCGAACGGATAGCCGGCCCCGCCCGCTGGCGGCGGCCCACTCCTCGCGCGAGGCGCATCACCGCTCCGCCTGAACGCTTCCCGCAATACGCAGCTCACACTGCTCGGGACGCGTTCCGCCCGGAGCCCGCGCCGCCGCGCCGGTTGCGTGATTGACGGGATGGGAGCACATGCACCTGAAATTGAGATATGTCACGCTGGCCCTGGCCTGTGCACCGGTTGCCGCCGGGGCACAACAGCCCGTGCCGCCCGGGGCCGACACGGCTGTCGTGCTCAGGCTCACGCGGCAGCAGGCGATCGATCTGGCGCTGGCCAACAATCCGCAGCTCGCCGCGTCACGCGAACAGGTGGCGCAGGCGCGCGCCCGCGTCACCGAGGCAACCGCGCTGCCCGACCCCAGCCTGTCGGCCACGATCGTCGGCCAGAACGGCGCCTTTACACCGGGTACGGCGGGCGAGCATGACTACGCACTGGGGCTGACGATCCCCTTCCCCGATCGCATTCGGCTCAAGGGAAAGGTCGCCTCGTCGGATGTGCACGCGTCGGAGTTCTCTCTGGACCAGCTGCGCCAGAGCATCGCCTCGCAGACGTCGCAGACCTACGACTCGCTGCTCGTCGCGCTGCGCCACCAGGCGGACTTTCAACAGGCCGGACAGCTCGCGCAGGATTTCCTCACGCGCACCGAGGCACGCTACAATGCCGGCACCACGCCCAGGCTCGACGTCATCAAGGCCCGGGTGGACGTCGCTCAGGCGCAGAACGACCTCATCGCCAGCGAGCGCACGGTGTCCAACGCGCGCGCGGCGCTCAACCGCCTCATCGGCCGGCTGCTCGGCGCGCCCGTGGAGGCGGCGGATTCGCTGCTGATCCCGTCAGCACTGCCACCACTCGACAGCCTGGAAGCCGCCGCGCTCGAGCATCGCCCCGAAGTGCGCAGCCTGGCCGCGCAGCGATCCGGGGCGAGCGCCGCGACCACGCTCGCGAAGGAATTCTGGCTTCCCGATCTCAGCGTGTCGGTGTCGCGCAATACCGTCAACGGCACGCCCACCACGTTCGACACCGGCTTCGGTATCGGCTTCCCGATCTTCTTCTGGCAGCACAGCGGCGGAGAGGTCGCGGAGTCCCGCCACCACGAGCTGGAGCTGTCCGCGAGCATGCGCGACCTGCGCGCGCAGGTGAGCCAGGAGGTACGCGTCGCGTTCGCGGCGGCGAGTACCGCACTGCGACAGGCGCGGTATCTCCAGGACGCGTTGCTCCCCGAAGCAGAGCAGGCCTATCACATCGCATCCGTCAGCTACGGTCTGGGCGGCTCCTCGGCCCTCGAGGTGCTCGACGCCAAGCGCACGCTGCTCGATGCCCAGAGCCAGTACACCGACGCGCTCGGCGCCGCGAATGACGCCGTCGCGCAGTTGCAGCTCGCGGTTGGCACGACCCTCGACGCCGGCATGTCCGGAGGCACGAAATGATCAGTCAGCAACTCGTTCGCGGCGCGGCCGTTGCCGCCGTGGTGACATGCATCGTGTCCGGATGCTCACACGACAGCGCGGCCGGCGGAGACGCGGGCGGCGACGTGACCGCGACGTCGTCCGGCGCACTGGTACTGCCCGCCGCACAGCGTGAGCGACTCACGGTGCAGGCAGTGCAAAACGTGAAGTACCGTCCGACGGTACAGGTCACCGGGACCGTTGTCTTCGATGGCGACCTCTCCACGCCCGTGCTCGCTACGATCTCGGGACCGGTCACACGCGTGCTGGTCCAGCCGGGAGCGCGCGTGCCGCGCGGCGCGCCGCTCGCGTACGTGTCCTCGCCGGACTTCGCGGCGGCGGTTGCCGCGTATCGCAAGGCCGCCGCCACTGCGCGCAACCTGCAGCGCATCGCGGATCTGGACCAGAAGCTCTTCGACAACGACGCCCTGGCCCGACGCGACCTCGAGCAGGCGCAAACGGACGCCGTGTCCGCCAACGCCGACCGCGATGCGGCGCTGGAGCAGCTCCGCGCACTCGGCGTCGAGGAGACCACGCTCACAGAACTGGAGGCGAATCATCCGGTCGCGAACGTGCAGGGCGTGATTCGCGCGCCCATCGGCGGCACGGTGGTCGAGCGCCTCGTCAGCCCCGGTCAACTGCTGCAGGCGGGATCCACGATGTGCTTCACGATCGCGGATCTCTCGCGCATGTGGGTGCTCGCCAACGTCTTCGAGACCGATCTGCCCGATGTGCGGCTGGGTGATTCGGCGGAAGTCGTCACGACCGCCTCGCCGCGCACGTTTCGCGGCACGGTGGACAACATTGCCGCGGAGGTGGATTCGAGCACCCGCGCCACGGCGGTGCGCGTTGTCGTCCCCAACGCCGAGCGCTTGCTCAAGAAGGACATGTACGTACGCGTGGTGATCCATTCCCGCCGGGAGCACACCGGCATGCTCGTGCCCGTCTCCGCTGTGCTGCGCGATGAGGACAACCGGCCGCTCGTCTACATCCAGAATGGCTCCGGCGCGTACGAGCGCCGGTCGATCACGCTCGGCGCACGGGTGAACGATCAGTGGCAGGTCACCGCGGGGCTCGTCCCGGGTGACAAGGTCGTGGCGGAGGGCGGACTGTTCCTGCAGTTCGCGCAGAGCCAGTGACGGAGCCCGCTCACACCGGGAGCGCGCCGGTCCGGAATCCCTCGCTCATCAACCGCATTGTCCGCACTTCGCTCGAGCAACGGTTTCTCATCTCGCTGCTGTCGATCCTGCTGATTGGCGCCGGCATCTGGTCGTTTCGCCGGTTGCCGGTGGATGCGTATCCGGATCTCTCGCCGACAATGGTCGAAATCATCACGCAGTGGCCCGGTCACGCGTCAGAGGAAGTGGAGCGACTGATCACGGTCCCCATCGAGGTCGAGATGAACGGGATCGCGCGACTCAAGGTCGTGCGCAGCATCTCGCTGTACGGTCTTTCCGACGTCACGCTCACCTTCGAGGACAACACCGACGATTACTTCGCGCGACAGCGCGTCTTCGAGCGGCTGCCGGACGTGGATCTCCCTGAGGGCGTGTCGCCGAGCGTGGGCCCGCTGTCGTCACCATCGGGACTGGTCTATCGGTACGTGCTGGACAGTCCGGACCGATCACCCATGGAGCTGAAGAACCTGAACGACTGGGTGATCACGAAGGCGTACAAATCCGTGTCGGGCGTGGCGGATGATTCGCCGCTGGGGGGCGAGACCATGCAGTATCAGGTCCTGCTCGACCCGGGGCGGGTCGCCGCATCGGGCCTCTCGGTCACGCAGATCCCGGATGCACTGGGCGCGAACAACGGCAATGCGGGCGGTGGATTCTATTCGGAAGGCGGACAGTTCTACTACGTGCGCGGGCTTGGCCGCGTGCACACGGTAGAAGACATCGGCAACGTGGTCGTCGCGGTGCACAATGGCACGCCAATCCTCGTCAAGGATCTCGGCGACGTGATCATCGGCCACGCACCTCGTCTGGGACAGTTCGGATTCAACGGGCGGAATGATGCGGTGGAGGGTGTCATCCTCATGCGCCGCGGCGAGCAGACCCAGACGGTGCTCAAGGGCGTCGAGGGCATGACACAGCAACTCAACGACTCGGTGCTCCCCAAGGATGTCCGCATTCATCCATTCTACGACCGAAGCGATCTCGTTCATCTGACCACGCGAACGGTCGAGGATAATCTCGTTCGCGGGATTCTGCTCGTCATCGTGGTGCTCATCTTCTTCCTGTACGATGTCCGGTCCGGACTCATTGTCGCGACGGCGATTCCGCTCTCACTGCTCTTTGCGTTCATCTGTCTGGATGTCCGCCACATTCCCGCGAATCTCCTCTCCATAGGAGCCATCGACTTCGGCATCCTGGTGGATGGAGCGGTGGTGATGGTGGAGAACATTCATCGGCAGCTCGCGCTGCGCCATGGCACCGCGTTCAGCGTCGTCAACGTCATTATCAGTGCAGCCTCCGAGGTGGATCGGCCGATTTTCTATGCAGTGGCGGTGATCGTGGTCGGTTTTCTGCCCATCTACGTGCTGTCCGGGCCATCGGGGCGGCTCTTCAGCCCGATGGCCGATACGACGATTTTCGCGCTCGTCGGCTCGCTGCTCGTCACGTTGACACTTATTCCGGTGCTCTGCGCCTGGCTGCTGCGACGCGGTGTCCGGAATCGCCGCAACGCGATCTTCGATTGGGTACGCAACTGGTACGCTCGCGGCCTCGACCAGTGCCTGGCGCGGCCCTGGATCACGACCGTCGTATCGGCGATCGTGTTTGGGCTGTCCATGCTGCTCATTCCCGCGATCGGCGCCGAGTTCATGCCCAAGCTCGACGAAGGCGCGCTCTGGGTGCGGGCCACCATGCCGTACACGATTTCCTTCGACGCGTCGTCGAAGATCGTGCCGCAGATCCGCACCATTCTGCAATCGTTCCCGCAGGTCACCGACGTCGGGTCCGAGCATGGCCGTCCCGACGACGGCACCGATGCCACCGGGTTCTTCAACGCGGAATTTTTCGTGGGGCTCAAGCCATACGATGAGTGGACTGGCCCCTATCGCACCAAGCCGGAGCTCATTGCGGCAATCGACAAGAAGCTGTCGGGCTTTCCAGGCATCACCTTCAACTTCACGCAACCCGCCGAAGACGCGGTGGACGAGGCGGAAACCGGCCTCAAAAGCGCGCTGGATGTGAAGATCTTCGGGCCGGATCTCACGACGCTCGAGCACAAGGGGCGGGAAATCGAACACGTGCTGCGTGGCGTGCGCGGCATCACGGACGTCACGCTCGTGCAGGAGCTCGGCCAGCCCGCGCTCACGATCGACATCGATCGCGAGCGCATCGCGCGCTATGGCATCAACGCCGGCGATGTGAACGCGCTCATCGAGGCCGCGGTGGGTGGCGGCGTGGCCACGCAGGTGGCACAGGGTGAACGCCTCTATGATCTGGTCGTGCGCCTTCAGCCACAGTTCCGCGAGACGCCGGAGCAGATCGGCGCGATTCTCGTGCCCGCGCCCGACGGCCAGCAGATCCCGCTGAAGGACCTGGCGACGATCGCGGTGTCGAACGGCGCCTCGTTCATCTACCGTCAGGATAATTCGCGCTTCATTGGCGTGCAGTTCTCAGTGGCCGGCCGCGATCTGGCTGGTGCGGTGCAGGATGCGCAGCGGCAGGTTTCAGCGGCGGTAAAAACACCATCCGGCTACCGCGTGGTCTGGGGCGGCGAGTATTCCGAGTACACGGCGTCACGCGCGCAGCTCCGCGTGATCCTGCCGCTCACGCTCTTCGTGATCTTTCTGCTGCTCTTCGCGCTCTACGACAACTTCAAGTTCCCTCTGATCACCGTCGTAGGCGTCGTCCTGTCCGCGCCCATTGGCGGCCTGCTTGCCCTGCTTCTCACCGGTACGCCGTTTTCGGTGTCGTCGGGAATCGGTTTCCTCGCGCTCTTCGGCGTTTCGGTACAGACCGCCGTAGTCTACATCTCGTATGCGAATGAGCTGCGCAACGGCGGCGTGAGCATCATGGAGGCGACCCGGGAAGCGGCGCTGTTGCGATTGCGACCCATCATGATGACGGCGCTGGTCGCTGCGCTGGGCCTGCTTCCTGCCGCATTGTCACACGGCGTGGGGTCCGACTCGCAGCGACCGTTCGCGCTGGTGATCGTGGGCGGGCTCTTCTCGCGCCTGCTTATCAGCGTGTTCCTCATGCCCGCGCTGTATGCCCTCGTTGCGCGAGCAGGTGATCGGCTGGAGGTCTGACACGTAGCTCGCGCAGGCGGCGTGCCTTCGGTACAATTGAAAGGATGCCCGTGAGCGGGCACACTGACGTATCTTCCTGAATTCGACTGCAAACCGGACTTCGACTCAATGGCCACACAAACCAAGCCGCACCACGAGGCGGCAGCGCGCAAGGGAACCACAGGGCTGGAACAGCTCGGCCTGTCTCCGTCGGGAACGATCCACTGGAATCTGGTGGCACCCGAGCTCGTTCAACTTGCGGCGCAACGCCAGGAAGGGACGCTGGCGGACATGGGCCCGTTCGTCGGCATCACGACGCCACACACCGGACGCTCACCCAAGGACAAGTTCATCGTCCGCGAGCCCGGCACCGAGGGTGACATCTGGTGGGGCAAGGTGAACCAGCCGTACGATCCCGCGAAGTACGAGCTGCTCCTGGCGGATGTGCAGGCGTATCTGGGTGCGCAGTCCGATCTCTTCGTGCAGGATTTGTGGGCGGGCGCCGACCCGCGCTACCGGCTGTCGGTGCGCTTCGTCTCGCCCAACGCGTGGCAGTCGCAGTTCGTACGCAACATGTTCATTCGGCCCGAGCTCTCCGATCTCCCCACCTTCGCTCCCAATTTCAGCGTGCTCCACACGCCGGAGTTCCAGGCGGACCCGGCACGGCACGGCACACGCACGGGCACGTTCATCGTGCTCAACTTCGCCCAACGGCAGATTCTGATCGGGGGCACGCGCTACGCGGGCGAGCTCAAGAAGTCCATCTTCACGGTGATGAACTACTTCATGCCCAGGCAGGGCGTGCTCTCCATGCACTGCTCGGCCAACATCGGACCGGCCGGAGACACCGCGCTGTTCTTCGGCCTCTCGGGCACGGGCAAGACCACCCTGTCGGCTGATCCCGAGCGCATGCTCATTGGCGATGATGAACACGGCTGGAGCGATCAGGGGGTGTTCAACTTCGAAGGCGGCTGTTATGCCAAGGCGGTGAACCTGTCGGAGAAGGGGGAGCCCGACATCTACCGAACCACCCAGATGTTCGGCACCGTCTTCGAGAACGTGGTGCTCGACCCCAACTCTCGGCGGCCTGACTTCGCTGACATCTCGCTCACCGAGAACACGCGCGTGTCGTATCCGCTGCATTACATCCGCAACCACGTGCCCAGCGGGCGCGGCGGCCATCCTCGCAACATCGTGCTGCTCACCGCGGACGCCTTCGGCGTATTGCCGCCGATCGCGCGCCTCACGCCTGAGCAGGCGCTGTACTACTTCCTGTCGGGATACACGGCCAAGGTTGCCGGCACCGAGCGTGGCGTCACGGAACCGCAGGCCACGTTCAGCGCCTGCTTTGGTGACGTCTTCCTGGTATGGCCGCCCGCGAAGTATGCGGAAATGCTGGGCCAGCGGCTGCGCGAGCACGGATCGCGCGTGTGGCTCGTGAACACCGGCTGGACCGGCGGCCCCTTTGGTGTGGGCTCGCGCATGAAGCTCGCCGACACACGCACCATGGTGCGCGAGCTCCTCAAGGGAACGCTCGACGACGCGCCGACCTTCACGGACGACATCTTCGGACTCGCCGTGCCCAAGTCCGTCCCCGGCGTGAATCCGGCAGTCATGAATCCACGGGGCACCTGGAGCGATCCCGCCGCCTACGAAGCGCAGGCCAGGAAGCTGGCCGAGATGTTCCGCAAGAACTTCGCACAGTTGGCCGGCCGCGTGGACGAGCGCGTACGGGGGGCCGGGCCGGGGCCGCGTTAGCGGCCTCCCCATTCCCACCATTCCCCATTCCCGTTTGCCGATTCCCCGGGGAGGGGTGGTAGCAGGAAGGCAGGGTGGCGGCAGGGCCGTCACCCGCTTCTCTTACGTCATGCTCCCGTCCGAGATCATTCGCGACCCGCTCTGGAACAACATCCGGATCGATCCGCACGCCCTGCGGCTCGTCGACACGCCGGTCTTTCAGCGGCTGCGCTATGTACGACAGCTCGGACTCGCGTATCTGGTGTATCCGGGCGCGACGCACACGCGATTCGAGCATGCGCTGGGCACGTACCATCTGGCGCGCCGGACGCTCGGCCTGCTTGCCGAACGCGGTGATCTGAACGGGATCGCACCGGACGAACCGGCCGTCGTGCGCGCCGCTGCCCTGCTCCACGACGTCGGACACTATCCCTTTTCCCACGCGCTCGAGGAAATCGGCGCGCTGCACCACGAGGAAGTGGCGCGCGCGCTCGTCACCGAGGGAGATGCCGCCGCTGCGCTGCGCGAACTCGTCGCGCCTGATGCTCCCGAGCGCGTCTACAAGCTCATTTGCGGTGACAGCCCGAGTCCGCTCCAGGGACTCATTTCGGGATCACTCGATCTCGACAAGATCGAGTACCTCAAACGCGACGCGCTCATGTGCGGCGTGCCCTACGGCGAGATCGACGTGGACCGGCTGCTCAACGCGCTCACCGTGGTCGAGGACCCGCGCACCGGTGGACCGACCGTCGGCGTGAACGAAAAGGGACTCTCCGCGCTCGAGTCGCTGCTCTTCGCCAAGTACCAGATGTACCGCAATGTCTACTGGCACCACGCCGTCCGCAGCGCCACCGCGATGTACAAGCGTCTCGTGGATGATGCGCTGCGCGGTGGCGCGCTGAGCGAGCGCGCGCTGGCCTCGTTCACGGACGAAGGACTGCTGCACACGCTCGAAGGCTCCTTCGGCCGCTCCGCGCTGCTCACCGCACTACGGGAACGGCGCCTCTACAAGCGGGCATATGAATGCGTGGCGGAGGAGCTGCCGCAGGATGGGGACTGGATCGCGGAAGAGCCCGAACGAACGCGCGCGGCGGAAGATGAACTGGCGGCCGAACTCGATCTCGAGCCGGGCGAGCTGCTGCTCGACTTCCCGGTGAAGCCCCAGATGCTGGGGCTCGACATTCCCGTCCAGCAGCGCGACGGGAGCGTCAGGCGGCTCACGATGGACGGCTGGCCCGGCGCGATCAATCTGCCGCTCCTGAGCGAGCAACTCTATCGCACCGCACGCGTCTTTCGGGTGTTCGTCGCTCGTCCCGTCACGCTGCGGCCGGAGCGCGTGCGCGCACTGATGCGCCCGGACTAGCCCGCGGCGATGCCACGCTCGCTAGTCGCCCTGTGCCTTGCGCTCCCGCCCGCGCGCTTCGGCGAGCTGACGCGCGATGCCGCGATAGAATCCGGCGTCGTCGCCGCGCCCCTGCGATTCGAGCGAGAGCGCGGCCAGCTCGAGCGCGTAGAGAATGTTTCCGAGATAGAGTTCGGCCAGCTCGCCGACGGACTGCTCCGCCATGTCAGTCGTTCGCGCCCTCGCCGGCGCTGGGCGGCGCGTCACCATCATCGTCCACGGTCTGCACGCGAACCACGATGGCCGTGATGTTGTCCAGGCCACCGCGCCCATTGGCCTCCGAGATCAGGGCGTCCACGATGCGCTGGACCGTGGCGCGCGACATGAGCAGTTGCTGCAGCCGGCGGTCGTCCACCATGCCCGTGAGCCCATCACTGGCCACCAGAAACGTATCGCCCCGCTTGACCTCGCCCGCGTAGAGATCCGGCTGCACCTCGCCCGACGCGCCCACGCAGCGCGTGATGACGTTGGAGTACGGGTGATAGCGCGCCTGCTCCGGCGTGAGCACACCGGCGTCCACCTGCTCCTGCACGTACGAGTGATCCTTGGTGAGCTGGCGGAGAGCACCGTCGCGGAGCAGATACACGCGCGAATCGCCAACGTGTCCAATGAGGTAGCGGCCCCCGTGCAGCATCAGCACGGACGCGGTGGTCCCCATTCCCTGTTTGTCGGACTCCAGCAGCGTCCGTTCGTAGATCGCCACGTTGGCGTGACGCAACGAGTCGGCAATTCGCTCGCGGGCGTCATCGCCCGTGTCGGTGACGCGCGAGAGTTCCGTCGAGACGATCCGCACGGCCATGTCGCTGGCCACTTCTCCGGCCGCGTGGCCCCCCATGCCATCGGCGACGACGAAGAGCCCCGCTCGCGAGTCCGCGAAGAGGCTGTCCTCGTTGCCCGACCGGATCATCCCGGTATTGGTGGCCTGCCCAACATCGAGCCGCACAAGCAGTTCATCGAAGGGGAAATACGAACTGAAGACTCGTCATGATGACGGCTTCGCCATGATCTACGCCTGAGCACGCCCGGGTGTTTCCGTACGACCCGGCAATGGTCAGCATCTTGAAATGATACAGGAAGCAACGCACGAAGCTATGGCGGCCTCTATCGACAGGCAAGCGGCTCCCGAAAGCGTGCTCGTTCCCATCTCCATTGCCAATCGTACATCATCCATCATGCCATTGTGGCTTCACTGGATCATTCTCGGTCTCGTTGCCGGCGCCCTCGCCAAGTTCATCATGCCGGGCCGCGACCCCGCCGGCTGCCTCGTGACCATCGCGCTCGGTGCGGCAGGCGCGTTCATTGGCGGCTGGGCAGGCATGCTGCTGGGCTGGGGGCGTGTGAGCCAGACGAGATTCGACCTGCGCTCCGTCGGGCTCGCCACGCTCGGTGCCATCCTGCTGCTCGCGGCCGGCCGCATCGTCGTGCGCCGGAGGTGACGCCAGCGCGCTATCGGTGTTTCTACGGGGTGTGACGCGCTATCTTTGGTGGCAATGAAGTCGCACATCGTCGTCCGGGGCGCGCGCCAGCACAATCTGGCGGGGTTCGATCTCGAAATCCCCCGCCGGGCCTATACCGTCGTCACCGGACCGTCCGGCTCCGGCAAGTCGTCACTCGCCTTCGACACCATCTACGCGGAAGGACAACGCCGCTACGTGGAGTCGCTCTCGGCGTATGCGCGGCAGTTCCTGGAGCGCATGGAGTAGCCCGCGGTCGACTTCATTGACGGGCTCTCGCCGGCCGTCGCGATCGAGCAGCGCAACCCCGTGCGATCCGCCCGTTCCACGGTGGGCACCGCGACGGAGATCTACGATTTCCTGCGACTGCTCTGGGCGCGCGTTGGCCACACGGTATGCCCCGTGTGTGGTCGTGAGATGCATCCGGACACGGTGCAGTCCACGACCGACGCGGTTCTCGCACTCGGCGCCGGCACGCGCTTCTCCGTGTGCTTCCCGCTGCGACTGAGCCCGGCGGTCACGCACGACGCCGTCGTGTCCAGCTTGCGCGAACAGGGCTTTCTGCGCGTGTCCGCGGATGGCGTCCTGTACCACCTCGATGATCTCGGCGGCGGCACGCCGGATCTCACGCGTGCAGGGGAGCTGCTGGTCGTCGTGGACCGCCTCGTCGCGGGACCGGATGCCGCTCGGCGGCTTACGGACGCGGTCAGTACGGCCTTCGCGGACGGCGATGGGGAGTGCGTGATCCTGCTTCAGCCCGCGCCCGGCGGCGAGACTGCGACTACGGGGAGCCGCCTGCGCTTCACCGAGCGCTTCGAGTGCTCCCATGATGGCACGCGGGCGCCCGTGCCGACGCCGCAGCTCTTCAGCTTCAACAATCCGCGCGGCGCCTGCCCCACTTGCAACGGATTCGGGGCGACGCTGGAATACGACGAGGCGCTCATCGTACCGCACCCGGAGTACTCGCTGCGTGATGGCGCGATCGATCCCTGGACGAAACCGCGCTACGAGGGGCGCCGCAGAACGCTGGCCGAATTCGCCAAGGCGCGCGGCATTGCCATGGACGTACCCTGGAGCGCACTCGCGGCCGCCGACCGGGAGCTGCTGCTCACGGCGCGCACGCGCTCCTACAAGGGGATTCTTCCCTTCCTCCAGGATCTCGAGGAGAAGCGCTACAAGCAGTACATCCGCGTGTTCCTGAGACAGTATCAGAGCGCCCGGGAATGTCCCGCGTGCCATGGTGCGCGACTGCAGCCCGACGCACTGAATGTGCGCGTCGGGGCGCGCACGATTGCGGAGATCAGCCAGTTGCCGGTGGACGAACTCGCCCCGTGGCTCGAGACCGTGGCACTCACCCCGTTCGAGCAGCGCATCGCCACGCACATCCTCGGCGAGGCGCGAGCCCGGACGCGTTTTCTCGTGGACGTGGGCCTCGGCTACCTCGCGCTGGATCGCGCCACGCGCACCCTCTCCGGCGGAGAGGCGCAGCGCATTGCGCTCGCCAATTCCCTGGGCGCGCACCTGGTGGACACCCTCTACGTGCTCGATGAACCGTCCATCGGGCTGCATCCACGCGACGTGAGCCGGCTGCTGGCGCTCCTGCACCGGCTGCGCGATGCGGGGAATACGGTGCTGGTCGTGGAGCACGATCTCGAAGCCATCCGCGCGGCGGATTACATGGTGGAGCTGGGACCGGCGAGTGGCGAGCATGGCGGACAGCTCGTGTTCGCGGGGCCGGCGGCGCTGGCGGAATCGAGCCCGCTCACCGGCGCCTATCTCAGCGGCGCGAAAAGCATCCCGATACCGGAGGAGCGGCGCCCGCTGGGCCCGCGCTGGCTCACCCTGACCAATGCGCGTGCCCACAATCTGCGCGGCGTGGACGTGCGGATTCCACTGGGAGCCATGACTGTCGTGACCGGCGTGTCCGGCTCCGGCAAGAGCACGCTCGTGCACGACGTCCTATATCGCGCGCTGGAGGTGCGCCTGCATGGCGACCACACCGCCAAACAGCATCTCGGTGAACCGGTGGGGGCGGTGGACGCCGTCGAGGGATGGCAGACACTGGATGATGTGGTGCTCGTGGACCAGAGCCCGATCGGCCGCACGGCGCGCTCCAATCCGGTGACCTACGTGAAGGCGTTCGACGAGATCCGGCGCATCTTCGCGGCGCAGCCGCTCGCGCGCCAGCGACGCTACACCGCGGGCACCTTCAGCTTCAACGTCCCCGGCGGACGGTGTGACACCTGTGAGGGCGCGGGTCACCTCGCCGTGGAAATGGTCTTCATGGCCGACGTCTTCGTTCCCTGCGATGAATGTGGCGGCAAGCGCTTCAAGCCCGAGGTGCTGGACGTCACCGTGAATGGCCGGAACATTCACGACGTGCTGAATCTCACGGTGGACGAAGCCATTCGCTTCTTCCTGCGCGAGGAGAAGCTCGGGCAGGCGCTCTGGCAGGTGCAGCAGGTGGGCCTTGGCTATCTGCGACTGGGCCAGCCCGCGCCCACGCTCTCGGGTGGCGAAGCGCAGCGGTTGAAGATTGCGCGCGAGTTGGCGACGTCGAGCCGCGGCGCGGGACGGCGCCTGTACATCATGGATGAACCCACGACCGGTCTGCATCTCGACGATGTGCGCAAGCTCGCGCGCGTCCTCGACCGGCTCGTCGAGCACGGCCACACGCTCGTGATCATCGAGCATCATCTCGACGTGATCAAGCTCGCGGACTGGGTGATCGATCTGGGGCCGGAGGCCGGCGCGGCCGGGGGCGAGGTCGTCGCGGCCGGCCGGCCCGAAGACATCGCTCGCGTGAGCGCATCACACACCGGGCAGTGGCTGCGTACCGTACTGCCCGGACGCGCGGCCGCACTCACGCGCGCGTCATGACGATTGCTTGACCCCTGTTCGCGCCCGGTCTAAGTTTCACTGTTATTCCCGAGTAGCTCAGATGGTAGAGCAGGTGACTGTTAATCACCGGGTCGGGGGTTCGAGTCCCTCCTCGGGAGCCTCATTCGGATGCCACGAGACCCTCAGGAAGCCGCGTCCGCTTCCTGAGGGTCTCGTGTTTTTGTTCTCCGCTCCGACCGTTTACGAGATCGTGCGCTGCTTGATCAGGATGATGGCCTCGGAGTTCCGCAGCCGTACACTCGTCACGGCGGCGCCGAGCGTGCCATCGCCGTGGAGCGGCAGCCAGCTCTCGCCGGCCGGCAGAGCGACACTCACCGCGCTATTGTCCAGGTACGTCTGCGCCCCCCAGCCACGCTGCATGCGCAGCAGCACGAGCGCGCGATCGAAGTCACGCGCATAGATCGTGTAGGCCTGCCCCGTCGGATCCGTGCCCTGGAGCATGATGGTGCGCGCCCCGGTGGGGTGTCCGATGTTGGCCTCCTGCGCCTTCAGCCAGAGCGACGAGTACGGCAGAGTCCACAGGTTCACGAGCTGCAGCGCCAGGTGGTCCGGCGATGAGGGGACGACCATGTAGTAGCTCGAGAGCTCCCACATCTTCAGTCGTTCGTACGTCGACGTGTAATTGCCCGCCGGATATTTCGGAGCCAGCACGACGGCGTCGGGGTAGTCGTACGCATTCACGAAGTCCACGAATACGCCAGCGGCGAGCAGCCTGTCCACCCACGTCCACTGGTCCGGCATGCCGGAATGCAGCGGGTTGTTCGCCTTCTCCAGATGCGCCGCGCCCGCCGCGACCACATCAGCGAAGTCCGCGCTGGTCGTGTAGCCCGCGCTGTTGATCATGAGGACTTTGGAGCCCATCGCCTGCTTCACCGTCGCGACCAATCCCGCGTAGGCGGCCATGTATGATGCCGCATCGGGGAACTCGGCCACGTTGCCCACGCGCGATCCAATGTCGCCCGACCCGGATTCATCCACGAACGCGCCCGCATGCCCCGACACCACGCGCGTGTAGCGGTCCGCCGTGTAGGCGCGAGCGCCGGGATCGGCGGCGTTGATGACCCAGCGCGACGAGTCCCAGATGTGCACCACCAGCCGGTTCGCCGAGTCGGGCGTCACGCCGCGCACGTGCAGCCAGGCGTTCTCCAGATGGTACTCGGGGTGTGCCGCGTACCACTGCACCATGTCGCCGTAGTAGGCGCCGGTGATGTTCACGCTCGCGGCGCCCGGAATCTGCGTGGTCCAGAGTAGCGTGTACGGATAGTGCTGCACAGTGGCGTTTACCGCGGTCCACGCCGTTCCGTCCCCGGACATCGCGAAATCGTAGTGCTGGCCGGCCCAGGCGCGCTCGGTCGGCGTCCAGTTGTAATAGAAATCCGTCATCATCGTGCGGATGTGCTGCCAGTGCGGCGACGTCGCGCTGTACCCGCTGAAGAGCGATCCCGTGGCCGGAGGCGGTTGCGTCGGGCTGGCGGTCGGCGGCGCTGACGACGGCGGCGACGGCGTCGCGGGAGTCGGCGCCGTCACGGTGACGGCGGATGTGCCCTTTCCTGTTCCGCTCTGCGCCGTGATGGCGGCTGAGCCGGCGGCGACGGCGGTGACGAGTCCGCTGGGTGAGACCGTGGCGACCTTCGTGTTCGACGAGAGCCACGTGATGGTGGGACTGGATACGGTGCCGCCGCTGGACAGCTTCACCGTGGCGCTGAGCTGTTTGCTGCCGGCAACAGCGAGCGAGACCGATGAAGGCGAGACGGCGACCGAGACAGTCGGAGGTGGCGCGGCGGTGACCTGCACTTCCGCGTACGCGGCCTGTGCGGCGGATGACACCAGAATCTTCGCGCGTCCGGGCTTTCGCCCCGTCACGACACCCTGGTCCGACACGACCGCGATGGTCGTGTCGGATGATTTCCACTGGGCTGGCGCGACATCGAGCTTCTCGCGCGACTCATCCTGGAACTGGACATCGAGCGTGACCTTCGCTCCGCTCCGGATCGCGGCAGTCGCTGGTGACACGACCACCCACTTGACGCGGGCCGCGTCGGGCGAGGAGCTGTGCAGCTCGGTGGGCGAGGACATGCTGTCCACGCAGGCGGTAATCGCCAGCATTCCAGTGGCGATGGCGAACAGTCGGAGGGGATCGGTGAGATGCATGCGTCGGCACTCGGCTGATGGTCCCTTCGGCGGCCCGACGAGCATGGCGCGCATTCGCGCGTGGTAGCCTCGTGGCTTTGCGGCCTCGCCTTTCGACGAGTGTGCCTTTGTCGCAGGGGCAACAGCCCAGAGCGATCATGCCGGCGAAATCTGCGCAGATCAGTGCGTAGGGTGGACGACCTGAAGTGAGGCGAGTCACGCGTTGCGCGTGAGTGAAACGAAGGACAACTGGGAGTGGAACGAAGTGTGACTGGCGCGCCCGCATTGGTTGCAAATATTATTCCAGTTCCCTGCCTCATTTGAGATACGTGTGCGCCGAGAACACTCCAGCATTATGACTTCCTCACCGCCATCGCCAACGGAACAACCACTGGTCGGTGTGATCATGGGAAGCCGGAGCGATCTCGAACAGCTCGCGCCGGCCACCGAGTTGCTCACCGAGCTCGCCATTCCGCATGAGGTGCGCATCGTCTCGGCGCATCGCACACCCGACTGGATGGCAAAGTACGCGACGCAGGCGGAGGCGCGCGGTATCCAGGTGATTATCGCGGCTGCGGGGGGAGCGGCGCATCTGCCGGGCATGGTGGCAGCCCACACCATCCTGCCCGTGCTCGGCGTGCCGGTGCCCGCCACCGTCCTCAACGGACTCGATGCGTTGCTCTCGATCGTGCAGATGCCCAAGGGCGTACCGGTTGGCACGCTCGCCATAGGGAAACCCGGCGCCGCGAACGCTGCCATTCTCGCCGCCGCCATCATTGGACTCTCCCGCGACGACGTGCGCGAACGGCTGCGCGCCTGGCGCGCGGCGCGCACGCAGGACGTGCTGGACAGCGAGGGCGTGCGTTGACCGCGGTGCTGCCGGGTGCCACGATCGGCATTCTTGGAGGCGGACAACTCGGTCGCATGATGACGGTGGCCGCGCGCACGCTCGGCTATCACGTCATCGTGCTGGACCCGGACCCCCGCTGCGCCGCCAGCGCCGTGGCGGACCGCGTGATCGCCGCGCGCTTCGATGATTGCGCGGCCGCTGCCGAGCTGGCCCGCGCATCCGACGTGGTCACCATTGAAATCGAGAAGATCGCGTATCACGCGCTCGAGGCAGCGGCCGAGCACGCCCCGCTCCGCCCCGGAGCGCACGTCCTGCACGTGGTGCAGGATCGCGGGCGACAGAAGGAGTGGCTGGTGGCGCACGGATTCCCGGTGGGTCCGTACTGGCGCGCCGCGTCCCAGGGGGAGCTCGAGGCCGCCATGCGCGAAGCCGGTGACGGCGCGTTCGTGAAGTCGTGCACGGGCGGGTATGACGGGCGCGGCCAGTTGCGCGCGGGCCCCGCTGTGCGCGCCGCGGAGGCGTGGCGCGCCCTTGGGGCTGCACCATGCGTGGTGGAACGTGCGCTGGAGCTGGAGCAGGAGATCTCCGTGCTCGTCGCGCGTCGCCCCGGCGGCGAGACCGCGGTGTACGCGCCCTCGCGCAATCATCACGATCACGGCGTGCTCGACTGGGCGGTGATCCCGGCCACGGTTCCCGATGCGGTTGCCGAGCGTGCCGTCACTATCGCACGCGGCATTGCCGAATCCCTGGACGTCGTGGGCCTGCTCGTGGCCGAGCTCTTTCTCACGCGGGATGGCACGTTGACCGTGAACGAGCTCGCTCCGCGCCCGCACAACAGCTTCCATCACACGGAGCTGACCGTGCTCACGAGCCAGTTCGAGCAGGCCGTTCGCGCGGTCTGCGACCTGCCGCTGGGCGCCACGGATGTCGTGCAGCCGGCGGCAATCGCCAATCTCTTCGGCGACCTCTGGCTGCACGAGACATCGCCGCGATGGGAGGCCGCGCTCGCGATGCCGGGAGTCCGGATTCATCTCTACGGCAAGGCACCACGTCCCGGCCGCAAGATGGGGCACGTCGGTGCAGTCGGTACCACGGCGGCCGACGCGGTCGCGCGGGCGCGCGAGGCGCGCGCTCTCCTTCTTCCACAGCCACATCAAACGCTGAGAGACTCATGAAGCCCATTCTCTCCATCGCCGCGCTGCTCGCCTGTGCGGCCGCCGGCTGCACCCGGGTGGTCAGAGTGCAGGAACCCGGACCAGGACAGCAGTCGGCTCGAGCGGAACTGCACGACGTAGCCGGACAGAGCGTCGGCGTTGCCACCCTCAGGCAGACGCCGCATGGCGTGCTTATCTCAGCGCAGCTTTCCAACCTGCCGCCCGGCACGCACGCCTTTCACATCCATGCCGTAGGGCTCTGCCAGACGCCGTTCACCACGGCCGGCCCGCATCTCAATCCGCTCAATCGCCAGCATGGGATGGACAATCCGGCCGGCATGCACGAGGGTGATCTGCCCAACCTCTACGTGCCCGAGAGCGGCAGCGTGCGCATCGATGTACTGGTCAGCGATGCGTCACTCATGACTGGCACCAGTCCCATTCTCGATGCGGATGGCGCGGCGCTCGTGATTCATGCCGGCGCCGATGATTACTACACGGACCCGGCGGGAAATGCCGGCTCCCGCATCGCCTGTGGGGTCATCAGCCGGTAACCTCGCGCCGGGCGGTGCTGGCCGCGAGCGCGTCGCGGCACTGACGTACGATCGCGGCGGCCGGCTCAATGTCATGGATGGCCGCGACGCTCTTGCCCGCCTGCCAGAAATCGTCGCCCGACTCGTCGAGCGACGAGCGCTTGAGGCGCCAGAGTGAACGCAGTGCGTAGGCGTTCCGCATCCAGTGTCTGGTCCGCCTGCCGCGCAGCAGCCGCCGCGCGAGCGGGCCGGCGCGCGTACCCATGCGCTCGATGTACGGCGTGCGAATCACGGACACCGGCACGCCCGTAATGCGCTCCGTGAGCACGATGTCGCGTTCCTCCGCCTGGACGATCGCGCGCTTGTATGCATTGGACGCGTGGCATTCGGGCGTGGCGATGAAGCGCGTACCCATCTGAATTCCCGCATGGCCCGACTCCATTGCGTGCACGAATCCGGCGGCGTCACCCACGCCGCCTGCGCAGATGAGCGGAACACCAAGATCGGACAATTCGTCGAACAGCGCCGCGACGCTTCGCGGACCCGCGTGGCCACCGGCCCGGTTGTTCACCGCGATGAGGCCGTGGACGCCGCCATCGAGTCCCTTGAGCGCCCACTTCCGTTCCGTCACATCGTGATACACGATGGCCCCGGACGACGCCACGCGATCCACGACCCAGCGGGGATTCCCCAGCGATGTGATGAAAAAGCGGATGCCTTCCTCGAGCGCCACGTCGATCCACTGCACCATGCGTTCGTGATAGTACTTCGACGATCGCTCAATGAGCGCGTTCATGCCGATGGGTCGCGCCGTGAGAGAACGGATCAGTCGCAGGCCTTCCCGGAACTCGTGTCCATGCACGTAGGTGAGCGACACGGGTTGGACGATGCCGATGCCGCCGGCGTCGGAGACCGCCGCCACGAGCTCTGGATTGCTGCATGGATACATGGCCCCGCAGATGAGCGGCACGTCAATGCCGACCGCGCGCGTGAATGGCGTGTCGAGCGCGGCCGCCGTCATGACGCGGGCACCGGAGCTGGCGTATTCGGGCTGAGCAGCCAGCGCGCCGTGGCTCGTGCCACGATGGCGCCGGTCGCGTCAGTGATGACTGCTTCGCATGTCTCCTCCCGCGATTCGGCCGGCTCGACACGCGGCGCCGATGATTCCGCGACCAGCGTGCCACGTGCCTTCTTCACGTACTCGATGGAGAGTCCGGTCACGATACCGCGAACTCCGTCCGGCAGACCGGAGAGCATTGCCAGCCCGCTGCTCACTTCCGCCAGATTCATGAGCGCAATGGCGTGGACGGAGCGGAGGTGGTTGCGCACGCGCCGGCGGTCGTGCATGCACACGCGCGCATAACCCGGGCGCAATTCCTGAACGAACGGGCGGATCGTTCCCGTGTACGGCACCGAGAAGCCCAGCAGGCGGCTGAACAGCCACTTGCCGCCCGGTATGCCCTGCAGCGCCGCCCACTGGCGCCGCAGTCGCGCGCCGGGAGATGCCGGCGATGTCACGATCGCTCAGCTCCCGATCGCATCGAGAATCCGACGCGCGATCACGCCGTACTTCCTGTCGAAATGGTGTCCGCCTGGCAGATCGATGATGGTCGCCGTGCCGGCCTGCAGCCGCGGACAGGCGCTGTCCTTCTCATCGTCTCCATACACGCACAGCACCGTGGGTCCATGGATCCTCTCGATTTCCGGCACCGTCATGAGGTCGTCCTTCCGGCTGTGGTTGGAAATGAGATCCACGACATGAAACTTGAAATTCGCGTTCACGGCGGGCGCGAGCAGTGCCACGAGCCGGGTCTGTGCCAGCAGATCGGCCGGCAACCGCGTCACGAGAAATGGCAGCACGTTGGCGCCGCGCGAATAGCCCACGAGCACCACTGAGCGAGCCGGTATCGAGCTTTCATAGTGCCGGATGATGCGGTCGAGATCCTCCGTGGCGCCGTCCGGGGTGCGCTGCGAGCTGAAGTACTCACGGGAGTTGACGGCGACCACCAGCGCGCCATGCGCCGAGAGCGAATCGCTGAGCTCCTTGTCGATCGACGCCCACCCGCCATCCCCGGTGAACAGGACGGCGAGCCGCTGCGCGGGAGCGCTCGCGGCCGGCACTACCTTGAGCGGAAGATCGCCGAGCGAGTCAGCGGTGAGTGGTGCGGTCAGCAGCAGGAGGACCAGGTGCAGCGCAAACATGGGTGCGTACGTGGAGGGTGGACTACCATTCGGCGTGTCGCCAGCACAAGATAAGCGAAGCGCGGCGCGACCCAATGCGCCCACTACCCCGCCGGAGGATCGATGTCAGCCCCTCACTCGGTCATCATCGACGAGCTCGATCGCGACGAGATCGTCGCGCTGTTGTCCCGCAACCATGTCGGGCGCATTGCCTTTTCCATGCATGACCGCGTGGACATCCAGCCCATCCACTACGTGTATTCGGATGGCTGGCTCTACGGGCGCACCTCGCACGGCGCGAAGTTCGCTACGCTCATGAAGAATCGCTGGGTCGCATTCGAGGTGGATGAGGTGACCACGCTGTTCGACTGGACCAGTGCCGTGGTGCACGGCGCGGTGTATATCCTCGCACCCGACGACATCTCGCCGGCCGCGCATCATTCCTGGGCGCGCGCCGTGGACCTCCTCCGGCGGCTGGTGCCGGGGTCGCTCGGCGCCAACGATCCGGTGCCGGAGCGTGACGTGGTGTTCCGCGTTGCCGTGCAGGAGGCTACCGGACGCCGGTCCCGCGCCAGCGCGGAGGCCTGAGCGCCACGCGCGCCACGGGCGGCACAGGTGCCACCGGCGGCACACGTGGCGCCCTGGCGACTGCCGTGCGCCGCGCCGTCAGGGCGACGCCGACGGCGGAATGACCAGCGAGACGTGATCGCCCGGCAGCACCGAGATGTCGTCGCTCACCGGCCGGCTCGATCCACCAATGGGGTCAGCCAGAAAGCGCATCTCGCGCGCGCCGCCCACGAGATCCGCCGGAATGGTGAAGGTGGCAGTCGTGTTGCCGGTCACCGTTCCCAGTCGCACGCGCCGTCCCTCCGACAGCACGAAGATGTTCATGTCCGCGAAGCCCTGATTCTCGACTTTGAGGAGGGTGGGCCCAGTCCGTTCCGTTCCGCCGTTCGGCTTCTGCTGGGAATGCGCGCACGCCAATGTGGCGGCGAGCAGAAGCGCTGGAAGCACACGTGTGATGAGATGCATTGTCGATTTGGGCTGCAGGCTGCCATTGCGCAACCAGGTCAGACTCCTCCATACCATTCGTATCCCTGATCGCTCCAGTATCCGCCATTGCGCTCGGGAAGGAAGAGAATCTTCGTCAGGTACTTGGTACACTTGTAGCCGAGCTTCACCGGCGAATTGATCCGCGCCGGCGCACCGTGCGGAACTCCGAGATAGTGGCCGTCCATTCCGTAGGCGACGATGGTCTGCGGGTGCATGGCGCTCTCCAGATCCCAGCTCTCGTGGTACCCCTTGTCGAACGACTGGAAGTCCACGTACCGCGCATCCGGATGAAGGCCCGCCAGCCGGGCCAGCTCGCTCACGCGCACGCCGGTCCACTCCGCCACGGCGGTCCACCCCTCCACACAGTAGTGGTCTACCCGCTGCGTGATGCTCCGCACGCGCGTGAGATCCTCCATCGAGAGTGTGAGCGGGTGCTGCACCGCGCCGCCAACTTCGAGCGTCCACTTGCCGCGAACGGCTTCATTCCACACCGGCACTGAATCCGAAATGAAGTACTGCGGGAAGGCCTTGCCCGCATCCCGGGCGCCGGCGGATGCCCTGTCCATGGAAGTGTGCCGAAACAGGCCACGCTCCACCTTCTCGTTGAAGCGCTCGGCGCTGCGCAGCAGCGGCTGCGCGGCGCGCGGCCCTTCGGAATCACACGCCGCCAGATAGGCAGCCGGCAGCCAGAGACTACCCGTGATGATGAATCGCCGGCGGTTCATGGAGACGATGCGTTGGTGGGAGAGATCTCTTGAGCCGGGTCGCCGCCCTCCGCGACGGTACCAGGAGCGACAGCCGCGCCGGCCGGCGCAACGGCTGTCGCTTCGACTGCCGCCCGCTCGGAAGCGCGCGGAAAGAGGTGATAGAAAGGTCGCGCGTTACGCTCTTCCGGAGAGTGAGCCGGGTTGTAGTTGCCCGTGATCATCGACGGAATGGAATACGGGTCCACGACGAACACCATGAAGGTATGCGCCAGAGCGAGCGCCACCAGCACTACCATCGCCACGAAGTGCCAGTAGCGTGCCCACACGAAGCCACCCAGGACGCTGGTGAGCGGGGCCAACTGCACGGGCTTCCAGATGGCGAGTCCGGTGAGCACGGCGAGAATTCCGAAGATGGGCAGCGCGAAGTAGGTCAGCTTCTGCAGAACGTTGTGCTTTCCCTGACGCGGGTGATCCGGACGGATGAACAAATAGTAGCGAATCATCTGCCAGGCATCGCGAGCGTCACCGCGCCGCGGCACCAGATCGCGCCACTCTCCGTGCAGGTAGATGAATCCCAGGTAGATCAGCCCGTTGATCACCAGCACCCACATGGCCGCAAAGTGCCAGTTGCGCGCGCCAGCCAGCCAGCCACCAAAGGTGAGCCAGTCGGGAATGGGCTTGTGCGCGAATGGATAGCAGCAGAAGGTCTCGCCGCGACGGGCAAACGCGGGGTAGGCGTTGAAGATCTCGAGCCCGCTCCCCACCATGATCACGAACGCGATCACGTTCACCCAGTGCGTCGTACGGACTATCCAGTGGTGCCGTTTGGCCATGCCTTCTCCCTTGCGTGTGAGCACGCCGGCGGTTCCTGGTTGCATACCCCTGCAGCCCCCGAAATGTTGAGCCCAGCACGCCCCGGCGCCACATCGCGAAGTCCGGCGCGATGCGATATTGAAAGGCGGCTGCCGTGCACTTCAGTTCCAGACCCCCTACACATCTCCATGCCGATCCTTCCCCTGTACGGTCATCATGCGCTCCGCGAGCGGCTCCGCAGCGCGGTTTCGCGAGGCGCGCTGCCGTCGAGCCTGCTCCTGCAGGGACCGCATGGAGTTGGCAAGCAGCGCCTGGCGCTTTGGCTGGCGCAACTGCTCGTGTGCACCGGCAGCGAGCCGCGCCCGTGCAACGCGTGCGTGTCCTGCCGCTACGCGCGGGCCCTCGGGCACCCCGACGTGCGCTGGTTCTTCCCGAGGCCGCGACTGCCGGAGGGGAACGCGTCCGTCGACGACATTCTGGCGGACTACGCCGATGCCATCGTGGAGCGCGAGAAGGCTGGCGGCATCTACTCGCCACCGAGCGGACTTGAAGGAATTTTCGTCGGCGCAATTCACGCCGTCGTCCAGCTCGCGACGCTGGCGCCTGCGCTCGGCACGCGCACCATCTTCGTCCTGGGCGACGCCGAGCGCATGGTCCCGCAGGAGGGCTCCGAATTCGCCGCCAACGCGCTACTCAAGCTGCTCGAGGAGCCGCGGCAGGATACCACGATTATTCTCACCTCGAGTGAACCTGGCTCATTACTTCCCACCATCCGGTCCCGGGTGGTATCGGTGCGCGTCCCCCTCCTTCCCGATGCGGACGCGCAACAATTCCTGGAGGACCCGATTGTCCAGTCTGCACTGGATGCGCACGGCGTGCCGGGGAAAACAGGCGATCGCGTCCGTGCGGCCGGCGGAGCGCCGGGAACGCTGTTCGGCGCCGCAGCCGCCGGGGAAGCCGCTGCAGCCGCCGCCCGGCTGCTGCAATCGGCGCATGCGGAAGGCGATGAACAGGCGCGCGCGGTGCTGGCCCTGGGCGGAGCGGGCGCCCGTGGTTTCTTTACCGATGTCCTCGACGCGCTGGCGGTGATGTTGCTTGCCCGCCAGCGCGCCAGCGTGGACGCGGGGAATGATGGGGCGGCCATCGGCGCCGCCAGGGCGATTGGCATGGTGGAGGAGGCGCGCATGCACGCTACCGGCAACGTGAACCCTCAACTGCTCGGCGCCGCACTATTGCGGCACCTGAAGGAGCTCGGCGTATGACTGGCATGAGTCATGTATCTGCAGAGGGAGACGCACGCATGGTGGATGTCACGGAGAAGGAGGTGACAAATCGTGTGGCGCGGGCGAGTGGCTGCATCCGAATGAAAGCCGAAACGCTTGCCTGCATTCGCGGTAACGAACTGAGCAAAGGAGACGTCATATCTGTAGCGAAAGTAGCCGGGGTTCTGGCGGCCAAGCGCACGGCGGAGTTAATTCCGCTCTGCCATCCGCTCCCGCTCACCGACGTTCAGGTGCAGTTGATCCCGGAGGAATCGCTCCCCGGCCTGCGGTGTGAGGCAACAGCCCGGACCGTCGGGCGAACAGGGGTGGAAATGGAGGCGATCACGGCAGTCGCAGTAAGCTTGATCACGGTGTATGACATGGCGAAGTCGATGGATAAAGGCATGTCAATCACCGACATATGCTTGCTGGAGAAGTCAGGAGGCAGGTCTGGAAACTGGAGGCGCGGGTAGCGCCGCCCTCCGTGCGGAGTCAACTGAAGCAGCGGGGCCAATCAGCCCCGTTTGCTTATGGGATATCCTGCAGGGGAGGATTCGCTATTGCAGAGCGCACAGCAGAGCTACTCTCATCGAGGCGATCGCCTCAGACGGATGGACCGGCTTCGGAAGGTCGGGCTGGTCGTGGTGTTCCTGGGTGCCGTTGCACTCATCCCGCGGGAGCAGCCGCGGAATGCGGAAGCATCGGAGAATTCGAGTTTCAGTTTCGGGTCGTCGAGCCAGAACCGCCAGTTGCGGGCTGAGCTGGACGCCACCAAGGGCGCGTTGGAACTGGCGAACGCCCAGCTCACGCGGGCGCGCACGATCATGGACTACTCCACCCGCTACAAGGTGGGAGCCGACCTGGCTGGTTCCGTGTACGACGTTGCCGTGGCCGAGGGCATTGACCCCGAGCTCGGCTTTCGCCTGGTGCGTGTAGAGAGTGAATTCAATCCGCATGCGACCAGCACGGCTGGCGCCATCGGACTCACTCAGCTCATGCCCGCCACAGCCCGGTATTTCGACAGCACCGCCACGAAACAGAAGCTCTACAACGCGCAGACCAACCTGCACCTTGGCTTCCGGTACCTCCGGTCGCTGATCGACGAGAATCACGGCAACGTGAACCTGGCGCTGCTGGTCTACAATCGCGGACCACAGGCGGTGGAGACGCTCCAGTCGCTCGGCATGAATCCGAGCAACGGCTACGAGCACGCCGTCATGAAGGGTTACAGGGGCACGGGTCTGTCAAACTGAGGCACCGGCTCCAGGAAGGAAACGGAAGCCCCTGGTTCGCGGTGCGAACCAGGGGCTTCGTGTAGACGACTCGAGTGAGGCGACCGGCGCCGCTCGCGTGATCAGTAGTCCTGGTTCCCCACCAGGAGCTTCTGTCCTGCCCGCAGGTAGTCACCCTGGATGCCGTTCAGCTTCTTGAGGGCCGCCACCGTGGTGTCGTTGTCGCGCGCGATGGACGTCAGGGTTTCGCCCTGACGCACGACGTGAACGTCGCCGCTCGAGGCCGCTGCCGGCCGCGCATTATGGCGCGAGGTTGAAGCCCCGCGGCTCGCCGTCGTGTGGTGCGTCCTGCGCGGCGACCCTCTGATGACGATGACCTGACCGGGGAAGATCATGCTCTTCCTGAGTCCATTGAGCCGCATGAGCGTGGGCACTGTCGTGTGATAGTGGCGGGCGATGAGTCCGAGAGACTCGCCGCGCCGCACGACGTGCGACACCGTGCCCCTGCTGGACGATCCGTAGCGTTCAATGGAAGGATCCGGGACATCGCGGGCAGCGGCCACGACGGCGTCGGACGGGAAGATCACGGTCTGCCCGCCGGCGAGATGGCCCCTTCGATTGGGCTTGAGCCTGGGGTTGTACCAGCTCAACTGCTTTACCGTGACGCCGGCGCGGCGCGCGAGCGCGAGCAGCGTCTCGTTGCGCCGCGTCTCATGGCGCGAGTATGCCACCCTGGCCTCGCGCGGGAGCGCGGCGAAGAGGGAATCGAAATTCGCGGCGGCACCCACCGGCACTCGCACGAAGAACGAATCGCCCGGCGGCGTCATCCCACGCAGGACCTCGGGATTCAGGCTGGTGATGGTCCCTGTCGCCGAGCCGCTGGCGCGTGCGACCGCGGCGAGCGGCGTCGCCGGGCCCACGCGCACCGAATCGTAGACGTACGCCGAGTCGTAATGCGGATTGAAACCGTACTGGCTGGGGTCCTTCGCGACGAGTGCGGCGGCAATGAGGCGCGGCACGTAGTCCCGGGTTTCGGCGCGCAGATAATCCTTGTCCGCGAGCGCGAAAAAGGCGTCGTTGCCCGACTGTCCCTCGAGCTCATCGGCGTAGCGGCTGAGGCCGCGCGACACGCGCCCCGGCCCTCCGTTGTAGGCGGCGGCCGCGAGGTACAGGGAGCCGAACTGTTCGTTCAGATAGCCGAGGAACTTGACGGCGCCGTCGGTGGATCGCACCGGATCGCGACGCTCGTCCACCCACCAGTCCACACGCAACCCCACACCACGCGCGGTGCTCGCCATGAACTGCCAGATGCCGACGGCGGCGGCACGCGAGTATGCGTCCGGATCGTAGCCGCTTTCGATCAGCGCCAGGTACGTCAGATCCTCGGGCAGGCCCGCCGCGTGCAACTTGCTGCGAATCATCGCGTCGTACCGGCCGCTGCGATCGATCCACTGTTCGAACCGGTCGTGCGCCGCGTGCTGATAGCGATCCACGAAGTAGGCGACGCGACTGTGCGTCTCGTACGAGTGCACGTCGATGTCCCAGGTCGGCTCCGAATCCGCAGGGGGCGCCGAATCCGTCGGGGGTGATGCCGTGTCGCCGAAGATGTTGAGCGCCTCGCTGGTCAGATCGTGCTGGGCGACCCTCGAGGTATCGGAGGCGCTGATGGAGTCCGCGGCGCGCTGCGCCAGCATGCTGTCCACGGCTGCCGACGTTGCGGCGGAGATCTTGGGCGCGGGCGCCGGATTGGGGCGTGCGGAGTGACAGGCGGCGGTCGCCAGCAGGGCCACCCACCAGAGACGGGAGAGATTCACGACGCGGCCGCGGGTGGAAGAGGACATGAAGGCGTTCGGCGAAAAGAGTCAGCGCGTGGCGATGAAGTTGCCCAGGACGCGATTGGTGGCCGAGAGCACGGCCAGCACGGCGCCACGCACCGGGTCGTTCTCGACCAGGCAGGATCCGAGCAGCCTGGACGGTCCGTCCCGGCGATTGGCCACCGACACGATGACCACGGTCGCATCGAAAGCGCGAATGGCCTTCACGCCAACGAGCTCGAACACCATGCCGCCCTCGGAAAACGCTTCGATCGCGCGGAGCGCTGCGTCCGCCGCGACCCGGAGATCGACGGTGGCGCTCGACGGGCCGTGCGCCGTGCCGGTGACACGCAGTCCGTCAATCCATTCCAGTTCCACTTCGGCGTGGCAATGCCCATCGGCACCACGGGAAAACCGGAATGCGGTGAAACGCAGACGTTCACGTCTGCCGTGCAGCGCGGGAGCGGGAGTGTCGCTTGCGGTCTGAATCTGCGTCATGAAGACAGGTCTGGGGGTCCCGCGCAAACTGAGTGATGCGCCGACAATACGCAACACGATCCAGAGCGGCGGACGCAACCACGCGCTGGCGATTGCGCCGGCACGGTCTATATTCGCGTGTCATGCATGCATTTCTGATGGTGCTCGCGCTCGCCGGCGGCGTGATGCATGACGACTCGCTCGCGGCGCGCCTTCGCTCCCGTATCGCCGCGGTGCCCGGTGCCGAGGTGGCGGTGTCCTTTCGCTATCCCGGCCACGCGGACTCGCTCGACATCAACGCGCGCACGATGATTCACGCCGCGAGCACCATGAAGGTGCCGGTCATGATCGAGCTGTTTCGCCAGGTGGACGGCGGCGGCCTCTCGCTCGATCAGCGCATTCTGCTCGTGAATCAGTTCGGATCCATCGTGGACGGCTCGCTCTATTCGCTGAACAGGGCGGATGATTCGGACAGCTCGCTGTATGCGCGGACCGGCGAGCGCATCAGCGTGCGCGAGCTCATGGACCTCATGATCACGCGGTCCAGCAACCTGGCCACGAACGCGCTCATCGCGCTCGTTGGCGCGCAACGGACCACAGAGGCCATGCGCTCGCTCGGCGCGAACCAGATCCAGGTGCTGCGCGGCGTCGAGGACGAAAAGGCCTTCGAGCACGGCATGAACAACATGACGACGTCGGCCGACCTGGCGACCATCATGCAGGCGATTCTGCAGGACCGCGCGGCGTCACCGAAGAGCTGCGCCGCCATGCGCGACATCCTGCTGCACCAGGAGTTCAGCGCCGAGATCCCGGCCGGCTTGCCGCCGGGCACACCCGTGGCGCACAAGACGGGGTGGATCACGGGCCATCTGCACGACGCGGCCATCGTGTATCCTCGAGGGGCCGATCCGTACGTCCTTGTCGTGATGACGCGCGGCATTCCCGATGAGACCGTTGCGCGCGCGCTCATCGTGGACATCTCGCGCATGGTGTACGCGCACGTCATGGCCGAGGCGCACGCGCGGGCAGCCTGAGCGCGCGCTGCCCTTGTGCGCGACGGCGTACGGCGCCATGCTGCATTATTGTATGGCGTCCCATAGGTAGCCCGGCCTCGTGACCGGATCGGGGCGCATGGTTGCGCGTTCCCGAACCTGGCACTCCATGGACACGACTGGCGCTCCCCTGCACCGCGCGGCGGCCGACGATCGCCGCCTGCGCCGTGACATCGGCATCATCGGCCTCCTCTTCACCGCCGTCGGCTCGATCATTGGATCGGGCTGGCTCTTTGGCGCGCTGGCGGCATCACAGATCTCGGGGCCGGCATCCATCTTCGCCTGGGCCATCGGCGGCGTGATGATCATCCTCATCGGCCTCTGTTACGCGGAGCTGGGCACCATGTTTCCGGTTTCCGGCGGGGTGGTGCGCTTCCCGCACTACGCCTTCGGCTCATTCGCCAGCTACACGCTCGGCTGGATCACCTGGCTCGCGGTGGCCTCCACCACCTCCATCGAGGTGGAAGCGGCGCTGCAGTACGCCACGAACTACATCCCGTGGCTGCAGCACCTGAGCAACGGCGTGCCGGTGCTCACCGGCGCCGGCTTTGCCGTGGCCGCCGCCCTGCTCGCCCTGTTCAGCCTGATCAACGTCATTGGCATTCGCTGGTTCGCACGATTGAACAACGCGCTCGTCTGGTGGAAACTCGGCATCATCACGCTCGTGATCATCGCGTTCCTGGTCACCGTGTTCCACCCGGGCAATTTCAATCACGCCCAGGCCGGCGGCTTCATGCCGTTCGGCTGGAGCGGCGTGTTCTCCTCCATCGCCACCGCCGGAATCGTCTTCTCGTACCTCGGCTTCCGCCAGGGCGTGGAACTCGCGGGCGAAACGCGCCATCCGCAGCGCAACGTGCCGATCGCCATCATCGGGTCGGTCGTGATCACGGGAATCATTTACGTCCTGCTCCAGGTCGCGTTCGTCGGAGCCCTCCCGCCGGACGCGCTGGCGGGCGGCTGGGCGCATATCGGCACGAGCTTCACCGGAGGACTGGATCATCTCGCCGCCACGTACGGGCCCCTGGCCGCGCTCGCCAGCGCCATGGGACTCACCTGGCTCGCCGTGCTGCTCTACATCGATGCGTTCATCTCGCCCGCGGATACGGGACTGATCTACACCACGGTCACGGCGCGGATCTCCTACGCCATGGGGCGCAACGGCAACGTGCCGCGGGCACTGGCGCGCGTGAATGCCCGCGGAGTGCCCTGGGTGAGCGTCATTCTGACCTTCGTGGTCGGGCTCATTTTCTTCCTGCCCTTCCCCGGCTGGCAGAAGCTCGTAGGCTTCGTGACCTCCGCGACGGTGCTGTCATTCGGCTCCGGACCGCTGGCGCTCGTGTCCATGCGGAAGCAGATCCCGCGTCAGGATCGTCCCTTCCGGCTGCCCGCCGTCGTGACCATTGCGTATCTCGCGTTTCTGTCGTCCAACCTCATCGTGTACTGGTCGGGATGGGACACCGACTGGAAGCTCTTCGTGGCGGTGCTCATTGGCTACGTGGTGCTCGTGACGTACGAGATCCGCCATCACGACAGCACCCCGCCCATGGAATTCCGCTCGGGCGCGTGGGTGCTCGTCTGGCTGGCCGGCCTCGCGATCCTCAGCTTCATCGGCTCCTATCCCGATCTGAGCCATCACGCCGGCAACCGCGGTATCCTCGGCTTCGGCTGGGCGATTCTCGTCATTGCCGTGTTCTCCGCGCTGATCATGTGGATGGCCGTGGCGCTCCGGCTTCCGACCACGCGCGTGGAGAGCCATCTGCAGGAGACGCCGGCCGAGCCGGAAGCGGTCACGGTGGGATAGCGTCGCGCCGCCTGAGTGCCCCGAGCGGACCGACGCAGACGCCCCATTGCAGGCGCTCCCAACGATTGGCATCATCTCCGCGTAGATTTTTTGAATGCGGTACCGGCCGCCGGATCAGCCGGCTATCGCCATCGCCCCGCGGGCGCGAGTCTCCACGCCGTCTCTCCCACTCCTTCTCCCTCTCCTCGCCCATGCGACATCTGTCACTTGTGTCCACGCTGCTGGCCGTGCTCACGGCCGCGGCACCACCGCTCGTGGCGCAGCAGGCGGCGGCGCCGAGTGCGCCCGAGGCGGCGTCCCGTCTCGATTCTGTCACGCTCGCCGGCATGGCCTGGCGAAACATCGGACCCGCGAACATGGGCGGGCGCGTGGCGGATATCGTCGGCATTCCGAGCCCGTCCAAGACGTTCTACGTCGCCGCCGCCGGCGGCGGCATCTGGAAGACGACCAATGCGGGCACCACGTTCCGCCCGATTTTCGAGCACGAACGCGTGGTGTCCATGGGCGCGCTCGCCATTGCGCCATCCGATACGAACATCGTATGGGCCGGCACCGGCGAACAGAACTCGCGCAACTCCATCATGCCCGGCGGCGGCATCTACAAGAGCACCGATGGGGGAATGCGCTGGCAGCTCATGGGTCTCGAGGAAACACAGCAGATCGCGCGCATCGTCGTGGATCCGCGCAATGCCGATGTCGTCTACGTCGCGGCGCTGGGACATGCGTGGGGGACCAACAAGGAACGCGGGCTGTACAAGACGACCGACGGCGGGAAGAGCTGGAAGCTCATCAAGTTCGTGAGCGACCGGGCAGGATTCATTGACGTCGCCATGGACCCGAAGGACCCGAACACGCTCTATGCGTCCAGCTATGAGCGCATCCGCACGCCATGGTCGTACACCAGTGGAGGCCCGGGGAGCGCGCTCTGGAAGACCACCGACGCCGGCGCCACCTGGACCAAAATCGAGGGCGGCGGATTTCCGGCCACGCAGCTTGGCCGCATCGGCATCGCCATTTCCATCAGCAATCCGAACATCGTGTACGCGCTCGTGGAGGCCGACTCGGTGCGGGGCGGGAAGGCGCCGTTCCAGGTGCCGTTGAGCGATTCGGCCAACGCCAAGGCATCGCGGGCCAACCGGCTGCTCAGCGGACTCTATCGCTCGGATGACGCCGGGAAGACATGGCGCTGGATGAACGACAAGGATGTCCGGCCGTTCTACTACTCGCAGGTGCGCGTTGACCCGCAGGATCCCGATCGCGTGTACTGGTCGTCCACGCCGGTCAACTTCTCGACCGACGGCGGCAAGACGGTGCGCAATGCGACCCAGGGCATTCACGTGGACCATCATGCGATGTGGATCGATCCCAAGGATCCGCAGCACTTCGTGGTGGGAGATGACGGCGGCGTGTCGCAGACCTGGGATCGCGGCGGCAACTTCGACTTTCTCGACGTGCTGCCAATCGGTCAGTTCTACGAGGTCACGTATGACATGGCGGTTCCCTACCGCGTCTGCGGCGGGCTGCAGGACAATGGCAGTTGGTGCGGGCCGAGCCGCAAGCAGAACGGCGGCATCGCGAATTCCGACTGGTTCACCGTTGGCGGCGGCGATGGATTCTATACCGCGCAGGATCCGACCAACCCGAACATCATCTACGCCGAGTCGCAGGGTGGCGCCATCGGCCGGATGGACTACTCCACGGGAGAGCGCAGCCAGGTGGTGAAGCCGGAATGGCGCCCGCAGTACACCCAGATCGAGGACTCGATCCTGATCGCACGCGGCGACACCACGAAGCCCGAGTCCAAGGATGTGAAGAAGCGCGTCACGGCGCTGCGCGCGCAGCAGAAGATGGATTCCGTCGCGCTCGACATGCGGTACAACTGGGACACGCCGTACTTCATCTCGCCGCACTCGCCCAGCACGCTCTACATTGGCGGGAACCGCGTGCTCAAGTCGACAAATCGCGGCGACGACGTCTATCCGATCTCGCCCGATCTGTCCACGCAGGACTGGGCGAAGATCAACGTGAGCATCAAGACCACCGGCGGCATTACCAACGACGCCACCGGCGCGGAAACCTACGGCACGATCACCACGCTCGCCGAATCTCCGGTGCGGCCGGGACTGCTGTACGCGGGGACGGATGACGGCAACTTCTGGCTCACCCGGAACGATGGCGCGACGTGGGAGAACCTCACCGGCCGTTTCCCGGGCCTGCCGCCAAAGACCTACGTCGTGCGCGTCGAGCCGTCGCACTTCGACACGACGACGTTCTACGTGGCGTTCGACAATCACCGCACGAACGATTTCAAGCCGTACCTGTACGTCACGACCGACTTCGGCAAGTCGTTCCATTCGATCGTCAACAACCTGCCCACGGGCGGGCCGGACTTCCTGCACGTGATCCGGGAAGACCCGGTTTCGCGCGACCTGCTCTTCGCAGGTACCGATGTGGGAGCCTACGTGTCGCTGGACCGTGGCGCGCACTGGCAGCGGTTCATGACCGATCTGCCCACGGTTCCGGTGCACGATCTCAAGATTCAGCCGCGGGATCATGAACTGATCGCGGCGACGCACGGACGGGGCATCTGGATCGTGGACATCGCGCCGCTGGAGCAGATGGCCGAGAGCGCGATTGCTTCGGGGCCGCATCTCTTCCAGCCAACGATGGCGTTCGAGTACGGCGAGGCCCCGGGCGCCAACGTGGACAACGGCCAGCAGCACTTCGAGGCGCGCAGTGCGCCGTACGGCGCGAGCATTGCCTACCTGCTCACGAGCGGCCAGCGCAGCGATACCGCAAAGGTGGTGATCACCAACGTGCAGGGCGACACGCTGTCGACGCTCACCGGCCCCGGTACGCCGGGTCTGCACTACGTCACCTGGAACTTCCGCGGCAAGGCAGCGCCGTCGCCAAAGCTCTCGCCAGCCGGCGTGCGGGACAGCATCATCGCGGCGCGGAAGATGGATCACGTCTTCGATTCACTCGCGACGGCGGGGGTGGCGTCCAAGACCGCGCTCGACCGGCTGAAGAAGCAGCTCGCCAGCGGCGAAGGATTCGGGGCGTTTTTCCGCCGCAACGGCGGCCCATCCGGACAGTTCAATCCCCGGCCGGCGGAAAGCCCGGCACCACGGGCCGCTGGTGCGCGCGGCCGTCGTGGCGGACCCGGCGCTCCCGGTGCAGCGCCAGGCGCGGAACCCGGCGACACGACCAACGCCCGCGTCAGGCGCCAGGGCGGCGCCGGTGGCGCTCCGGGCGCGAGCGAGGAGATCGACCGGGATGCGTTGGGTGACATCTTCGGTGCGCTGCGCAGCAGCGGCGCGCTCACCCGAGGCTTCGGCGGCAGAGGCCGTGGTGCGCCCATCGTCGAAACCGGCGACTATCTCGTTACGCTGACCGTGAATGGCAAGTCGCAGCAGCGTCCGTTGCGCGTGGTCCGCGTGAGCGGTGGAAGCGACACCGCCGTCATTACCGGGGAGAACGAAGAGCTGGATCCCTGACTCGGACGGATACACGGATGCGACAGCGGGTCAGGCACCGACGGTGCCTGACCCGCTGTCGCATCCGTGAGTGCATTCGCCTGCGGTGTTGGGCTCGGGCAGGAGATAGAGTAGACTCGACGGGCAAAATACAGACAGGATTTCCGGGATGTACAGGATTGAACAGGATTGTGGGGAGCCGAGTCCCAACGTTGCAGTTCGTTCGCTGAATGACTGCGACACCTTTGGGAACGGCACCGTGATTATCCTGTATCTCCTGACAATCCCGTAAATCCCGTCCGGACGTTCGCGGGGACGCAGGTCGCTGCTCGCTAGTTTCCGGTGCCGCCGCGGCGACCATTGCCCTGGAGCGCGAATCGCCAGACGGCATCACCGGTGTCGGGATCGTGAATCCGGTGCGCCTGAACCTGAAATACACGCTCGATCAGATCGCGGGAGACCTCCGCCGCGGCGGTCGCCACGTGAGCCAGCCGCCCGGCATCCATCACGAAGAACACGTCACCATACTGGAAGGCGACATTCAGATCGTGCAGGATCGCGACGATGGTGCAGTCGTGATGAAGCAGTCCGCGCGCGACATCCAGCAGGTGGATCTGATAGTGGACGTCCAGACTCGTCGTCGGTTCGTCGAGGAACAGATAGGTGTGCTCCGCGCCGCCGCCATCGTTCCAGATCTGGGCCAGAACACGGGCCAGCTGTACCTTCTGCTGCTCGCCGCCCGAGAGTGTCGGATACTGCTGCCGGCGCTTGTCCTCCATACCCACGAGCGCCAGCGCCTGCTGCACGATGTCACGGTCGCGACGCGACGGAACCCGCTCGTAGTGCGGATACCGTCCCATCAGCGCCACATCCTCCACCGTGAGCGCAAACGCCAGCTCCACGTGCTGCGACAGGACCGCCCGCTTTCGCGCCAGCTCCATCGCGGAAAAACTGCCCAGGAGCTGGTCGCCATAGCGCACGTCGCCAGCCGTGGGCTGCAGGAGACCGGTCGCCACGCGCAACAACGTGGACTTCCCCGCCCCATTCGGCCCGAGGATGACGTTGAAGCGATTCGGCTGGAACCGGGTGGTGATGTCGTGCAGGATCATCGTCCGGTCTACCTGATAGCTCACGCCGCGCAGCTCAACCATAGAAGCCCGAGCCGCCGCGGCGCGTCTGGCGCAGCAGGATGCCGAGGAACACCGGCGCGCCGACCACCGCCGTAATGATGCCAATGGGCAGCTCCGCCGGCGGGATGATCACGCGAGCGACAATGTCGATGACCTCCATGAGCACGGCGCCGAGAAGCGCCGACGCCGGCAGCAGGAAGTTGTAGTCTGCCGATTTCATCATGCGCAGCACGTGTGGAATGACCAGTCCCACGAAGGCAATGACACCGACCATGGCGGTGGCCACCGCCACCATGATCGTGTTCACCACGAGCAGCCACAGAATGAGCCGTCGCGGATTCACCCCGAGATACGCGGCCTCGTTCTCCCCGAGCATGAGGGCGTTCAGCGCCTTGCCGTAGCGCAGCGCCCAGATGAAGCTCAGGCCGAAGAACACACCAATCAGCTCGACGCCCCGCCAGTCTGCCGTGGTGAAAGTGCCCAGATTCCAGAAGGTGATGTTGCGGGCCTGCGGATCACGCGCGATGTACGACAGGAATCCCGTGCCGGCGCCGCACACCGCGTTCACCGCGATGCCGGCCAGCAGCAGCGTGAACACGTTCACCTTGCCAAACGAGGTGGACAACCGATGGACGAGCATCGTCGCGGCGAATCCCACGATGAAGGCCGCAACCGGCACCGCGAATGAGCCGAGTGGATGGGTGAAGGCGAGCGCCGTGCCGCTGCCGAACACGAACACCAGCGCCGCACCCAGTGCCGCGCCCGCCGATGTGCCGACAAGCCCCGGCTCGACGATCGGATTCCGGAACAGCCCCTGCATGAGCGTGCCCGACACGCCGAGCACCGCGCCGGTGAGACCCGCCACGAACACCCGGGGCAGCCGCAGTCCGAGCAGCACGTTCCGGCCCAGCGTATCGCCGGGGACGGCCGGGAGCCATCCCGCGGCCTGACCCAGATAGCGCACCATCTGTGCGGGCGTGAACGAGAAGGCGCCTATGGCCGCCGATGCCACAATCGCGATCACCAGCAGCACGCCGAGCAGCCAGTACGTCTGCCTGAACGAGAGATGCTTCAGCATCTCACGGATGCAGCATCGCGGCGATCTTCTTCACGGTGGCCGGGGTGCGCGGCCCGAAGTACATGACCTCCTGTTCGGTGATGCGGTAGATGCGTCCCGACCTGCCCGCCGGCGTGAGGGAGATGCCTGGCATGGCGGCGAACTTCTTCGCGTCGCCGTAGCGATCGAATCCCACCTCGGTCGCGATGATCACATCGGGTGCGGCGCGCGCGATCAACTCGGGCGTGATTCGCGTCATGCCGCCAAGCGAGTCCATGGCGTTCTCACCGCCGGCCCAGCGGATCATCTGATCAGCCGGACTGCCGCGGTTCACCGCCAGATAATTGTTGATGATCTGGCCGAAGTGCATGAGCAGGACGCGCGGACGTCGCTGGCTGTTCCAGCGAGCGGTGTCCGCCCACACGGCGCTCATCCCTGTCTTCCACTGCGCGAGAACGCTGTCAGCCGAGCGCTCGCGGTGGAAGTACCGCCCGAGATTCGTGAGCAGCATCTCGGCGCTGTCGAGCGTCCCGCCCGGTCGCATCACCTCGATCGGGATGCCCACCGCGCGCAGTTGCTGCAGCACGGCGTCAGGCCCGACGTTGCCATCCGTCAGAAAGAGCGTCGGCCGCATGGAGATGATTCCCTCCGCGCTCAACGCGCGGTGGTATCCCACGGTGGGGAGCGTCCTGATCTGCGGCGGATAGATCGATGTGAGATCCACGGCGACGAGATCACTCTGGCCGCCGATGGCGTAAAGAAATTCGTTGATCTGCTTGGACACGCTGACCACGCGGCTGTGTTGCGCCGCGCGTGTGGAGCGGTCGGCGAAGCGGCCGCACGCGGCGACTGCGCACACCGCACACAGCGCCAGGGAAACGGCTCGGGGCAATCGAGGCATGATGCGAGTCGATGGGAGCACGGGTGGTCCGCGGACACGGTGCACCAGCCACGCGGCTCCGGGAAGGCTGTGAAATCTACGCGTCACGCGACTGCACTGTTGGCGGCTGGCGGCCAAACCGGCAGGAACGCCAGCAGGAACATAACGTCACAGTGCGCCGTGACATTCGCGCCCGGAGAATCGTCCGTGTCGTATGGCAGTGGCGATCGAACCCGGGAGATGAATGCTGATCGGCAGCCGGAATGCGCCTCCGGGCGAGGATGCCGAGCGGCTTGCCGCGCGCGCACGCGAGTTCGCGCGCGAAGGCTCGGTGTGCGAGGCGGTCGTGTCGCTCGACATGGCGCTCGGACTGCTCCAGGGTGCGCCCGTGGGTCCGCTGCACGCCGACCTGCTGCGCCAGAAGGGCGTGCTGCTCCGGGACATTGGCGAGACGTCCATTGCCGCGGCGCTGCTCAAGCGCAGCATGGACATCGCGCAGTACGTCCGGTCGGAACGGGGCGTGGCGCTGGCCCAGTACGAGATGGCGCTGGTCCTCGAGCGTCGTGGTGACATTGCCGGTGCGCGGCGCTTGCTCGACGATGCGGCGGCTTCCGCAGTCGCCGCGGCGGATCAGCCACTGCATGCGGCCATCGCATCCAGCCTGGGCGAGCTGGCCGCCATCCGCGGCGACACATCGGATGCCCAGGCGCGCTATCAGCGCAGCCTCTCCGACTCTCGCGCCGCGGGCGACGAGACCGGCATGGGGGTCGCGCTCACCGGATTGGGACGTCTCTACATCGACATGCATCGGCTCGTTGACGCGGAGCAGAGCCTCGAGCAGGGGCAGAAGCTGGCGCGCGGCAAGGGCGATCTCTACATGGAAGCGCTGATTCACATCGGGACCGCCGAGCTGATGATCGCCAGCGGCCGGTTCGACGAAGCTGAGCGCGAGTGCGCACAGCTCCTCGCGATTGCCCGGCGCCGCGGCGACCGGCTGCGTCGCGCCCAGGCGCTCCGGCTCTACGGCATGATTGCCGAGCACCGGGCAGAGCTGACGGAAGCGGCCGACAAACTCGAGGAGGCCCGAGAACTCGCCACGCAGGGCGAAGACGCCCATCTCGCGGCACAGGTCCTTCGCGAACTGGGCGAAGTATCCCGGCGCCGCGGCGAGATCGAGCGGGCACGGACAGCCTGGCAGCAGGCGCTGGTTGCATTTCAGCGGCTGGGCGCGGCATCCGACGCCGGCGACCTCCAGCGTCGCCTCTCGGCTCTCGCCGCCTGACTATCTGATGTCACTCCATCCTCGCCCACGGCTCTCATGGCGCTAGAACGAACCAGAAATGGCGGCTCCGAGCTGCCCTCCCGACCCGACCATCTCGCGCGGACTCCGGCGGCCGGATCGTCCGCGGTCATCCCGCCCCTGTCAGCCGCGTTGAACGGCCAGGATTCGCCCGGCTCCGTGGCGCTCCCGGCGGGAGACTCCTCCGGCAGCCCGGAAAGTTCCGTGGGCCTGGAGAACATCGTCGGCGTGAGTGATGCACTGCGCGAGGCGCTGCGACATGCGCGCAAGGCCGCGGCCAGCAGGCTCACCACCGTGCTGATCGTGGGAGAGACCGGCACCGGCAAGGAACTGTTCGCGCGAGGGATTCACTACGCCAGCCCGGCCCGCGGCGACCCGTTCATGGCCGTGAACTGCGCGGCGATTCCTGAAGCGCTGCTCGAGTCCGAGCTGTTCGGTCACGAGCGCGGTGCATTCAGCGACGCCCGCGGTCAGAAGCGCGGTCTGCTCGAACTCGCGGGCACGGGGACGGTGTTCCTCGATGAGATCGGCGAACTGCCGCGCCGCCTCCAACCCAAGCTGCTGCGCGCGCTCGAAAACCGGCGACTGCAGCGACTGGGCGGTCTGGAGGACGTCTCCATTCACTGCCGCGTCATTGCCGCGTCGAACACCGGGCTGAGCGAAGCGATGCAGCGCGACGAATTCCGCGAGGACCTTTACTACCGGCTCAACGTCTTCCGGATCGTGCTGCCCCCGCTGCGCGACCGCGAGGGCGATGTGGAGCTGCTGGCGCGGCACTTTCTGGGCGAGCTGGCGAGACAGCAGGGCATGGAGGCGAAGACGCTGAGCGCCGACGCCATTGCGGTCCTGCAGGCGCACGCCTGGCCCGGCAACATCCGCGAACTCAAGAACGTCATCGAGCATGCCGCCATCCTGAGCGAAGGCGATACCATTGACGCGGCCCGGCTCATGCTCCAGAAGCGTATGGCGCTGTCCGGGACCAGCGCCCCCGGTCCCATTCGGGAAATTCACATTCCCCCGGAGGGACGGTCGCTGGCGGACGTGGAAAAGGACGCGGTGCGCTTCATGCTGGAAATCACCAGGGGGAACCGCAGCGCCGCGGCGCGGATACTTGGCATCTCGCGCCCCACCCTCGCGCGCAAGATTCGCGAATACGGAATCGTCGTTCCGGCGCCCGGACGCGACACGTGACGGACGTGCCTGTTCCGCGGGAGCATGACGGAGCATGAGCATCACGCAGTTGAAGATCCTGGCCATTTCGACAGACGCGGAGGACGTGCGCCACGTGCACGAGATACTGGCGAACGACCCGTCGCACGAGATCGAGCTGCACGATGCGCGGATCCTCAAGCAGGCGCTGCGTCAACTGCGCGAGACCCGTTTCGATGCGGTGCTCCTGCATCTCCCGGCCGGCCGCGACTCCTCACTGAGTGCGCTCGGCACGTTGCTCGAGCACACGAGCGGCATTCCGGTCGTCGTACTCACCGAGCGCGACGACGAGGAGCTCGCCGTGCTGGCACTGAAGGCGGGAGCACAGGACGCACTGAGCAGGGAGTCGCTCGATGGCGGACTGGTGGCGCGCGCCATCCGATTCGCGATCGAACGGCACCAGCTGCACGTGGCGCTGCAGGCCATGGCGCTGCTCGATGACCTGACGGGTCTGTACAACCGGCGCGGCTTCCAGACACTCGGCAAACAGCAGATGAAAATCGCGGATCGCACGCGGAAGCGCCTGTCGCATCTGTTTGTCGACGTGGACGGCCTGAAGAGCATCAACGACCGGTTCGGGCATCGCGAGGGAGACCTGATGCTGCTCGAAACCGCGGAGCTGCTGCGCAGCACCTTTCGCGAATCGGATCTCATCGCGCGCATCGGCGGCGACGAATTCGTGGTGCTCGCCATGGATGTCGGCAGCCCGTCGCAGGACCAATGGACGGCGCGACTCGAGGAGCAGTTGCGCAGCCACAACGCGCGTCCCGGCCGGCGCTATCCGCTGTCGCTGAGCCTCGGCTTCGCCTACTACGACCCGGCGTTTCCCTGCGCGCTCAGCGATCTGCTGGACCGCGCCGATACGTTGATGTACGAGCAGAAACGCGGCAAACGAAGGCTCTCACCACTGGGCGGCGTCGCTGCACGGCGCACACCCTCACGCGGCGTACGCCGGGATGTGAAGCGGGCGGATTGACGCTCCCACTCCCCACCACCCTCCCCCTGGGAATCGGCAATCGGGAATGGGGAATCGTTGGGAATGGGGAATGGGGAGGCCGATTTCCTGCTGTTGATGAAATCGGGGGGCGGCGGGAGGGGGCGGATTGCCTTATCGATTCCCCATTCCCGATTGCCGATTCCCAGGTTCAACCGACTCTGACCCCATTGGTCGCCCAACGAAGACAGGATTTCAGGATTGACGGGATTAACAGGATTGTTGGGAGCCGAGCCCCAACGCTTCAGTGAGTTCGCTGAACGACGGCCAATGCTTTTGGAACGGCACCGTGAGAATCCTGTAAATCCCGTCCATCCTGAAATCCTGTCTCGCTTTCATAGCTGGTTAAGCCACGGTCGCTGGTGCCTGGTCGCCGCCAGCTGATGAAAATCAATCGACTCTGACCCTTTTGATCCGGCAATCGGCAATCGAAAATGGGGAATAGGGGTGGCCGTCCACCCCCATTCCCCATTCCCCATTCCCACGATTCCCCATTCCCGTTTGCCGATTCCCACGGGCGCGGCGGAAGGGCGGGGAGCGATTCCCACGGGCGGGGCGGCCGGGAGAGGCAAAGCCTGCCCGCCACCCATCCTTCCCCCTACATTTCCACCATGGCAACACGAACCCGCACCCGCTTCCTCATCATCGGCAGCGGTGTCGCCGGCCTTCACACCGCATGGCGCGCGGCCGAGCATGGCGATGTCTTGCTGCTCACCAAGCGCACGCTGTTCGACAGCAGCACCGCATACGCGCAGGGTGGCATCGCTGCCGCGCTCGGCGCGGGCGATTCACCCGAACTGCACCGCCGCGACACGCTCGCGGCCGGCGACGCGCTCTGCGACAGCGCCGCCGTGGACGTGCTCGTCAATGAAGGGCCCGCGCGCGTGCGCGAACTGTTCGCTGCCGGCGCCCACTTCGATCTCGACCCGGGCGGCGCCTTCACCCTGGGCCGCGAGGCCGCACACTCCGCCGCGCGCATCGTCCACGCCAATGGCGACCGCACCGGCGCCGAGGTCGCCAGCACACTCATCAAGCGTGTCCGCGCCACGAGCCGGGTCAAGGTGCTCGAGCGCTCGCGCGCCCTGGACCTCATCGTGCACGACGGCGCCTGCGTAGGTGCGCGCGTGAGTCGCGAAGGCGCGGCGGTCGAAATTCTCGCCGACGCCACCGTCCTCGCCACCGGCGGATGCGGGCAGGTCTATCGCTACACCACCAATCCGCAGGTGGCCACCGGGGATGGCTTCGCGCTCGCGCACCGCGCCGGTGTCGAGCTGGGCGACATGGAGTTCGTGCAGTTTCACCCCACCGCGCTCGACACACCGGAAACGCCGCTCAAGCTCATCTCCGAAGCGGTGCGCGGCGAGGGCGCCATCCTCGTGAACGATCGCGGCGAACGCTTCATGGTCGGACGGCACGAGCTCGCGGAGCTCGCGCCTCGTGATGTCGTCGCGCGCGAGGTGTTTCGCGAGCGGCACGATGGCCACACGGTCTATCTCGATGCCACCGCCACGGGCGCCGAATTCGCCGAGCGCTTCCCCGGCATCTTCGCGATCTGCATGGCGCGCGGCATCGACCCGCGCACGGAGCGCATTCCAGTCACGCCCGCCGCGCACTACATGATGGGCGGCGTCGTCACCGATCTCGCCGGCCGCTCCAGCGCACCGCGCCTCTATGCCTGCGGCGAGGTCGCCAACACCGGCGTGCACGGTGCCAACCGTCTCGCGTCGAACTCGCTCCTCGAAGGACTGGTGTTCGCCGAGCGCGTCGCCCGCGACATGGCGGGCGTGACACCGCTCACCGCGGAACCACCGCTCGGCACCTGGCGTGTCCCGCTGCTCCGCGATCGCGGTGCGGCGCAGGTCGCCGCCACCGCCGTGCGCGATACCATGTGGGAACACGCTGGCATCGCGCGGGCCGAATCCGGACTGCGCACCTGCCTCGCCGATCTCGACGCAATCGAGGCGCGCCTCCCCGAAGGCGCTACCGAAGAAGCGAATCTCGTCGACACCGGCCGCCTCATCGTGCGCTCCGCCCTCATGCGCGACGAATCCCGCGGCGGCCACTTTCGCAGCGACTATCCGCAACCCGAGCGCGATTGGGCCGGGCTGCACATCCGCGTCGTCTCGCACCAGGACAGGGCGAGCGCCGCCGCGCACACCGAACCGTGATATCCGATACCGAATCCTTCGCGTCGCTCCAGCAGCAGATCCGCTCGCTCGCCGCAGAGCGCAACGCCGTCATCCTCGCGCACAATTACGAACGCCCCGAAGTGCAGGATGTCGCCGATGTCGTTGGCGACTCACTCGGCCTCTCGCGCGAGGCCGCCCGCACCACCGCGGATGTGATCGTCTTCTGCGGCGTGCACTTCATGGCGGAAACCGCCGCCATTCTCTCGCCTGAGAAGACCGTCCTGCTTCCGGATCTTCGCGCCGGCTGCTCGCTCGCCGCCACCATCGACGCCGATCAGTTGCGCGAGTGGAAAGCCGAGCACCCCGGCGCGGTCGTCGTCTCGTATGTGAATACGACGGCCGAGGTGAAGGCCGAGACCGACTACTGCTGCACGTCCGGCAATGCCGTCGACGTCGTGAACGCCATTCCGGCCGACCGCGAGATTCTCTTTCTGCCGGACATGTTCCTGGGCGCACACGTGCGGCGCGTCACCGGCCGCACGAACATGCACGTGTGGATGGGCGAGTGCCACGTGCACGCGGGCATCACGCCCCGGCGCGTGGCCGAACAGCGCGCCGCGCACCCGGAAGCCGAATTTCTCATTCACCCCGAGTGCGGCTGCTCGACGAGTCTGCTCGAAGCCATGTCCGCCGGAGACATCGATCCCACGGGCGTGCAGATCCTCTCCACCGAGGGAATGATTCGCCGGCCGGAACAGTCCCCGGCGAACGAGTTCATCGTGGCCACCGAGGTGGGCATTCTCTACCGGCTGCGCAAGGCGTATCCCGATCGCCAGTTCCTCGCGGCCGACGATCGCGCGTCGTGCCCGTTCATGAAGGTCACGACGCTCCCGTCCGTGCTCAACTCGCTCGAGAAGCGGGAGCATCGCATCACGGTGCCGCCGGAGATCATTGCCCGTGCGCGCCTCGCGATCGATCGCATGGTGTCGATTGGCGGCGGCCCCGCACCGGCAAACGCGCCCGCGCAGCTCGTGGGCGAATGACGGCGCCGCTGCCGGCAAACCCGGCGAACCAGGCGCCACTGCGCTTCCCCCTGGCGGAGAGTGACCTGGACGCGCTCGTCCGCGGTGCGCTCACCGAAGATCACGCGTTCCGCGACGTCACCACGCTCGCCACCGTGCGCGAGGATGCCGTCGCACAGGCCCGCATGGTGGCGCGCGCCGATGGCGTGATCGCCGGGCTGCCCATCGCGCTTGCCACCTTCCAGTGCGTCGCCTCATCCATTGCGCATGAGATCCATGCGCCCGACGGCACGCGCGTCGCGCGCGGCACCAGCATCCTCTCACTCGAGGGGCCGGCGCGCGCCCTGCTCACCGCCGAACGCGTCGCGCTCAATTTCGTGCAGCATCTCTCGGGCATCGCCACGATCACCGCGCGCTACGTGGACGCCGTGCGCGGCACGCGCGCACAAATACTCGACACGCGCAAGACCACTCCCGGCTGGCGGGCGCTGGAGAAGTACGCCGTGCGCTGCGGCGGCGGCGTGAACCACCGCGCCGACCTCGAAGCGGACGTCCTGATCAAGGACAATCATCTCGCCGCCCTGCAGGGTGACGTCGCGCTGGCGGTGCGCCGCACGAGGGAGTTCGCGCCGGCGGGCACGCGTGTGGAGGTTGAATGCGATGACATCGAGCAGGTGCGCGCGGCGGTGGCTGCACACGCCGACATCATTCTGCTCGACAACATGTCGCCTGCGCTCATGCGCGAGTGCGTTCAGCTCATCGCCGGACGCGCGCTCAGCGAAGCGTCCGGCGGTATCTCGCTCGACACGGTCCGCGCCGTCGCCGAGTCAGGAGTGGATCGCATATCGGTTGGCGCGCTCACGCATTCCGCGCCCGCACTCGATATCGGGATTGACTTCGGTCGTTGGTAGCTGGTTGCTGGTCGCTGGTCGCTGGACTTCCCACGCCCTTCCAGCTACCAGCGACCAGCGACCAGCGACCAGCGACCAGCGACCGTAGTCAAGCCGCCTTCCGCCCCTCCGCCTGCCAGATCAATTCGTCACCATCAACGGATGGGACATAGAGAAACCGCGCCGGCGGAAAACCCGACACACCAATCTCGAGCCGGTCGCCCACGTTCGTGGCCGCCCGGTCACTGATCACCTGAAGGGCATCGGAGAGTGTCCCACTCGTCACCGACCCGGCCAGGCGAAGCTGCTCGTCAGCGCTGCTGATCGAGAATTCAAAACGCGTCATGGCCCCCCTCCCCGATATGGAGACCCATCGAACGCCTCCGCAGCGACAATGTTCGCCGCAGTGCCCTGATCCGGTCTCGTAGTCTTATACACCTGTGCTGGTTACTGGTTGCTGGTTGCTCGTCGCTGGTCACCAGCGACCAGCGACCAATGACCAGCTACCGCTTCAGATACACCGTCTGCGATGGAAACGCGAAACCGCTCCCCGCTCGTTCCACTACGTCCATGAACTGCAAAAGGATTCCCTGCCGGATCAGCAGGAATTCGTTCCAGTCCGTCGTCTGCACCCACGTCTGTACCTGCACGTTCAGCGCCGAGGCGCCAAAGTCGGTAAGGCGCACCGTGATGTTGTCCGTCGTCACATGCGGATGCTCCCGCAGCACGCGCTCCAGCCCGTCCAGCACCGAGCGCATCTGCGCACCCGTGGTCTCGTAGACCAGCCCCAGCACCATGTTCAGACGGATGCGGTCGCGTACCGCGAACGACTCGATCTGCGAGTCCGCCAGCTTGCCGTTCGGCAGCGTCACCACCGTCCGGTCGATCGTGCGAATGCGCGTGGACCGCAGCCCGACGCGCTCGACCGTACCCGCTACGCCGTCCACCTTGATGCCGTCGCCTTCCCGGAAGATCTGGTCCGCGCCGATTGAAAACGCGCCAAACAGGTTCTCCACCGTCTTCTGCGCCGCGAGCGCGAACGCCAGGGCGCCAATGCCCAGTCCGCCCAGCACGCCCGCGACCGGAAACCCGAGTGTCGACAGCACCGTCACCACGCCAATGGCCACGATCGCCACTTTCGCCACCCGTGAGCCAAGCGGGAGAATGGACCGCGCCGCTCCACCCGCCATCGCCCACCCCGACACCGCCATTCGCTGGCGCCACACATCCACCAGGCGCACCAATCCCCAGAAAAACGCCACCATGAGCGCCGCCTTCAGCAGCCGGCCCACCCAGAGTTGTCCCTGCACACCCAGCGCCAGCCATGGCAGCAGGAAGGCAACCATTGCCACCGTAAGCCCCAGTGTCACTGGGCCGGCGAGGCGGCTGATGAACTCATCATCCCAGTCGTGCGCGGTGCGCCGCGCCACTCGCCCGAACACCAGCGCGAGCACCATGTTGAGCGCGGTGCCAAAGCCGAACGCCACCACGAGCAGCACCGGGAATGCGAGCCACTGCCACGCCGTCAGGCCCAATGGGCCCGACTTCTGTAACACCGCCGGCAAATGCTGCAGCGCCCAGCGGTCGGGAAGCGCGGCGTACCACTCCGGAATGCGTTGAACGGTGCCGCGCGAAAAGAGCCAGCGCTGTGCACCGCCCCGCCACACACGTGAGAGTCGCACGGGCTCGTGATCGCCTCGCGTCCCGGGAAGCTCGGCAATCTGTACCAGGTTGCGCGAACCGCCGCCCGCCGTATCGCCCGCCGCCGCTCCCGAGATGTCCTCGAGGTCTATCCAGACCTTTCGATCCAGTACCAGCTTGAATTCACGCGCCAGCTCCGGGCCGCGCGTCCGCAGCGAATCAGGCAGGTCCAGGTACTGCGCCGCCTCCGTGTCCTTTCCCGCGCTCGTGAGATCCAGAAACGCAGCGACCGCGGCACGCGGCGACTCGGGTGAGACCGTTTCCGGCCGCGCCGCTTGCGCAGTCCGGCTCGCCGTGTCCAGCTTCTTCTTTGACGACTGCGAGAACAGACCAAGCTGCCCCTGTGCGGGTGCGTCCGCGACGCAGCAGAGCAGCAGGACGCCGATCCCGGCGGTGGCGGCTACACGCCCGCGGATGCTCTGAAATGAGAGGGGGAAATGCATTCCTGGATGAAGACGCTGAGTGGAACGGTGGATGGTGGCCGGCCTCACACATTACCACGTCTCCTGCCCCCCGCACTACTCCGGCCTCTCAGGTCTCTTGTTGACCAATGCGGAAGTTCGTATGTTAATTCCCCCTTATCTGTCCGCGCGTTGTCTGTAACAAATCGCGACAGATGGTCCGGCAACCTCCGGGCAGCGGCGGTACCATGACTGATCAGCGCGTCAAATCTCGCCCGATTGCGGCTGCCCGGGCGATTCCGTGGGTGCCGCAGAACGACGGCTACTACCTGCTCGCGGCAGTGATGTCCAGCTCGCGCGCCGCGCCGCTCGTCGTCATGCAGGACGTGCTGCTCGAGGTCGAGGCCCATCTGCGCACCGTTCCCGGTGGCAATGTGTGCGGCCTCTTGTATGGCTCCGCCTATATCGACCCGCGCAGCGCCGCGAAGTACCTGCTGGTGGAGGAAGCCGTCCGTGCTCCGCGCATCGACACCGCCGCTGATCCCGACGCCGCCGCGCTCGCAATGTGGAGCGACATGCTCGGTCGCTCGGAGCAGGGCGGGCGACTGGTGCTCGGCTGGTATCGTGGCGGCGCGACAATCGATTCGCCGATGGTGCTCCCCGCCGCCGGCGCCATGCAGGTCGTCTTCCCGGAGCGATGGCAGGTCGGACTGCTGCGTCAGGGAGTCCTTGGCGAACACAAAGGCGCGTTCGTCCGCATTGAGCCTACCGAAACCCGGGTGTACAGCATTCCATTCATGGAGCTTGCACCTCCAGAGGGATTCGATGGCCGCACGCTGCTCACGAGCGTGACCTGGACGAACTATCACACGAAGCTGCCCGTCACGCCGCTCGGCCCCGCTGCCCTGTCAGCGGGCCAGAAACGCAGGTCCACGGCAGCCGCACCTTCGGCATCCCGCGAGCATCACGGCCTCGGCTTCCTCGGCGCGATCCTGAAGCGGCCTCCGGCGACACCGGTCATTCCGGCCTTGAGGAGGTCGCGACCGGGCGGTGCCCCGGCATCCGGTGGAAACGTCGCGGGGACTGGGAAGGACATCACCAGGACGGATAGCGATATCGCCCGAGCAGGGCGAGCGCGCCGCGCCGCCGAACCGTCAACGAGTCAACCGCCGGCACCACCCATACCGCACCGTCCGGCCGAACCAGCTCTTGTCGCCGCCTTGTCAGCTACGCCACCAGCCATTGGACTGTCTGCAACCATGCCCATTTCCGGAGAGTCAACGAATCCAGCCGAAAAGCTCAGTCCATTGCCGCAGCAGGACCCCGTCGCCTCAGTGACGCCACACGCTGTTGCAGGGCCTGTCACCGATTCCGTCCCGCCTTCCGCCATTGTGGTCGATTCCGCGGCGCCATCTCGTGCGGAGTTCATGCCCGAGGAATCGCGGACCGATGAGCTGCCAGCCACGTCGGAGACGCGGATTCCGCCCGCGCCCGCGGAATCCGACCCGGTCCTCGCCGATCTGCGCCAGCGCGCCCGACTGGAGCGACTGGATCAGTTGCCGAAACCTCGCAGCGCCGGACGGCGCATGGCTCGCGCCGGCGCGTACGCCGGGATTGTGATCGCGGCAGGTGTCGTTGCTGCGTTCTACCTCGTGCCCCGACTGCGACCTGCCTCTGCACGACCCACCGTCACGCAGTTCGGACAGCTCGATTCCACGCAATTCGCGCTCGGCAGCCCGGAGCGCGCGGCTGATGCCGCGGGTGTCGCGCACATACCGGCCGGACTCCTCACCACGGAGCAGATCGGCAAGGCGCGCTTCGCGCTCGCGCGCGTTGGCACATACGGCGATGACCTTGCGACGACTCTCAGCGCGCTCGACTCGGCGCTGGCGTCCGCACAAAAACCCGCAAGCCACCGCCACGCCTGCCAGCAGGCCGATTCACTCGTGCGGCAGACCAGGCTGGATCTCTCCATGCTCGACACCGCACGGCAACAGGTGACCGAACTCATTGGCACGGCCCGCCTCGATTGGGTGGATGGCCTCTCTACGCGCGCCAGGGCAGCAGCTCCACGATTTGAACGAACGTGCAGATGACGATGGAGCACGCCAGGCGCACGATTGAAATCCGGCACCTTCCCGGCGACCGCCTGGTGAAGTGGTTGCCACTGGACGATGGGTACTACCTGCTGGCATCCGTGATGACCAGCACGCGCGCCGCGCCCGTGTTCGTGACGCAGAAGGCCCTGTTGCAGGTGGAAGCACATCAGCTACGGGCAGTGGGTGAGCAGGCGTGCGGTATTCTCTTCGGTGCGCCGTGTGTGGACCCCGCAAGCGGATTGGAATTCATCCTGATCGACGCCGCCGCCCCCGCCATCCAGACCGCGACCATTAACAACGCGGCCGCCGCACTCGCGGCCGACCTGTCCCGGGTCATTGCGCAGGCGGAGCGCGCGGGCCGGCGCATTATGGGGTGGTATCGCTGCGATGTCCCACTGGGCCAGCTCATTTCCGTGCAGAATGTCGGCCTGCATCGCTCGTTGTTCAGCCAGCCGTGGCAGGTGTCGCTCTTCCGCGATGGCGTCATGGGCCAGGGCAGGGGCGCGCTGGTTCGCGTCGAGCCAAATGAGGGGCGCGCGTTCAGCATCCCGTTCGTCGAGATCAGTGCGCATCGTCGCCACCACGGCAACGCGCCGCTGCTCACGAGCATCGGTTGGCTCAACTATCGCGCGGAATCGGAGATAGCCCTCCTCCCTGACGAGGCGTTTCTGGATGGATACGAGTTCCCGCCCGAGGAGCCGGTGAATGTCGAGGAGCCGCGTCGCACGGGACTTCTGGCCGGGCTCTTCGCGCACCGCCCGGTTTCGGTTACGCCGCGCCGCACCACGCCGGTCGGCCCGCTTCCTCCGCCGCCCGCGGCCGTGCCGCCCATGTCACCTGTGACGCCGGTATTACCAGCGATGCCAATGGCGTCGCTGTCACCAGCGGCGCCTGCGGAGTCCGAGACACCGACGTCACCAGCGGGGTCCGGGACACCGGCGGCGCCACCGTCACCAGCTTCACCAGTGGCGCCAACGGCCCCGGCGTCGCCAGTAGCGCCAGCTCGACGAGTGAGCCTCGAACGCGAATCTCGCGAGGCCGCTCCGCCGCCGAACGCGGCGCGCCGCAAACCTCCGAGGCCGACGCCGCTGCCGGATGTGGCTCACGATATTGCTTCCCCATCGCCGCCGCCGACTGCCGAGTCACTGCAGCAAGCACCGCGTCCGGCTGAGCGGCCGCATTCACCGTTGCCGACCGCACCTGCCTCACCAGCGTCTCCAGCCTCGCCACCGTCTCCAGCCTCGCCCACCGCGCCCACCGCGCCCACCGCGCCCACCGCGGTCGGTAATCCGGTCGCCGCCAGCGCTCCGGCAGAGGCAACGGATCACGACTGGCCTGAGCGCTCCATTCCCGTTTTTGACGAAGGCACGGAGCACGAGCGAGCCGAAGCGCTCGATGAGTTGCTCGCTGAATTGCAGCGGCGTGTACGCGTCGACGGTCCCCGAACGGCGCGACCGTCCATGGCCCCGGCCGTCCCCGGGCGGGGACGCGCCATGATGTTCGTGTTCGGCGTCGCCGCCGTCATCATCGCGGGATTTTTCGCCGTTCGTGGAATCAGTGGGTCATACTCCGCCAGGGACGGTGCCGCGGCCGGTGAACTCGATCCTGGGCAATTCGGCCGCCGGACCGCCGGTGGGGTGGCTGCCGGAACGCGTTCCGTTGCGGGTGCGCTCACACCCGATCAGCTTGCCCAGGCCAGGTCCGCACTCGCCATCATGGGCGCGTCGACCGACAGCCTCCAGAGCCACCTGGCCTCACTCGACACCACGCTCGCCGGAGCGCGCGCTGCTTCCCGCCGTGCCACTGCCTGCGCCCGTGCCGATTCGCTTGGGGTGCAGGCGCGCGCCGACAGTGCGCGGATCGGCTCCTCTCAGCAGCAGTTGTCCCAACTCATGGGACCCGCTCCGATGGATCGCGTGGAAGCCCTGTTCGCTCAAATGAAACAGGCCGCGAGTACGCTGCAATCGCGCTGCGGGAGCTAGCCGTCCGATCCGCATTTCGCCACGCCTCTGCCACATCGGTGTTGCGGCGATGAGACAGTCTGGCCAGTTTTCTTCCCCTGCATTCCTTCCCGCACCCGCGCACACGGGGGAGCGAGCCTTACCGGAGTCCTTTCGACTCCGGGGAAACGAGCACTCTTCTTGCCGCGAAAGGTAGCTCCGGCGCACGTGGCCCCGCGATTTTACCCTGCCTGCTCGGACGTTTCCGGGCGTTCGAAGAAAGGAGTTTGACAGCTGTTAAAAATGTCTTATCATTGCCCACCCTTGACTGTCGATTGCGGAAAACTCCACACCAATGCCGGATCGCGGCGGGCGACCATTGCCCGGCTTTCGCGACGGCAGCGCGGACTGCGAGTCGAGCATGCTGGCTAGCATCTGGACGGGAAAAACGGCGAGATCCGCCGCGGCGCGACTCGCCATGTCAAGCATGGTGCGGATTGTCGTTGACGCGGTTGCCATCCTGGCTGGCTTCTTCGTCAGCTACGAGGTCCGTGAGCGGGTCGTTCCAGCAACGTTGATCACGACGTCGGCCGAGCCCCTCACGAAGTATCTCCAGGGCGCCATCGCGTTCACGCTCATTACGCTGTTCGTCTTCTGGCGGCTGGGATTGTATCAGCGCCGGGGCAGCGTACTGAATCTCTGGGAGCTCGAGACGGCGTTGAAGGGAATGGCTGTCTCCTCGGCGTTGTTTTTTGCCGCCCTCTTTCTCGATCAGCGCAACGCGTATTCCCGCCTCATTGTGGTTGGCGCCATGGCCATCGGAACCTTCCTGGTCATCGTCAGCCGCCAGATCGTTTCGGCCATCATCCAGCGACTGCAGCTGTCCGGCGTCATGGGACACCGGGTGCTGATCTACGGATGCGGTGCCACAGGGCGTCTGCTCATGAAGAAGATCGTGGAATCCCCGCAGCTCGGCTGCACGGTCGCGGGATTCCTCGATGATGCCGCGCCCATTGGCCGGGAAATAGCCTGCCGCATTTCACAGACCGAATTGGAACCGTTCAAGGCACCGGTCCTCGGACGTGGCCGCCAGTGGGAGAGCGTCGTTCGCGAGCACGGCATCAACGAGCTGCTGCTCTCCTGTGCCGTGTCCCCGGATCTGCGCCTGGACATCCTGCAGTACGCGCGCGAGAACGATCTGAAGGTCGGCATCGTCCCGCATCTCGACGACCAGCGCGTTGACGATGTGTACGTCGAGGACCTGAGCGCAATTCCGGTACTGCGGCCGCGTTCCTCGCGCCGGCAGTCGCGCCTCTTCTACCACGTGGCCAAGCGCTGCTTCGACGTTCTGGCGGCGGCGTTCCTCACCGTTGTCACGGCGCCGATCTGGATCATTGCTGCCATCGTCATTCCTCTCGAATCACCAGGCCCCGTATTCTTCGAGCAGGAACGAATCGGGCTCGGCGGACGCCCCTTCCGGCTGCTCAAGTTCCGGAGCATGTGGCGCGATACGAACCCCTATGCGTTCTCGCCGGTTGGCGACCGCGATGCGCGCATCACGCGCTCGGGCCGTGTGCTGCGCATGCTGGGCCTCGATGAGCTGCCGCAGTTGCTCAACGTGATGCGGGGGGACATGAGCCTGGTCGGTCCCCGGCCGGAAATGCCGTTCATCGTGGAGCAGTACACCGCACACCAGCGGCAACGCCTCGAGGCCAAGCCCGGCATCACCGGGCCGTGGCAGATCAGCGCGGACCGCCACGCGGCCATCCACGAAAATCTGGAGTACGATCTCTATTATCTCCGGCACCAGTCGCTCGCGCTCGACGCACTGATCCTGCTCGAAACCGCGTTCTTCACCTGCGGGCTCGCCTTCTCGGCGCTCAAGCGGATCAATCGCAAGCCCGCCGAGGCGAAGGCGGCAGCGGAGGCCGTGCGCACCGGCTCGTTCCTGCTCGTCGCACTGGATCAGCGGCGGCGCGATGGCGTGCCGGCAACGTGGAGCCGGCTCGTTCCCGCGGTGTGCCGCGCGGCGCAGTTGCTGCCGGTCCGTGTTCTCGTGGCGCCTGACAACGTCGCGCGCTTCGACGAGCTGCTCTACAACACCACGCGGGAAGGACACGCGGAATACGAACTGTACACGAGTCAGACGCAGTTGTACTCGCTCGTGCGCAGTGCCGGACTCGTTCTCACGGATCTCCCCCACGTGGTGCGCTGGGGGGAAAAGGCGGGAATCGGCGTATTCGCCATAGAGGACGATGGCGTACGCTGGATTGCCGGGACCGAAGATGTTCCCGGATCCGTTGATATTCTCACGGCGATGTTTTCACCCACGCTGTCCACGGAGCCCGAAGTACTGGTGGACGCAGAGGACGGTGACCATCGGTCCGCGTCCAGGCGTGGCCGGCGCCAGCGCCAGCCGCTCGAACTTTAGTCGGACGGCCGGCTCTCCGGGAGCTGAGCGACCGCGGCTGATTCTTCGGTCGCGCCTGCCCCACGCCGCGCCTTCCTGCTCCGCAGAGCGCGCAGCAGCGTGAGTTGCACAATCAAGCGCAGGTGTCCCACGATGGTGCGCACTACGCGCATCTTGGAATACCCCAGCACGCGCACGTTCAGGACCGTGGGATACTCCACGATCGTCCCTCCCGCGAGATCGAGCCGCCCCAGCATCTCGGCGATGCCGAGGAATCCGCTGTGCTTGAGCGCCATGTCCAGCATCGCGCTGCGACGATAAACACGGAAACAACTCGTGTACGTACTCAGCTTCTGATGCAGCACCGTCCGATAGAGGCCTGACAGGTTCCGCGACAGGAACAGCCGCCATTCGGGCACGTTGCGCACGCCACCCTGCGGATGGTAGGGCGATGCCGTCACCATCATGACCTTCTCGTCGAGCAACGGCAGCATCTGCGCGAGTTCCAGCGGATCGTAGCTGCAGTCGCAGTCAATTGATGCCACGATCTCGGATCGCGCCGCGCGAATGCCGTTCAGGATCGCCACCGCCGGCCCATAGTTCGCGTCATGTCGCACCAGCCGGCAGTTTGGCCGGTCGCCGAACAACTGTTGCAGCATGATCCAGCTGTTGTCCGTACTCCGGTCGTCCACGAGCACGAACTCCATCACGTAGTTCGGCGCCAGCGCCGTCTCGAGACTGCTGAGTGTCCTGGCCAGATACGGGAGCGAGCTCTCCTCGTTGTAACACGGCACCACGAGTGACACGTGCACCGGCTCGATACCCCGCTCCGGCGCCAGGCGCAGCCGCACGGACGCCGGGCTGTCTCTGCGCACGGGCTCGGGCAGGGGAGGCGGCAGCAGCTCTTCCTCCACCCCGAGGTACTCCTGGATGTTCGTGAACTCGTACCGCCGGAAGTACTCGCCCAGCCGCCGCTGCATCTGATCGATGTTGCGATAGAACCGCATGCGCGACAACGGAGAGATCGCTGTGATCTGCGGCTGGTCAGGATCCAGCTCCCACGTATGGAAGTACATGACGAATGGATCCGCGCTCGAATGGTCTCCGTGCGCCACGACATGCTGCATCAACCATTCAGGAAGCTGACGGACATAGTTTCCGGTTCCAATGGGAATGCGATATCCGCCAACGCTCGCGCTGGCCACCGGAAACTCCCACAACGTCCGGCTGCCGAACTGGTTCAGGTGCGCCACGAGGCGCCCGGGCTGTCGCCGGAAGGCGAGGCCCACTGGCTTGATGCTCGAATCGTAGAGATAGCCGTCGTTGGCCAGCACCTCGAGTGCCCAGAGGTCCTCCTCCGCGGCCCAGCCGGGTGAGCGATAGCCCAGCACACGCCGTCCGCTCGCCCGCTCGATGGTCTCGCGGGCACGGGTCACATCGTCCTGCCATACCTCCGGGCTCTGGTCGTGCACGCCGCGCTGGTCGTACCCCTTGCTCGCCACCTCGTGGCCGCGCGCCGCGACGTCGCGGATCAACTCGGGCATCGTTTCCGCAATCCAGCCCACCGCAAAGAAGGTCGCACGAATCCCGTGGGCATCGAGCAGGTCGAGCGCCCGGCGCGTGCCGCGTTCCACTCGCGTCTCGAATCGGTTCCAGTGCGACCGCTCGATGACGTGTCCGAAGTTGTTGAAGTAGTCCTCCAGCACGATCGTCAGCAGATGTGCCCGCCCATTCGGCAGCCCCTCCGCCACCGGCGGGCCATCCACGAGCGCCGCGGTCTGCGGACGAAGTCCCTCGCCCATGCGCCGGGCGACACGCGTGGCGATCGGCGTCGACACGCTGTTCGCAAAACCGAGTCTGACCGGGAAGGATCCCATGCTGCCTCAGTTCCCTGTTGCCGTGCGCGCCAGCCGCGACACGAAACCGTGATACGCCGGCGTCTCCGTGATCTGCGCCGCGTCGGCGATGTCGCACCCTGTGGTGCACGTGCGCGCCAGGCGCTGCACGCCCGCCAGCGATGCAAGGTTGAACTCGTCGGGCGCATATTCCGCATTGAGAAACTCAATGAGCGCGGTGAGCTCGTTCGCCACGCCGCGCTCCATGACGCGGAAACTGTCCACCACGAAGTCCACGAGCGCCGCATCGGGTGTGCCGCGCCCCCGGCCAATGCCGGTGTAGCGGTCGGCCACGCCGTTCAGCGAAGCGCGATCGAGCAGGTTGCAGCCATCCACGACACCGCGCAACCCATGCATCGCCGCCAGCCGCGTTCCCACGTCGGCATACGCTGCATGGGCCGTGCACAGAAACACCAGCTCGGCGTCGTTGAGCGCGGCATCCAGATCGCGCGTGAAGCGCGCGGCCGTACCCGTGCGTTCCAGGTTCTGATCGCGCTCGAGCACATGGGGGTCGTGCAGCGTGACATCGTTGCCACGTTCGATCAGCTCGCGGGCCAGCACGAGCGTCGGTGAATTGCGCGTGTCCTCCGAATCGAAGCGGTAGGCAACGCCCAGCAGCGCCACCTTGCGTCCCTGCACCGCGCCGAACCGTCGCTCGGCGAGCCGGCGCGTTTCGGCCGGCGACTCATCGTTGATATGCCGCGACTCGAGGATGAGGCTGCGCGACGAATCCAGCCCGCGTTCCAGCGCGCGCCACCAGAGCAGGATCCCGTCCTTGGGCAGGCAGTGGCCGCCCACGCCCACCGTGGGGACGAGCAGCGCACCCACCGGCACCGCGCGCGCATCGCTCGATGCCATGTCCGCGCGGTGCAGTCGCTCGTTCGCCCGCTGGCGGAGCGCGAAGAAGTCCACATCGTGCGCGTCGCACCAGCGGGCCATCTCCGCCGCGAACGCAATGCGCACATCCCGGTAGGCGTTCTCCAGCGTCTTGACGATTTCCGCGGTGAGACTGTTCGTGGGGTGCAGTTCACCGCCCGTCACGATGCGCGCGTACAGGCGCTTGATGAGCTGCGGCGTTGCCGGGTGCAGCCCCGCGACGAGCTTGTCGGCCGCGGCCACGCGCTCCACCAGACGCCCCGGCATGACCCGGTTGGGGCTGTTCCCCAGCAGGATATCGCGCCCTTCCTCCAGCCCGTGTGCCGCGAAGAACGGCCGCACCACGGTGCGCATGGAGGATGGCGCGAGCGTCGATTCGAAGACGATCACGGGAATGTTGCCGGCCGGCTTGTGCTGCAGCGCCGCGGCGATGTCGCCGAGCGCGCTCATGAGCGGGCCGTACTCGGGCGCGAAGCCGTTCTTGTCGGTCTGGACGCACACCAGGATGACGTCGGCGTCCGCCAGGTCGGCGTAATCGTGCGTCGCGCGCAGAACGCCCGCGCGCACGGAGTCCGCCACGATGTCGTCCAGCCCGGGCTCCACGCCGCCAATGGGCGAACGGCCGGCATTGATGGCGTCCACCTTCCAGGCGGACGTCCGCGACGCGCGCTGCACTACCACCACGCGTGCGGGCTGATCCGTCCCCTCCCGAATGCGAGCGTGCGCGAGCAGCGCGGCCATGGGCATCCCGACGATGCCCGGCCCGACGACGGCGATCTTCTCTACGCGCCAGTTACCCGGCGCATTGTTCTCCAGCACCAACGGCATGCGAACGTCCTGAGTCAAAAGGTCAGTTTGAGTCGATGAATCGCTGGAACCACATCTCCAGATTGAGCGCGCCCCACACACGGCGGCCAAAGGCGCCCTCGTACGTCATGAGTCGTTCGATCTCGTGCATGTCGAACACGCCGCGCGAGCGCGCGCTGGGGCCGAGCAGCACATCGTTGCACAGGTCACGCACGCGCCCGTTCGACCAGAGATGGAGCGGAACGGGGAAACCCATCTTGTCCTTGCGCGCCATGATCCGCTGCGGCACGATGTCGCGTACGGCACGCTTGAGCAGGTACTTCAGCTCCCCGCCCTTGAACTTCATGGCGGGTGGCATGCTGGTCACCAGGTCCACGAGGCGCCGGTCGAGCAGCGGTACCCGCGACTCGAGCGACGCCGACATGCTCGCGCGATCCTCCACGTGCATCAGCGCGGGCAGACTGGCCACCATGTCGAAGTGCGTCATCCGGTTGTAATACGACAGCGTGTCCGAGTGGTTGAACACGCGCTGGAATCGCTCGAAGATCTCCTCGCGATCGTAGCTGTCCCGGAAATCCTGGCTGTAGAGACTCAGGGCGCCGCCGCTCCGGTCCACGAGCCGGAAGTAGCGCCGGTCCATCGGCTCGAACAGGCCGTTGCGCCAGAACTGGCGCATCATCGGCGCGTACGCCCGCAGCGTGGGCAGATTCGGAATGATGGACTCCATCGACACGATGTGTTCCGCTTCATCGTTCGTCTCGAAGATCGCGCCCTTGAGCGCCTGCTCGAAGTACGCCACCATGTAGCGCGCATAGCCGCCGAAGATCTCGTCCCCGCCCTGGCCGCCCAGCACCACCTTCACGTGCTGCGCCGCGCAGCGCGACACCATGTACTGCGGGAAGAGTCCGGGCCCCGCCACGGGCTCGTCCATCTGATAGACGAGCTTCTCGATGACGTCCGCGAAGTCGTTCTCCGTGGGCAGCACCGTGATCATCTCCGAGCGCGCGGCCCGTGCGGCCTCCGCCGCATATTCGGTCTCATCGAACTCGGGCCCCTCGCGAAACGCCCCCGTGAACGACTTGAGCCGGTGCGGATAGGCCGGGGACGCGAGCAGCGTGACGACGCTCGAATCGAGCCCGCCGCTCAGATACGTGCCCACCGGCACATCGCTGCGCAACTGGATGCGCGTACTGTCCCGCAGCAGCCGCCGCGTCTCGACGACGAAGTACTCCTCGGTGTGGTACGGATCGATCGTGAAATTCGGCTCCCAGTAGCGCTCCGTGCGCAGGCTCCCCGAGGCCAGGTCCACGACCTGATAGTGTCCCGGGAGCAGCTTGTTCACGCCCTGGAAGAGCGTTTCCTCGCCCAGCACGAACTGGAAGGTGAGATAGTCGCGGATGGCACAGGGGTTGGGCCGTGCCGCCACGTCGGGATGGCGCAGCAGCGCCTTGATCTCCGATGCGAACAGCATCTGGCGGCCGTCGGACCAGGTGTACAACGGCTTGATGCCGAAGTGATCGCGGGCCGCGAGCACGATGCCGCGGGCGCGGTCATACAGCACGAAGGCGAACATGCCGTTCAGATGCTGCACGCACTGTTCGCCGTACTGGGCATACAGCCGTAGAATCACCTCGGTGTCCGAGGTGGTGTGGAACTCGTGCCCCCGCTGGCGGAGCTGCTCGCGCAACTCCACGTAATTGTAGATCTCGCCGTTGAAGCTGATCGTGGCGCTGCCGCTCGTCATGGGCTGCGCGCCCGAGACCAGGTCGATGATCGCGAGCCGCTTGTGATACAGCCCGACGCTGCCATCCAGGAAGTGCCCTTCGCCGTCGGGGCCGCGATGATGCAGCGTCTGCGCCATGTCGCGCAGCACGGCCAGCTCCACCGGCTGGCCATCAAAGCGCACGATGCCCGTGATGCCGCACATCGGCGCTCAGCCCGCCACGGCGACTGGAGTCCGCGCGTCGGGCACGCGCACGGCCAGCCGCGTCCGCTCCTGCACCGCGCGGGCATGCGTACTCATGTTCACGATCCAGAAGTGCTCGCCCAGCACCCGCATCACGCGAATGAAAAATGCACGCTTCTTCGGGCCCGGCACATCCATGCCCGGAAAGAACGCCAGCTCCGGCGCCTCATTCGCGCCCAGCAGATCGAGCGGGTGCAGCAGGTAACTCGGCTCCATTCCCGTGGCCCGGCATGCCATGAGCACCGTGCGCAGATACGCGATCGCGAGCGTCTCGGAGAAACGGCTCAGATACAGCAGATAGCTCAGATGAAACGGCGTCTTCAGTACCGGCATCGTGGACACCGGGATCTCGAGCAGCGTGCGGCCACTGTCCAGGCGCCAACGGTACGGCCGCACCGGGCGCAGCCCGTCGCGGAACGTGCCGAAGAGCGTACTCCGCTCCGCGGTCTTCTTCATGCCCCGCGCCGCGGTGGCGAAGTAGTAGGCACGCGCGAGCGGACCCAGATAGGTGGGCAGTGTGGAAGCGTCGAACAGGTAGCCGCGCTCCGCCAGCACCTCGAGCAGTGTGCGATTCCAGCTGTAGCCCGGCCCGCGGAAACCGACGGGCCGCATGCCCGTCGCGCTCACAATGGCCTCTTCCGCGCGCGACACCTCGTTTTCGAGTTGCGCGCGGGAATACAGGTGCAGCCAGGACTCGTGCTCGAAGGAATGGTTGCCCGCCTCGTGCCCCCGCGCGGTGATCTGCGCCATGACATCGCGATTCCGGTCGAGCGAGGCATCCAGCCCCACGATGAAGAACGTGATCCGCAATCCCACCTCGTCCAGCACGTCCAGCGCACGGGGCACGAAGGTGCGGAGGTACGATGGCCGCGCTTCCCAGCGCGCATCCCCCCGGATCTTCATGTACGACCAGAGATCATCCAGGTCGAGTGATACGCTCGCCAGCGGACGCGGAGCAGCGACATCAGGCATGCGCCGGCGCCTCCTCGCGTGCGGTCATGAGATGCAGCAACGCGGCGGCCTGGCTGTTCGCCAGACCCACCGTCTCGTTCAGATTGAGCGTCCCGCTCGCGATCTGCGCCGAATTCACGATGAACACGCTCGGCAGCGATGTGCTGAGCGGCGGCAGCGCGCGATCGGAGTAGTCAAGCGTGGAGATCGCGAGCACGTCGCGCGCCCGCGCGACGCGGAAGGCCAGAATGTCCCGTCTGTGGAAGTTCGGATACATCGCTTCCAGTGCCGCCGTAAAGTCGCGCTCGATGTCCGCGTCCGTGGCGTGCCAGTACGCATCGCCCTGCACGAGATAGCGCGGCAGATACACGAGGGAATTGCCGCCGAATCGCTCACGATCCACGAGGGCGGTCATCTCGATGACCCCCGTGAAGGGGATGGCGGCGTCAGTGATGTTCGTAACGTAATAGTCGGCGAGCGGATTGCGCAGCAGCACGGACGCGCAGATCACGCCCTGGTACACCACGCGCTGCAGCCGTTCGGATTCCGCTTCCGTGAGATCGGGGCAGAGCGCGGGGATGCGCGAGGAGGGAATCGTGAGCACCACGCTGTCAAAGGCGTGCGTATCACCATTGGCCAGCGTCACCACGGCTCCATCGCCGCTGTCTCGCACATCGGACACCGGCGAGCCGCAGAGCAACTCGACATCGCGCGCCGCGAGATGGTCGCGGAACGCCGCCATCACGGGATCGTAGCCGCCGTCCACGTAGCCGAACTGCTCGCGCTTGAGCCCCGACCGACGCGCCGCGTACATGCGCGCGATGATCGCCCAGATGAACGAGGCACTCGTGATGCGATAGTTCTCGCCCAGCTTGCTCTTGAGCAGCGGCAGCCAGATGCGCTCGAACGTGCGCGATCCACTGAGCGCGCGCAGCCAGTCCGTGACGGGAATGGACTCGAGCCGGCGCCAGTCGCGCACGCGCGATGCATACACGATGGTCGCCGCCAGCCGAGCCTTGTCCACAAGCGACAGCGGCGGGAACGCGAGAAATTCGAGACTGCTCGAAAGCGAGTACAGCGCGCCATCCACATAGAAGCCCGTCTTCGTCGTGGCCCAGCGGAGACGATCGCCAAATCCCAACTCATCCAGCAGTGCCCGCAGCTGCGTGTCGGAGGCAAGTATCACGTGGTAAAACCGGTCCCACGTGTAGCCGCCGATCGTCTGCGATGAGGCCAGCCCGCCCGGCGCGCTCGCGCCCTCGATGATGCTCACGTCGTGGCCCTTCTCGCGCAGGCGCAAGGCGAGTGTCATTCCCAGCACACCGCCGCCAACAATGCCTATGCTAGCCATGTCTCACACCAACTCGACGGAGAGGATCATCTGCCACTCGGAAAAACGTGAGGAATTCACCCGATGGTCCGAGTGGATTGATGCTGCAGCAAGCACATCCATTGCGCTACCGGTTGCGGCGTCGGTTGCCAGGCGACTGTGGCACCCGCAGCGTGATTCGACCCTCATGCAATTCGAGGGCCTAAATTGGACCCTTCTAACCGAAATTGCAATGTTGCACATGCGCAACATTGTGTCGTCGTCATCGCGGTTCGTACGCCATATCATTGGGCAGAATGACAGTCGCGGTGGTCGTCGCTCAGGGCAGGTCCGCCGTGCGGTGCACCCGCAGGTCGGGGGTCGTTTCCTGGATCGTCTGCCTCGTTAGCTTCTTCTGATTCAACTTCAGCCTTTTCCGCCCTCGTGAACCTGGACCCGGCCACCGAACGGAAGCTCAAGTACGCGGCGTGCGCGGGCTACGTCATTTTGGTGATGATCGCGACGCTCACGAAACTGCGTCCCGATCTCGATCCGCTCGCCATCATAAGTCGCATGGATCGCGCCGTGCATTGGTCGCTCCATGCGGCGGATATCGTTGACGCCGCCAGAAACCTCCTGCTCTTTGCCGGGTTTGGCGTCGTCTGGATTCTGGCCACGTCGTCCCGGAGACCCTGGGCGGATACGCTCCGTGTAATGCTCTGGGGCTTCGCCGTGAGCGTCGCGGTGGAGACCCTGCAGCTCCTCTCAGAGTATCGTTTCGCCAGCATCAACGATGTGACGACCAACACCATTGGCGCGCTACTTGGTGCCCTGCTCGTCACACTGCTCACGACGACGCTGCGCCGATCGCGTTCGCGCCCGTCCTGGGTTGGGATCCCCATGTGGTGCGTCTCCCTGCCGTTTCTCGGCGCGGTGGCGGCGGAGATGTTCGCGCCAATCTACCGCCACGAGATGAACCCCGGCGCAGGCGGCTCGCTGTTCGCCCGCCTGCTCAACGCGCTGCACTACGTTCGTCCCGTTTCGCTGCACACCGTGTCGTACGCGGACGTGGCGCTCTTCTGGCCTGCAGGCGTGCTCGCGGTGGCCATGCTCGTGGAGTGGGGTGTCGGACGCCGCACGGCATGCCTCGTGTCCATGATCGGTGGCTGCGCCCTCTCGGTCGCGATGGAGCTCGCGCACGGCGTTGCCGGCCAGCCCATCGAGTTGAGCGCCATCGCGGGGCACACGGCAGCGATCGCGATTGGTGCCCTGGTGGGCTGGAAATTTCTCGGTCCCCTGAGCGCGAGAGTTCAGAGCCGGCGCCGCGCCGCGCTGCTGCTCACCGCATACGCGCTGCTTCTCGTCGGGTGGGGATGGCGGCCGTTCGAGCCACGACTCAGCGTGGCGGACATTCGCATTCAAATGGGGTACCGCCACTTCATCCCGCTTCGCGTGCTGGGCTCATCGCAGGACTTCTTTGGCGTCATGGAAATCGCCGAGCAGTTCCTTCTCTACATGCCGCTGGGATTCCTGCTGGCCGCCTGGCCGCTGCGTCGTCATGGCAAGGTCGCTCACATGCTCCCCGCACTCTGGCTCGCGGCGTTTCTCGAAACGGGGCAGCTCCTCGTCCGCGGACGGAATTTTGACGTGACTGATCTCCTGACGGAGTGCGCGGCCGTGCTCATCGCGTACATCGTGGCGCGGCGGGCGGGCTACCGCGTGATCGCCGAGCTGCTCCCCCAGTCCGCGGCGCCGGAGGACGTGCGGCCCGGCCGCGTGCAGCGATTGCCCGACGCCTCTCCGGCCCTGGCCATCCCCTCACTCTTTCGCAGGCGTGTGCTGGCCATTTTGGAGGTGCTCTTCGGCATTGCGCTCCTCTGGATCGTCCTCACTCACTCCCTGCTCTGGAATCCTCCGCGGGGTGATGTGACACGGCTTGGACTTTCCGCCATCGCGGCCGGCGCCGTGGCCTCTGGCGTCCTGTTCTGGCGCGATACCGGAGAGCGGGCTGCGGGCCTGCTCGCCATCGTGGCCTGTGCGGCGCTCGCGGCACTCGCGCTGTTGTGGGACCCGCTGCGTGATTTCACAGTGCTGCGGCACGGCGAAGCGGGCGCGCGTGGCATGGCCGAGCTGACACTCGTGCTGTGGTCGCAGCTCTGGATGCTCGTGGCGGTTGCCATTCGTGCGCTGGGGCGTGGCGCAGGGAGCGCACGTGACGCGAGCACCGTGGAAACCAGGAAACCCGCGCGCGGCATTGGTACCGAATTCCATTCGCGGTCGTTATGATTTGGGGCCCAGTGATATCACCGGCGCGTCGCGATGCCG